>NZ_AZNV01000021.1:0-107898 GCF_000510625.1 Rhizobium sp. IBUN
GACGAAACTGTCATAGACCATGCGCGGCAAAGGCAGGCGCGCATCGATCCACTTCTCAAGGCCGGTTGATGGCTCGTAGCTGGAATGGCCACTCATAAATCAGTCCCCCTCAACCGATCTTGATTACTTTATCGGAAACGAACGAATAGGTCGGGATCGCCAGGTTCTGCGGCGCCGGNCCTTTGCGGATGCGGCCGGCCGTGTCGTAGACCGAGCCATGGCAGGGACAGAACCAACCATTGTATTCGCCGGCCTGGCCGAGCGGGATGCAGCCGAGATGGGTGCACGAGCCGATCATGACGATCCAGTTTTCCTTGTCCTTGCCGGCCGAACGGTCGACGCCGGTCGCCTGCGCGTCGGACGGCAGGTTGGCGTTGCGCGCCACCGGGTCCTTCAGGTCGGAAAGCGGCACCTCATCGGCAGCCTTCACTTCCTCGGGCGTACGGTTGCGGATGAAGATCGGCTTGCCGCGCCACTTGGCCGTCAGCGACATTCCCGGCTCGAGGCTGGAAACGTCAACCTCGATCGAGGCCAGCGCCAACGTCGAAGCATCCGGACGCATCTGGTCGATAAACGGCCATGCAACCGCAACGGCCCCAACCGCCCCCGCCATGCCTGTGGTGAGATAAAGGAAATCACGGCGAGTCGGCTCGTTTGCGGCTTCCTGGTTCGTGCTGTCTGTCACGCGTTTGACCTTTCGACGCTTGGATCGATCGCTTCGCCGACTGGCGTCCCCTTGCTTAAGCAAGCGGCTGAACAGCGATTATGACCTAAATAGGTCGAAGGGCGCTGCCGGTATTTGCGCTCCCTCAAAGATCGCTCCGCTCGCCCGACCGCCCCGGCAAAACAGATCAACTTTCCTACGGTCCTTGCACGCAAGAGGAAGTGCAATTGAGACTTTGCTTCTCCAAAAACGTGTGCTACGGTTTTTGCTGTGGGGGAGCCGCCATGACCGATTTGATCGACAAAGCTCCGAAGGAAATCACTCCCCGCGGACGGCGGCGGGTCGAGGTCCTTGCTTTCCTCGTTTTGGCGTTTGGAATCTGGCCGCTCGTTGCCGTTGGCGTCGTCGGCGGATACGGTTTCCTCGTCTGGATGTTCCAGATCATTTACGGCCCGCCGGGGCCGCCTGCGGGTCATTGAGGGCGTCATGCGGACAGAGCCCATCTCACGTCGAGCGTTGTTTTTCGGCCGACCTGCCAGGAGAAACATCGGCATCTGTCCTCCTGGGGCGACGGCCGAAAGCCTCAACGGGTGCACGGGGTGCGGGCTTTGCGCCGAACGATGTCCGACCGGCATCATCCGGCTTTCGGACGGGATGCCATCGATCGATTTCGCTTTTGGTGAATGCACCTTCTGCGGCGAATGCAGCTCGGTCTGTCCCGAACCCGTCTTTTTGACCGTGAACGCCGATCGTTTCCCGCATGTCGCGGTTGTCGGCGACGACTGTCTCGCGAAGCGCCACGTCGCCTGCCAGTCGTGCGGCGAATGCTGTCCCGAGCAAGCGATCCGCTTCCGCCCGCGAATGGGCGGCCCGTTCGTCCCGGAACTGAACGAAGCGCTCTGCAGCGGTTGCGGCGCGTGCATCAGCATATGCCCGGTCAGCGCCATCGGCCTTCAGGCCCACGAAGCCGAGGCCGCCGATGTCTGAGCAGCCGCAGCGCTATCATATTTCCAGCGCGGTGATCGCGACGGTGCCGGCGCGAACCGAAGCCGTCCTGGCTGCAATCGCCGGGATGGAGAATGTCGAAGTCTATGGCCACGGCGGCGGCAAGATCGTCGTCGTGATCGAGGGAACGAATACGGGCATGCTCGGCGAATGCCTGACGCGCATTTCGCTCCTCGAGGGAGTGATCACGGCGAGCATGGTTTTCGAGCACGTCGAGACAGAGGAGATGCGAAGCGATGACCGGAACACTGACGCGGCGTGACATCCTGAAGGCCCACGCCGCCGGCATCGCCGCGGCGACCGCCGGTATAGCACTACCCGCCGCCGCCCAGCCGGTACCAGGTGGCGTCGAGGCACTCGAGATCAAATGGTCCAAGGCACCCTGCCGCTTCTGCGGCACCGGCTGCGGCGTGATGGTCGGCGTGAAGGATGGCAAGGTAGTCGCCACCCATGGCGACATGCAGGCCGAGGTCAATCGCGGCCTGAACTGCATCAAGGGCTATTTCCTTTCCAAGATCATGTACGGCGAGGACCGGCTGAAGACGCCGCTCTTGCGCAAGCGTAACGGCGTCTATGCCAAGGACGGAGAGTTCGAACCGATCACCTGGGACGAGGCGTTCGACGTGATGGCCGAGCAATGCAAGAGGGTGCTGAAGGAGAAGGGACCGACGGCAGTCGGCATGTTCGGCTCCGGCCAGTGGACGATCTTCGAGGGCTATGCGGCGACGAAACTGATGCGCGCCGGCCTGCGCTCCAACAATCTCGATCCGAACGCTCGCCACTGCATGGCCTCGGCGGCCTACGCCTTCATGCGCACCTTCGGCATGGATGAGCCGATGGGCGTCTATGACGATTTCGAGCATGCTGACGCCTTCGTGCTCTGGGGCTCGAATATGGCGGAGATGCATCCGATCCTGTGGACCCGCGTCGCCGACCGCCGTCTCGGCCACCCGCATGTCAGGGTTGCGGTTCTATCCACTTTCACCCATCGCAGCATGGATCTCGCGGACATACCGATGATCTTCAAGCCGGGGTCGGACCTGGCAATCCTCAACTACATCGCGAACCACATCATCCAGACCGGGCGGGTTAACCAGGACTTCGTGGATCGGCATACGCGGTTCGCCCGCGGAGTTACCGACATCGGTTACGGGTTGAGGCCGGATAATCCGCTGGAATTGAAGGCTGCCAATGCGACCGATCCGGCGAAGATGGAGCCAATTGACTTTGCCGCCTTCAAGAAATTCGTGTCCGAGTACACGCTGGAAAAGGCAGCTGAACTGAGCGGCGTTGATGCAGGCTTCCTGGAGCAGTTGGCGGAACTCTACGCCGATCCGCAACGCAAGGTCATGTCGCTCTGGACGATGGGCTTCAACCAGCATGTGCGCGGCGTCTGGGCGAACCAGATGGTCTACAACATCCACCTGCTGACGGGTAAGATATCGGAACCCGGCAACAGTCCCTTCTCACTGACCGGGCAGCCGTCGGCCTGCGGTACCGCGCGCGAGGTCGGCACCTTTGCCCATCGCCTCCCGGCCGACATGACCGTTACCAATCCCGAGCACCGCAAGCGTGCGGAGGAAATCTGGCGCATCCCGCATGGCATCATCCCGGAAAAGCCGGGCTACCACGCCGTTCAGCAGGACCGCATGCTGAAGGATGGAAAGCTCAATTTCTACTGGGTGCAGGTCAACAACAATATCCAGGCAGCACCCAACACGAGCAACGAGACCTGGCAGGGATACCGAAACCCGGAAAACTTCATCGTCGTCTCCGATGCCTATCCGACAATCACGGCGATGAGCGCCGACCTGATCCTGCCGGCTGCGATGTGGGTTGAGAAAGAGGGCGGCTACGGCAATGCCGAGCGCCGGACCCAGCTCTGGCGCCAGCTTGTCCAAGCCCCCGGAGAGGGACGGTCGGACCTCTGGCAGATCGCGGAATTCTCCAAGCGCTTCAAGACCGACGAGGTCTGGCCCGCCAATATCCTCGACGCCAATCCGGAATATCGCGACAAGAGCCTGTTTGACGTAATCTTCCGCAATGGCGAGGTCGACCGCTTTCCCCTCAGCGAACTCAATGCCGACTACGACAATCAGGAAGCGAAGGCCTTTGGCTTCTACATTCAGAAAGGCCTGTTTGAGGAATATGCCACCTTCGGGCGCGGACACGGCCACGATCTCGCACCCTTCAACATGTACCACGAGGTGCGCGGGCTGCGTTGGCCGGTGGTCAACGGCCAGGAGACGCTGTGGCGCTATCGCGAGGGCTTTGATCCTTTCGTGAAACCTGGCGAAGGCGTGAACTTCTACGGCCAGCCGGACGGCAAGGCGGTCATCCTGGCCGTCCCCTACGAGCCGCCGGCGGAGGCCCCGGATGATGAGTTTGACGTCTGGCTGGTGACTGGCCGCGTGCTGGAACACTGGCATTCGGGTTCAATGACGTTGCGCGTTCCCGAGCTCTTCAAGGCATTCCCGGGTGCACGGGTATTCATGAACGCGGAGGACGCCCGCAAGCGAGGCATCAACCAGGGTGCGGAAGTGCGGATTGTGTCACGTCGCGGCGAGATCCGGTCGCGTGTCGAGACGCGCGGGCGAAACCGCATGCCGCCCGGCGTCATCTTCGTTCCCTGGTTCGACGCAAGCCAACTAATCAACAAGGTTACTCTCGACGCCACCGATCCCATCTCAAAACAGACGGATTTCAAAAAATGCGCGGTCAAGATTCTCCCCGTCGCCATTTGAGGCGGCCTGATTGGATGCTGGTCACGGCGGGTATTCTGCTTTTCGTCGCGACGGCCACGATTGCCCAGGTATTGCCGGAAACGGCACCGCAACTGGTTGGGCGAGTGCCGTCGATGGCGATCGGCCCGGCGGCGCCACTGCCGAAGTGGATCGTGGACGACCGCCGCAGGATGCGCGCCTATCCCGACCAGCCGCCAGTGATCCCTCATTCGATCGAGGGATACGAGCTCTCGGTGAACGCGAACCGATGCCTTTCCTGCCACAAACGCGAGTTCACCCAGGACTCCGGTGCGCCGATGATCAGCGTGACACACTACATGACCCGTGATGGCCAGATGCTCGCGGATGTCTCGCCCCGTCGCTACTTCTGTACCGCCTGCCACGTGCCGCAGGCGGATGTGCGTCCGCTGGTGAACAACCTGTTCAGGGATATGAGCGAAATGGGCGTCAAGCCTGCCGGAAGCGAGTGACGCCGATGATCTCATGGATCAGGAAAGCGATTGTCTGGGCCTGGTCGATCCTGACGACGCCGGCGGCCACGATTGGGCTCGGCGTGCTGACGCTCGGCGGTTTCATTGGCGGCGTGATGTTCTGGGGCGCGTTCAATACGGCGCTGGAACTCACCAATACCGAGAAGTTCTGTACCTCCTGTCATGAGATGCATGACAATGTTTACCAGGAACTGTCTCGCACGATTCACTTCTCGAACCGCTCAGGCGTCAGGGCTACCTGTCCGGACTGTCACGTGCCGCATCAATGGACCGACAAGATCGCTCGCAAGATGCAGGCATCCAAGGAGGTGTGGGGCAAGATATTCGGCACGATCAATACGCGGCCCAAATTCCTGGAGAAGCGGTTGGAGTTGGCACAGCACGAATGGGCGCGTATGAAGGCCAACGACAGCCTGGAATGCCGCAACTGCCACACCGCGGTGGCAATGGATCTGCAGAAGCAGACGCAGCGCGCTGCCGAGATTCACACCCGATATCTGCTATCTGGACAGGCAACCTGTATCGACTGCCACAAAGGGATCGCACATGAGCTTCCAAACATGGAAGGCGTCGACCCCGGCTGGAAGATGCCGAAAGAGCTGGAAGGCAATGCGATGACGAGATCGACGCCGATCGAGGATCTGCAGGATGCCATAGCCAGAGCGCATGGATCCGCCTCCTCGCAGATGGTTGATTGATCTGCCGCGGAAACCGCACGCGAAGTGGCCATTCATTGGAAGGACGGCAAGTGGATGAGACCGCCTTCCGCCGAGTGACTGACAGCCGAACACGATCGCGGTGAGAACCTCGCCCTCCCCCGTGAGAGGAAATGTTTTATCGGTCGTTCTTCTTCACGTGGCGTGTAACCACACGGGCGCGATCGAACGAGATGACAGTCGCCATTCAAGCACCGTTCGAAGCCCCGGCATTTTGACGACACTGCGACGGATCGGTTCATTCGGTGGACAGATAGGGCGGCGGCTGGTTTGCATAGTACCGGCCTGCCTCTTCAATCTCTTCGGGCGTCATCGCGCGCGCAACGTTGCGCATCTGACTGCTGATGTCGTTCTGCCGCGAGCCAGATACGAAGGCCTGGAGCTGGGTCTTGAGGTAAAGTTCGGACTGGCCCTCGAGCCACGGACTGCCCAGCTTGTTTTCAATAGTGCCATGACACGAACCACAGGGCGCGATTCCTCTTGTTGGCGCGCCGCTGATCACGATGCGCGGGGCCGGATTGGCCCCGGCGGGATGAAAGCCCGGCAGTCGCGGCAAGAAGGCGTAGTATGCGGCAAGGTCCTGCATGTCCCGCTCGGTCAGTTTCGCCGTGAACGGGCTCATGACAGCGTTGACACGAACGCCGTCCTTGAAGTCGCGAAGCTGCTTATAGACCACGCTCGCATACTGGCCGGCCAGATTCGGGGAGTCTGCGCGGCTTATGCCTGTGGGGCCGTGACAGATGGCGCACTGCTGCGCAAGCGTGGCTCCTCTGCCTATCGCCTCCTCGTTGCGAGTTCGCGAAACTGCGGTTGCAATCTTCACAAGAGACGTCTTGTAACCTGGCTGCACGGGTTCAGAAGCTTCTCCGCGCTGCGGCAGCCCGGCGGCCCGGCAGATGGTATCCCATAAGCCCACCACCTGCTCCCTTGCGTCAAGGCGCGGAAGCAGCACAAAGCCCAATAGCGCGGCGACAACGAAGATTGCGGCTGTGACGAAGACGCTGGTCAGCGTCCACCGGTTCCGAAAGCTGGTCAGCCTGTCGCCGTTCATCACCTTTCTCCCACATATACCGCTGGCACGGAGGTGTCATTGCGTATGGCAAGTTGAAGGATCGGATATCCATAGTTCGTGATCGTCAGTGCTACCATCAGGCCAACCCAAAGACCGTAGCTGTTCAGGGCAGCAGGAACTCTCGTGGTAGGATGGACGGCCAGCGCGAACCGATACTCCTCCGGCTGGCTCGGCGAAGCGAGATGCGAGCGGATAAGAACGACAAGGAAAAGAATACCCGAGGCAACGAGAATGAACCCGCCAATTGCCGAGAGCACGACCGAAACCGCCTCGTTCGCAAGCGCCGGATCCGTATAGTCGAAGAAGGACATCCGGCGCGGCATGCCGAGGATCCCGACATAGTGCCAGGGAAAAGTCGTCACGATCATTCCGATGAACCAGAGCCAGAGCTGGAGCCTGACCAGACCAAGGCTGACGAGAGGACGTCCCGTCAGATGGGGCCACAGGTCATAAGCGATGGCGAAATACATTATGACGATCGCGCCGCCGAAAATGAGATGAAAGTGTCCGGTGATCCACTGTGTGTTGTGGATCGACGCGTCGAGCTGGTAGCTCATGTTTATGAGCCCCCCGGCCCCGCCGAAGCCGAGCATGATGAAGGAGAACGTCACCGCCAGCATCATGGGGTTGCGCCAGGGGAGCGCTGTCAGCCAGCCGAAGGCGCCTCTGCCACCTCGCGCACGCGCCGCGATTTCCACAGACGCCAGTATGGTGAAGACGGTCAGCAGCGTTGGAAGTGCGACCAGGGCGGTGAAAGTGGAATGGATGAACTTGAAACCTGCACCGACCTGAGGGTCGGCGAAGGCGTGGTGGATGCCGATCGGCATGGCAACCACGAGAAAAAGTATGAACGAGATACGCGCCATGCTGTCGCTGAAGACGCGACCGCCGATCGCCCGCGGAACGATCGTGTAGTAGGCGATATAGGTCGGCATGAGCCAGAAATAGACGATTGCGTGCAATGTCCACGAGAAGAACACGCGCGCAAGTCCGGCGTCGATCGTCGATTTGAACCCGAGTGCAACCGGGATGATTTGCAGCAGTAGCTCCAGGGCGGCGCCGACGGCGGTCCATGCCCATAGATACGAGCCGGCCACGTTCGCAAACATGGCGAGTGGCACTGGTGCGCCCGGATTGGCCCTTTTCCAAACCCTTAGATTGATGGACATGAGAGCCACCCAGATCCAGGAGCCGACAACGACCATCACAACGCCGATATAGTAGAGCGCGCTTCCGATCAAAGGCGGGTAGAAGGTGTAAAGCACTGACGCCCGACCAAGGGACACGGGGATCATCGCGATAACAGCGCCGACCGCAATCAGCCAAAAACCAGTCCAGGCCCAGCGGACTCCAACGAGGGCCTGTTTCAGGGAAGCCTCGCTGATCGCATAGCCGAAGGCCATTGCGACGAGCGTTGGGAACACATAACCCATCACCGTGCCATGAGCGGTCAGGGAACGGTAATACCATTCAGGATTGCTGATCCAGGGGGAGAGCGGACTGCGGACGTACATCTGCCAGGCGCCGAGCGGCAGGGCAAGGCCAAAGGTCGCGAAGGCGAGCCAGAAGTGCGCCAGAATTAGCCTGCGATTATGGAGCACAGGAAAGCCTCCTCTTGTCCGCAATTTCCGAAAGGAACTGCTGCTTGTCGACGGCCTTCACTTTCGCCCACATGCCTTCGTGGCCAACACTGCAGAACTCCTGGCATGGCATGAGGTGTTCACCGGGTTGGTCGAAGCTGGCCTTCTGAACCGATACGTAACCAGGAACAAGCATCGTGTTGATGTTGGTGCCCTGGATGAGGAAGCCATGCACGACGTCGGCGCTGGTGGCCCTGAAGGTAACCGGGGTCTGAGTTGGAACGACGATGCAGGGCGGGGAGAACGAATACTGCTGGCCGATCGCCCTTACCGTCACGGAGCCATCCTGCTCAACCGCGCTGCCCAGATTGGATTCAATGAACTCGCCCTGGAGATGGATCGTGGTCGGGTCGATGGTTTCGACTGCTGTCTGCGGCATGGTCGTCTGATGTATCCCGGCGAACGCCGCCATCCCCGCCAAAAACACAATAATCAAGATCGCAACGGTCGCCCAGCGCCGTTCGACGCGTTCAGCGACCGCCGCCGCTTCGTTGTGAACATCGCTCATCAGACACTCCGGGGCACGAACACAAGCAGATAAAACAAGACCCACATTGCAACGACGGCGGCGGTCGCAATCCCGGCCACAACAACTGCTCCTCGTGGCCCTTCAGCGACAATGCGTTCGACCATCCGGTCGTCGGGGATATGGGCAGGCTCGTCAGGATTGATCATGTCGTCCTCATTGCAGTGGAGCAGATCGAAGCTTGTTCGCCTCGGCGGCGCTGACCGGGGTGCCACGGTTGCCCCATGCCGTCCTGATATATGATGCTACCGCGGCGACCTCGTCATCGGAAAGCGTGACGGCAAATGGCGGCATGCCATGCGGCATGGGGTTCTTGGCGGTAGCCGGCGGATATCCGCCGTTAAGAACCATGCGAATACCATTTACGGCCGATTCCATCTGGATCGACTGGTTTCCGGCTAGCGGCGGGTAATGAGGAGGCTTTCCTTCGCCCTCAGCCCCATGACAGCTCGCGCAGTGCTTGTCATAGACGGTCTTCCCGAGACTGATGAGGAGGCTTGCTTCTTCGGTCCTGACGGAAGGTTTTGGCGGGGAAGGTTCATCCTGCGCGATGCTTTTCAGATAGACGGCCATCGCGCGCGTGTCCTCGTCGGTCATGTACTGAAGACTGTTGTACACGACCTCGGCCATCGGCCCGTAGACCGCTCCGCGCGTCGATATTCCCTTCTGCAAAAGATCCGAGATCTCCTCGATCGACCAGTCGCCCAAACCAGCTTCCTTGTTCGATGTCAAAGATGGAGCATACCAGTCCTGCATCGGAATCAAGCCGCCCTGAAATGCTTCGGATTCGCGGCTCCCACCGAGTGCGTTGATGGGCGAATGGCACATGGCACAGTGGCCGAGCCCCTCCACGAGATAGGCGCCCCGGTTCCACTCGTCAGACTGTTTTGGATCCTGTTTGAATTCACCCTCGTTGAAGAAAAGGGTTCGCCAACCAAGGATCAGAGACCTGTTGTTATACGGGAATTGCAAGTCATGCGGCCGGTTCGTCTGGCGCACCGGCGGAATCGTCTTCAAATAGGCGAAGATCGCATCGCTGTCGTCCCGCGTGACCTTTGTGTAGGAGCCGAAAGGCATCGCGGGATAGAGGAGACCGCCGTCCGGGAATCTCCCGCTGTGCATCGTCTTGTAGAAATCGTCGGCCGACCATTTTCCAATGCCCGTTTCGGCGTCGGGCGTGATGTTCGAAGTATACAACGTGCCGAAAGGCGTGGGCATCGAACGCCCCCCAGCAAATAATTTGCCCTCGGGCGCCGTATGGCATGCGACGCAGTCCCCGGCTCGCGCCAGATACTCTCCCTTTTTGACGACATCGCCCGATTGCGGCGACTGTGCGGCAGCCGGCACCAGCGTTGCGGCTATCGCCAACATCGATGACACGACAAGAGCGGTTGATATTCGAAAACGCGCGCTCATGGCGTCCTCCCCTTCTCGGGCTGGCTGCCGCACGCAAAGGGCAACGAATAAGAGCCGGCGGCAGATGGCGCAGGATCGGCGGGCTGAGCCTGATTGGCGAGATAAGCTGCGACGGCTCGAACATCGTCTTCCGTCAAACGTCCCGCGACGAGCTGCATGCAGTCGGGCGCAGTGGCCGTGCGTGTTCCATAGCGCCATCCTCCGAGCTGAGCACTAATGTAACTGGCGCGCAAACCGAGGAGGCCGGGAATACCAGGCTCCTGGCCAGTCAGGGAGCCGCCGTGACAGCTTACGCAGGCCGGAATAGAGCGGTCCAGGTCGCCCTGCGTCACAAGCGCGTGCCCGTGATCAAGGGCTGCCGCGCTGGCATCGGTTGGCGGCTTCTCGGGAAGCGCCGGCCGCTGATCGGCGAAATATGCCGCAAACTGCCGCAGATAGTCGTCCGTCAGGAACGCGAGGAGATAGTTCATTGGCGGATATTTCCGCCTGCCCGATTTGAACGCTTCCAGCTGGTTGTAGAGATATCCGGCGGGCTTGCCCGCAAGCCGTGGGAAATACGGATCGTTGGTGCCCTTCCCCTGCTCCCCGTGACAGGGTGTACAGGCCTGGACACGGTCAGCCATGTCCGGAGGATAGGTCTCCTCCGCAGACGCCACCGCGCCCAGGAGGCTTAGACAGCTTGCAAGGAAAACCCCTCGTACGAACACCAGCGCCCCCCACAGCATCGCACTTAAAAATCGTGATGCGATAGGATATCGCGCGAAGGCGCCTGTCAAGTGTGCCGAGGTATAGCTTTTCAGTGGGCGGTCGGTCGGCTAACCAAAGGACTTGGTCAAAGTATTTTTGTCGCTTAAAGGCAGAGTTTCTTTAGCTGACTTTGCCAACGAAGCCGCGCTTCGGCACGGCTGCCAAGATGGCAAGCCGTAGAGATGTAGTTGACGACACGGCGTACCCCGAAGACGCGTTCCACCGGTGCCTCGGCAGCGCTTCATGTTGATGCGCTCGCAAGCGTTCTGCGCAATGTAACCACGCCGACCGACGGTCGCCCTGACGATTTGATGGATAAGTCCAAGCTTTGGTTGAATTTGATTTCGCATTGCTGCCTGGCGGGTTTCCGACACGCGTGAAACGATCTCGACAGGCTGATGCGACTTCCTCAATCGACCGGACGTGCGGGTCGGTGCTTCGACCTCTCCGGGAGCAGCACATGAAGCGGGACGAATACGGTTCCAATGCAGGAAGGAAGCGCTGGAACAGCTCGAAAAAAGTGATCTTCAGAACGCGGTCGTATCGATGATGGGGAACATGAAGCGAGGTCCCGGCGCTATTCCTGTCGCGGGATTGGCCGTGGTGTAACCCTTGGTGGCATGTGAAAACATGATTACACCTATCTTCGTACCGAAATTGGAAGCTAACCGATAGTCCGACATACAAGCTTAGCGCGATTATTTACGATTTTACTGATCTCGATAGCATCAACGGACATGATGCGAGATTCGCCACTCTCCTGCATGATTGCGCCGCACAGTTCGGATACACGTCGACGAACCAGAGCAAGGCCAACTCCGACGTCTTTCGCGAATATCCGCCATCCTTCGGCGTCTATCTCGGCAATGTTTGCCCGCTTGCCGATTCTCATCGCCATCTTTGGCGAAAGGTCAGGATAGGCTACCGTGGAAAGCAAATCATACAACGGCGCCATTCTCGGCCCCTGGCTGTCGTAGAGGATCGAATAATTCTTGCCATGAGCGTCGGCATTTCCGACAATCAGATTGAAAATTGCTGCGTCCAAGAGTTTAGCGATATCAGTTGCAGGCCTTGCCGATACGCGCCGCAGCAGCTCGAAGCAGTCCTTGAAAGTCGGCCCGCCTTCGCTGGCATATTTGCTTTCCGGTGGCACACCGAGCGCCTGACAAAAGTCTTCCTGATGGATGCGGCGCATGATGCCGAGGTTATCCCGCACGCGGTCATACCGCTCGACCAAGAGAAATGGACGGCCCTCCACAGACCTTGCTTCGACAGACGCAACGTCGAGGCCTATCTCGGCGGCAAGGCTCATCACAAATGCTTCGTTTTCAGTCGTCCCTTTAAAGCGCGCTATTGGCGGCTTCAGGATGTGCGTGGTCGGCTGCCCCGGCAGTGGGAGAGCAATCTGGCCATCTACGACAACAACAGGGACCTTCGATTGCGCGCCAGCCAAGGATAGCCTCAATCCCTCCTCGCCGGCCAATAGCGGCCTGTTCGGAAGGGCGTCCAATATTCGAACGATCCCGGCGTTATCCAGAGGCGTCGGCTGGTTTCCAGCATTCATCGTTGCATCAGGCGGAACTTCGCCTTCCGGCAGCAACTGTAGCGCGCCGGCAACGTCGCCGCCCAAACGATCGAGAAGCGCGAAGTCATTGCCAGGTGAAACGCCCAAAGCCTGTGCCGCAACCAGGCGCTGGCTTTCTTCGGGGAGAAGCCCCCCGAAAAATGGGCGGCACTCACGGCGCGAGAACTGTTCCGGCCGCTTCGGTAAAGAGGCGGAAAGTGGCGGCGTAGTCTGGTCGCCAAGCCATGCCTCCGCGTACTGAAAGGCAATATCGCCGTGCCTGTCCTGGGTAAACTGGCCAACGACACGATTGTCCCACCATACGCTGAGAACCTTCGTCATCATCGTCTGCGCTCACCAGGTTCTAAGATATCGATGGAACAACCAAGCGTCTGCAGAACTTGCAACACTTTCCCAATCTGTGCTGTCGGCTTGCCGGCTTCAAGATCGACAATGAACCGCAGGCCAACTCCGGCAACGCCGGCAAGCTCGTCCTGCCGCAGGTTTTGCTCCTTGCGTGCTGTCCTGACCAAGGCGCCGATATCGGCTGGACTTCTGACCTGTTTCGCCATCTTGAATTTCCCGATCGGGAAGATAGCAGCATATTTGCTGCGTTGTCGAGAAAATTTTCCCGATCGGGAAAACAATCCAAGTTAGCGCGGAAAATACTCACAAATTTCCCGAACGGGAATATGCTCACGCAGCTAACTGACGGTCCAAGAACTTGATCGCTTTCGCGTCTCATGGATTGAACCGACAAAATTCTTCTAGTCGATCATAGGTCAAGAGAGTTACGGCATGCGCAATTTGGTCCGCCGCGAAGCTCATTGGTACTGTATGTGCAAACACAAGCGCACCGTCCACTATGGTTTCGCCAAGCTTCAAGTGAGCGCTGAATGCCGCTTTATGCTCATTTGTCAGCCTTACGCGCTTCAAAATGCCTGGCCAACAAATCCGGCCGCCCTTTCTCGTCGGTTTTGCCGCGGAATTTTGATAACTGCTTTGCAATCTCGCTTGGCGTTTTAGCAAACTGAAGATCTTCGCATTCCAAGAGCATGACACGGCCATCCAAGTGCCACGCCAGAACGTCAATGTCGCCAGGATCTTCCGATAGGCCCCTTCCGAGAACTTGCGAAAATTTCCCGCCACGGCGAGCATCCCAGCTCTTGCAGACGGGCAACAACGTGCTCCTCCGCACGTCGGTACGCCGCGACCTGCGACACGAAGTGGAAGAAGGCGAACGACACCTCGACCGCCGGCGGCAAGATCCTGGAGCTGGCAAGCTTATGGACGGAGCAGCGCGCACTTGCGAAGCCCACTCGGTCAGTCTCCTCGCCAACACGCCAGCCATTGCCGTCGATACGCGCGAATTTAGACACGATATATCCGCCGAGAGTGTTGGCGACTGCTGCTGATTGTTCGGTGGCAGAACTATCAATGTGGAAGGAGTGAGTGGCTAGTCTAGCCATAACTGTGCATATATTCGTCTTCTTCGAAATCCTCGAAACCTTGGGACCAGCGCTTGCCGGGCCAGATATAGTCCACTCTCCCTTCCACGGGGCGGTAGACGGCAGTGTAAAGCGTCGGAAAGGAACCGTTCCTGGAATACAACGGCGGTAAAAGAAATAGATCGGTCAGTCGCGAGAGTGTCATGGTTGGATCATCGATCGCCTGCTGAATCAGATGCTGGCGCGCCAATGATGACGATGAGGGCCTGGCGGTTCGCTGATGGTTCGTGCAGGCCTTCAACCTTGTAACTATCGGCCGCTGGTGGGGAGCGAGCAGCACTGTGGCGTAGTGCCCTGAACGGTCGAGGACGGTCACGTTTTGTGGGAGCGCTACTGGTATTCGGCAGAGCGTCGCCACCGCCTGACTTACATCGTGGCAAGTTTCGAGGATGTAGCGGATGATCAAAATGATCGAGAAGCCAAGTCCTTGAGCACGGCTGCCGCCAAGGGTGACACTGGCGACAAGTCCGTCCTCGTTCATACCATCGACACAGCCTCCCCAGGGCCGCTGCGCCTTGCAGATCACCCGCATTCCCGACCAGGCTGTGATCTCAAATCGTTCCGAAACAATATCGGGTGGGTAATCGAAATTGCGGATGAGGGCTGGCCCTCCTCTTCCCAACCAGACGGCCTGACTGCAGCCGTGGCGTTCTGGCGCAGGACGGAAGTGACTGAGCATTCGATGCGCCACGTCATCGTCGCCAACGAGGTCGCACGCGCGGTCGTAGTGGAGCGTCAATTTCGGCATGTAATTCACCAAGGCCGCGCGGCAATCCTTCGCCGTTGGCGTCGGTGATACTTGATGGCCGAAATACCATCGTTCTGCTTCCGCTCGCCCAGCAACGAACCGGGAAAGCCAAGCCTTTCCGGGGCGATCTTCCCGTTCCATGAGAAATCTCTTGAACATTGTGCAGCTATTGTAACCCGCTGCAAGCGGTGCGGCTACGTCGCTCTATTGCTCTAAACAACAACCGATCGTTCGGCTCTGCTGCGGCGGCAACTCGGCGTAGTCACCCGGTTCAAGTTCAGGCTGCACCCGCCAGGCCCGGTTGCCTGGTCGCGCGCCGCTACAATTGGAAAGGAGGATTTTGGGCGGATATCACAGATGAGGCGATTGATTCGTGGCCCGGTTGAAGATTGGCGGCCTCATTGCCGAGCTGTTCGAGGGTGGCGTCGGTTCCGCCTTTAAAAGGTCGCCGGCGACGACGTCACAATCACCCGAAGCATACTGTTCAAACAGACGCACTTAGACGATCTCAGTCGCGAGCTGCGCGTCCAGAACGGTCATGCCCTCATGTCGCGCAAGTGCTTTCCGGATCTGCCCTACGATTTCCCGTTCGGCCTTGATGCGTCGCCGCATCAAGCAGAAGAACGATCGCAGGAGATATCCGATGGCATCCCACGACAGCCTGCAGTCGCCGTTCTTCAAAGCCAGCAGGACGTCGACAACCTCTTGCGCGGCATCCATGTCGAACAGGCGTTCGGTGGATCGTCTATTTTCGGCCTCCACGCGATCATGGTCCGGCATGATTGCATGCAGTGACGCAGAAACAACATGTTCCTCCAGGCCATGGGTTGCCTGGAGCAGCGGGATCAGGCCGCCCGTCACGGTGTCACACAGCCTCTCGTCTACGTGGCAGGGAAGAAAATCGGCAATCGCTTCCAGAAGGTCGCACCACGATACAAGCTGCCCGTAGCAGGCCTCGAGCTCGGCGAATTTGTTCGGCATTTGCATGATCGCCATCTACCTTTGCAGAAAGAGGCTTGCGGCGATCGCAACGGCGGCAAGGACGGCTGACACGACGCCCGTCCGCTGCAGGACGCCCATGCGGTAGAGCGTGATTGCGAAAATGACGATCACAGGGGTGGCTATGGAAAGTCCGATCTGGGCGTCGGTCATCATGTTCTCCTTTGAATCGGACCATAGGCCGGTCGAGAACAGACGTCTTTGAGATCGATCAAAGAGACAACAGCAGGCCCGGAGGCGACGGAAGGAGCGAGAAGAAGTCGGGGAACGGGCTGGCTACTCAATACGAAATGCCAGCCTTTGCCGTCCCGGATATCGTCTAGGACGGCACCAAGGTCTCATGTCTTGGTAAACAAAACCTTGCCGACAGGATTGACCGCTGATGCGAGGACCCTGGGGTTTTTGCGTTTCCTCAAAGAAGAAAGCAGATCCATTGCCTATCGAGGGCGCATGACCTCGACGACATCAGACGATCTCGCGGAGCCTGGAACTGGCGACCTGCTTGTTTGGATTCTTGCCTGGAGCGAACTGGCCGCGTTCGGGGCTCTCCTGGCTGCGTTTGTGATAGCCTCCTGGATCAGTCCGGAGGACTTCCTCGCAGGCAGGGCAAGGCTGGACACCACCATACCCATGGCAAACACCGTCGTCCTGCTTGCAAGCGGTTGGTTTGCCGCAATGGCCGCCCGGCAAACGAGATTGTTGGGGCGGCGGTTATTGTTGCTCGCAGCTGCGGCAGGAGGGTTTCTCTTCACTGCCCTGAAGATCCATGAGTACGGTCAGGAGGGAGCGACCCTTCTTTCAAACGACGCGTTCTCGACGCTCTATGTGCTGATAACGGGCTTCCACCTGGCGCATGTGCTCTTCGGCTCTTGCGTGCTCGCCCTGATAGCTCGCTTCCCTTCCCGTGAGAACGTCCACCTGATGACGACCCTGTGGCACGTCATCGACATTGTGTGGCTCGTAATGTTTCCGCTGGTTTACCTTCTATGAAAATCGAAAACCGGACTTCCGCAGGTCCGACCAAGGCGCTTGCCTATCTCTTCGCGCTCACCGGATGCATTGCCATCGGCTCGACCTATCTGGGCGTCGCATCAAGACCGGCGTTCATGGCGCTTGTGGTCGTTGTTGCGATCGCAAAAGTCAGATTGGTTGCTGCCGATTTCCTTGGACTTCGCGGTCGCCGTTCGCCGATTTACCCAGCCTTGATTGCATGGGCGATGACCATCCTTTCCATGGCATTGCTGAAGACCCTCGCTTCGGGCACGTTTTTCTAGATCGCACTGGTCCAGAGCAGACAAAGCAATCCGTCGAGCGCGGCAAGGTAATCGGGTCGGTGCCGGCGCAGGTGCCCCTCGCAATGGACGCTATTTTGCGATCGACCGAAGGTGCCGTCGGAGCGGGCTTCGACGTCTTCCCGGTGTCCAGCCCGGCCACGTTGGCCTGTCGACATCCGGCTGCCTTTCTATGACGCCCGCCGCCAAGCTCAGACCTCACCAACAATGCGTAATCCTTCGCTTACTTGCGAATTGACAAAGACCCCCCGGCGGAATTCGGCCATCCACCAATAACGAGCCCCTGGCTCGATTTCCGACGTCACGGCGGCACCGCCACTGACATGAAAGGATGATCGATGGCTGAACGCCTGACCAAAACCGCGGCCCGAAACGTGTTCTACGGCGGGTCCGCTTTCTTCTTCGCTATATTCGTGGGCCTTACGGCCCACAGCCACTATTACATTCGAACGGTGTCCACCAACGAGGCGACCCTGACAGAAGGCGTCGCCCGCGGAAAACACATCTGGGAAAAGAACTCCTGCATCAACTGCCATACGCTTGACGGTGAAGGCGCCTACTTCGCGCCGGAACTGTCGAACGTCTGGATACGCTGGGGCGGCGACAAGGATCCGGCAAGTGCCCGCGAGGCGCTTCATGCGTGGATGGCCGCTCAGCCATCAGGCATCGAGGGGCGCAGGCAGATGCCACAATTCAATTTGACTGACCAGGAGGTCAACGACCTTGCCGATTTCCTCGAATGGGTCAGCAAGACGAACACCCAAAACTGGCCGCCGAACCAAGCCGGCTGACAGGGAGAGGTTTTTAAGATGAAGTACAAAACTCAGAGCGTTGCGATGCTCTACTTCTACGGAGCGCTCGGCCTCTTCATGGCACAGCTCCTGTTCGGCGTGATCGCGGGCACAATCTACGTGTTGCCCAACACTCTCTCCGTCATGCTGCCTTTCAACATCGTTCGAATGGTACATACGAACGCACTGATCGTATGGCTGCTCATGGGCTTCATGGGCACCACATACTTCCTCCTTCCCGAGGAGTGCGAGACGGAGCTTTACAGTCCGAAACTCGCAAAGGCGCAGTTCTGGATCTTCCTCGTGGCCGCCGCACTGGCGGTCGTCGGATACCTCTTCCATATTCACGAAGGCCGGGAATTCCTGGAGCAGCCCTTTGCCATCAAGGTCGGTATCGTCATTGTCGCCCTGATGTTCCTGTTCAACGTTACGATGACGGCTCTCAAGGGGCGCAAGACCACCATCACCAACATCCTTCTGTTCGGTCTATGGGGCGTTGCAATCTTCTTCCTGTTCGCCTTCTACAACCCCGTAAACCTTGCGCTGGACAAAATGTACTGGTGGTACGTCGTTCACCTGTGGGTCGAAGGCGTGTGGGAACTGATCATGGCCTCGGTTCTGGCCTTCCTCATGATCAAGTTGAACGGTATCGACCGCGAAGTCGTCGAAAAGTGGCTCTATGTCATCATCGGCCTGGCCCTCTTCTCGGGGATCCTCGGCACCGGCCACCACTACTACTGGATCGGCGCACCGGGATACTGGCAGTGGATCGGCTCGCTGTTCTCCACCCTCGAAGTCGCGCCGTTCTTCACCATGGTCGTCTTCACCTTCGTCATGACCTGGAGGGCTGGACGCAAGCATGAGAACAAGGCGGCCCTCCTCTGGTCGATCGGATGCTCGGTAATGGCCTTCTTCGGGGCAGGCGTCTGGGGCTTCCTGCATACGCTGTCGTCGGTGAACTACTACACCCACGGCACGCAGGTCACCGCCGCTCACGGTCACCTCGCCTTCTTCGGTGCATACGTGATGCTGAATCTCGCCGCCATGGCCTACGCCATCCCGCAGATCCGCGGACGCGCGCCATACAACCAGTGGCTCTCGATCAGCAGCTTCTGGATCATGTGCGGGGCAATGTCGGTCATGACTTTCGCGCTGACCTTCGCGGGCGTCATCCAGGTTCATCTGCAGCGCGTTCTCGGTCAGTCCTACATGGACGTCCAGGACCAGCTCGCCCTCTTCTACTGGGTCAGGCTCGGCTCCGGCGTCTTCGTCTTCATCAGCGCGCTGATGTTCATCTGGTCGGTGCTTGTCCCCGGACGCGCACGCATGCCCAACGCAGCAGTACAGCCCGCCGAATAAGGCGGGCCCCCTCACTGGAGATCAGTCATGACAAAAGCCCTCAATCATCCGCTGCATCCAAAGGACGAAATTCCCTACTATGCGCCTCAAGGCAATGAATGTGCCCTTTTCGAAAGCGCCTGGACCCGGCAACTTCCGGTCCTGCTGAAGGGCCCGACAGGATGTGGCAAGACCAGGTTCGTGCAGCATATGGCAGCCCGCCTGGGGCTGCCCGTTTCGACGGTATCCTGCCACGACGACCTGACCGCGGCAGACCTGACCGGTCGCTACCTCCTGAAGGGAGGCGAGACCGTATGGATCGACGGCCCGCTCACAAAGGCGGTTCGCAACGGTGGCATCTGCTATCTCGATGAGATCGTCGAGGCGCGCAAGGACGTGGCAGTGGTCCTCCATCCGCTCACCGACGATCGCCGGATCCTTCCCCTGGAAAGAACCGGCGAGCTTCTCGAGGCACAGTCGGGCTTCATGGTCGTCGTTTCCTACAATCCCGGCTACCAGAACCTTATGAAGGCGCTGAAGCCCAGCACGCGGCAGCGTTTCGTCTCGATCGAATTCGACTTTCTGCCGCGGGACAAGGAAATCGCCACCGTCTCGCGCGAGAGCGGGCTTCCTGAAGCCAGGGTCGCGTCTCTCGTCGATCTCGCCCGACGGCTCCGCTCGTTGAAGGGACAGGATCTCGAGGAAGGCGTTTCGACCCGGCTCCTGATTTATTGCGCGACGCTTGTCGAGGCCGGAATTCCCATGGTCGAAGCCGTCAGGGCCGCAATTATTGAACCACTGACCGACGAGGCCGATGTCAAGGCGGCGCTCGTTGAAGTTGCCAAGGCGACGATAGGCTAGGTGCGAGATGCTTGAGTTTCTGGAGCTGGAAGAAACCGTTGGACGCACCTGGCATCGCCTCGTAGGCGATACCAGCTCCTGGAAGCGCCATCCGGAGCATGCTGTCCATCTTGCCGACCTAAAGGCGCAGCTCGCGGTCTGCTTCCGCGCCTTTGGTGGTGGGCGCACGCTTCAGATCCAGAAGGCGCGCCAGAAAACCTCGTCTCATCGTCTGCGGCTTCGCCAGGTTGTCGGTCTCGGCGAGGAAAGAAGCGATCATCCATCCTGGGACAGTTCCGCGATCCATCTACCGGCCACGATCGACCTCTTCCACGACGAGAGGCTCAATCGTGACCTCTACTTCTGGCTCGCGGGATATATCGCTGTCGCACAGATGCCGGGGCCGGCCTCCAGCGACAGGATGCTGGGCGACATCGCCCGGATCGAGGCGGGGCGCAGCAATTGTGCGCGGTTGGTCAGGGAATTCCCCGGAATGGCAGAGCGATATGCCCGCCTCAGCCATGCGGTCCTTTCCTGCCGCGTTCGCGGGAAACTCCCTCAGGCAGAGATGCTTGTTGAAGATTTCGTGAAGAGTGCCCTCTCCTTCCCCTTGGAGCATGTCCTCCCGTCGGGGTGCAGGCCCGCTCTTGCGGCGGCTCCTCCCGGATACCTGCCGATGCTTCCCGTTCCCCTCTGGCCCGACTTCACCGGGCGGGCGGAATGCCAACCGACCGACCGAGACGACCTTCCATCCGACGACACATCATCTGATGACGATGGAAAGCGAGTTTCTCACGAGGCAAAGCGGAAGGACGATGCCGCCGATCGAAAGCGCGACCCGTTTATTCTCAACCGCTTCGAGAAGATCCTCGCCATGGCGGAAATGGTCAATGTAGACCGCCCGACAGACGACAAGGAGGACGACGAAACGTCGGCTGCCGACGAGCTCGACGACATCACGCTCAGCGGAACCAAGGAGCGGCCGAAGTCAAAGTTCCACTTCGATCTCGACCTCTCCCCCGAAGCCGTTGATCCTTCGCGAATAGAAGGCGAGTTGCTCTATCCGGAATGGAATTTCAGGACACAACAGTACGCTGAAGACCATTGCCGGGTTGTGCTCGGGACAATTCAGGACGCGGAGATTTCTCCGATTGCAGGCGACCAGTCCGTGATCCGGAAGGTACGCAAGCAGTTCGAGATCCTTCGGCCAAGACGTGAGATCTGCCGAGCACAGTTGGACGGAAACGAAATCGATCTTGAAGCGGTGGTGCGCTCGCGCATCGATCTTCTAGCCACCGGTTATCCTGATGACCGCATCTACGAATCGTCGCGTCCTGCGGCCCATGAGCTGGCCACATCCATCTTGGTCGACGTCTCGCTATCCACGGATTCGTGGCTCGACAATCGGCGGGTGCTCGACGTGGAGATGCAGGCGCTTAACGTGCTGGCTCGCGGCCTCGACGCCTGCGGCGACAGCTTTGCGATCGACACGTTCACGTCTCGCCGACATAGCTGGATCCGGGTGGACAGTGTAAAGCGCTTCGAGGAGAAGTTCTCCGCCACGACCGCCAGGCGCATCGCCAGCTTGAAGCCCGGCTATTACACCCGCATGGGCGCGGCGATCCGACACGTGTCTAAGCAACTCGATTTACAGGGGGCAAGGAAGAACCTGCTGCTGATTCTGACCGACGGAAAGCCGAACGACGTGGACCACTACGAAGGCCGGTTCGCGCTCGAGGACTCCCGGCGTGCGGTGATGGAGGCCCGCAATCGCGGCCAGGCTGTGTTTGCGGTCACCGTCGACCGCAATGCTGGCGATTATCTTCCCGCGATCTTCGGGCGGTCGGGCTTCTCGCTGGTCTCGAATATTGCGAAGCTTCCGAGTGCTCTTCCTGTGATCTACCGAAACCTGACGGCATAGCGGGACTACGATCACTGCCAGGGGGCTTATGTGCGGGCGTCTGTGCGGGCGATCCAGGCGGTTCTTCTGACATTGGATGGGGGCCGACGTCGAGGCTGAGGGGTTGGGACGATTTCCGACGGCGATCGCGCAAAGCCAAGTCGCCCTTGGCTCTGCGACTGGTCGCCCGCAAAAGGGGCGCCGGAAAGGAGCGTCGAAACAACGATGTTGCCATCTCGCGGACCATCCCATGTCACGCCGACCGTTTGACGAACGATGGCGCCTTCTGGCGGTGAGTTTCACCGAAACTGGCTCACCGCGAACTTCCGTCCACGAGATGCTGCGCGACAGGATTGAGATCGGCAGGCCGGCGACGGTGCTCGCAAGGGGAGCCTGGCCGCCAACCCTGCCAATGGCGACGAGCGAGACCCCAGAGATTGCCGGAAATGGCGGATACGGTCTGGCGGGTTGCGTCTGGCCGAAACCGTCCCGGCCAGCAGAGAAGGCGAAAGGTCAACACCCCATGAAGAAGCGGGCGCCGATCAGGTTAGGCTGCCTTGCTGTGAGATCGTCCCAAGGACCCGAAATAGGCGTCGAACGCGGCAGCAACCGCCCTGACCATAAAGCGGGAGCTGCGGGAAACGACCACCCGGCCCTCCTCGATCGTGACGACGCCGTCCGAGACAAGCGCCTGCAACCGGTCGTTCCTGTCGAGCAGAAAACCGCTCTCGTATCCTGATTCCTCGGCCAGCTTCGGCAGATCCACCTCGAAGTCACACATCAGGCGCTCGATCACTTTGGCACGAAGCTTGTCTTCCCCGGTTAGCATATAGCCTTTCGCTGTGGGCAAAACACCGGATGCGACCCGTTCAGCATAGCGGCCCAGCGCCACGTGATTTTGGTAGTAACCGGACGGCAGCCTTCCTATCGCGGAGGCGCCAAGGCCGATCAGGGTGGCACAGTCATCCGTGGTGTAACCTTGGAAGTTCCTGTGGAGGGTGCCGGCGCTGGAGGCAACTGCGAGCTCGTCACCTGGCAGCGCAAAGTGATCCAGGCCAATGCGGACATAGCCACAGTTGACAAGTTCCTCCGCCACCGCCTCGGCCTGCTCGTTTCGCTGCGCGGCATCCGGCAACGCGGCTTCATCTATAAGCCGTTGATGCTTCTTGAAGGCCGGGACATGAGCATATCCAAAAACAGCGAAGCGCTCGGGGCTCAATTCGACTGCCTGTCTGACCGTATCCACGCACGATTGGACAGTTTGATGTGGCAGGCCATAGATCAGGTCGAAATTGATGCTCGTCACCCCGAAGGAGCGCAACCCTGCGACGGCTGCCTGGGTCTGGCCAAAGGTCTGGATGCGGTTGATGGCCTTCTGTACGACGGGATCGAAACTCTGCACGCCGAGGCTGGCACGATCAACGCCATTCTCTCCCATCGCCGCGATCATTTCTGGCGCGAGTGTGCGCGGGTCGATTTCGACGGCCACGCTGGCGTCGTGCTCGAGCTGAAAGGCGCTCCTGAGTTTCATCATGAGCGCCGCGAACTCGTGGGGCTTCATGATGGTGGGTGTTCCGCCTCCGAAGTGGACGTTCTTGACCGGCACATTGTTTCCGGCCGCAAACGACACCAGTTCGATCTCCTGGCTCATGACGTCGAGATATTCCAGGATCGGTGCGTCCTGCCGGGTGATGGTCGTGTGGCAACCACAGTACCAGCACATCGAGCGGCAAAAGGGTACGTGCAGATAGATCGAGACAGGGTCCGAGGCCGATATGGCTTGAAGTCCTTGCGCGTATTCGTCAGGTCCCACTGTCGCAGCGAATGCCGGTGCGGTTGGATAGCTTGTGTAGCGCGGGAGTCGGGCGTCACCGTACTTGGCGACCAGAGCTTCCGACATGTCGATCTCCTTTCTTGAGGATCATCGCGCTCTTATGTCTGCCCGCCGCCTGCATTTCCTTGTCATATGTCAATGAAAACGAATTCGCACGGGTCAAACCTCCTCGATGTTTGTTCGCTGTCAAAGTGCCCCAATCCGCGCAAGCCTATCGTTGCCAACTGACAACGGATGCGCCGCGGTCCCGTCGATCATCATGCCAGCGGCTGAAGGAACAATCACATGACTGACGCGCCCTCCACGCGAAGCGAAATCACGCATATCGACGTGCGTGTCCTGCCGCCATTTGAGCGTCATCCCCAAATCTTCGGCACGCTGCATACGCTGACGCCTGGAAAGGTTTTGCATATCACCAGTGATCACGAACCCCGGCCGCTTCAATACCAGTTGGAAACGGCACTTCCTGGAAAGTTTTCCTGGGAGTACCTCGAGCAGGGGCCGGAGGTCTGGCGTGTGGAGATCACCCGTCTCGACGCCGGCTGCGACTGCTGCTGCGGCAGCCACTAGCACCGGAGAAGCACGATGATGCCAATCGGCGCCAGTCTGTCGCGATGGACCATGTGCTACTTCGGCGCAGCGCTCCTCTTTCTGCTGTTTGCGGAGGTTCTGCTGTCAACAGGAAGCTGGGCGCCATCCGTCGACGTCAGCGATCCTCGCGCCCTCATCGTCGTGCACTCTGTAACGATTGGATGGCTTGCCCTCTTGATGATTGGCGCGCTGCTCCAGTTCGCACCGGTTCTTACGGGGTTGAGCCTTCCCAAAGGACGGTACGACGTCCTTGGCCTCGGCGGCATCGTCGCCGGGCTTGCTCTTCTGCTGCTGGGCTTCCATTTGATCGACCGTGGATCCGAACTCTCGGGCGGGGTGATGCTCGCTGCGGTCGCCACTCTGGCGCCTTCGCTTTCCTGGGTGGGAACTGCGTTGCTGCTGGTGCTGTGGCGCGGTCGCAAAAGCCATCCGGCATCGCCCCTCGTCCTGATCGCAATCGGTTGCCTCGCGGCAACAGCCGCCCTCGGCTCGCTCTTTGCTGTCACCGTTTCGGGTGTCTCCCAGGCACCGGTTTTCATCGTCCTTCTGCTCCACGGGATTCCCTTCCACGCAAGCTTCGGCCTCGGGGGGTGGATGACGCTGGCGGCCATCGGCGTAAGCTATAAATTGCTCCCGATGTTCCTGTTGTCCGACGACATGAAGCGGGCGCAGCTTATCGCCAACATGGCTGGCGTGAGTATGGTCGTGCTGGCGGTGGCGACTGCGATTTCACTGACGTGGCCGACCGTTTCCCAATGGTTGCTCGCAGCGGCAGCAATAGTGTTCGCCGTAGCGATCGCCATCTATGTACTGGAGTTGATATCGGCCTACAAAGGACGCCGCCGCGGGCCTCTGGAGGTGAACATGTCCGGATCACTTCCGGCCTTCACGCTACTCGGACTGTCAATGTCGATGCTGGCCACAGGCCTCGCATCCAACGTGGGGAGCCATTTTCTCGCAGCCGCGGTCTATCTGTTCGTCTTCGGCTGGCTGACGGGCCTGGGTCTTGCCCAGTTGCTCAAGATCGTTCCCTTCCTGACGTGGATCGAGGTCTTCGGCCCCCTCCTCGGACGCCGGCAGACGCCGCGTCTCTCCGATCTCGTATCGGGAGGCCGGGCCGCGATCTGGCTTTGGCTCTTCTACGGCGCGGTTGTCGTCGCGTCGCTTGCAATATCTTTGGCTTTCGACGGCCTTTTCCGTGTTGCCGTCATCTTCCAGACCTTCTCGACCGCTGCCCTCATCATCGAGCTTGTCCTTGCTCGCTCACTCGCGAATATTGATGCTTCGATGAAGACAGCACCATTCAAAAAGCCGGCGCTTCTTTTCGCCGTTCATCAAAGGGGTAACGCCAATGGTTCAGCTTCGTGAACTCGACGTACGTCAGATCCTGCGGGACGGCGGGATGCCGTTCCAATTGATCATGGATACCGTCTCCAGCCTTGATCCTGGCGAGGGACTTAGGCTCCATGTGATATTCCAGCCGGTTCCCCTGATCCGTCAGCTCGAGCAGCGGGGCTACTCGCACGTCGCTCGAAAGCTTTCGGAGGATGACTGGGAGATCGATTTCGTCCCCGGCGACCAAGCTGTCGAACCTGAGCCGGCGGCCCCGGCGACCGAAGCCATCTGGCCCGATCCGGTTTGGAACCTCGATCTAACCGACCTTCCGCCTCCCGAACCGATGGAGCGTATCCTCGCGCGGCTCGAGACGATGGAAAGCGGCGAAGTCCTTTTCGCCCTGCTGAACCGTGAACCGGTTTTTCTCTTCAATGAGCTGAAGGACCGCGGCCATGAGTGGATCGGGAACTTCGACGACAGCGGAAAGGTCTACAGGATCATGATCAGAGCGACGCCGGCAGGTTCGGATGGCTGATCTCTCTCGGAATATGATCCTCGACGTGCTCCGGGGAATCAAGGACCCGGAGGTAGGAACCAGCATCGTGGACCTGGGTCTCATCTACGAGATAGATACCGACCCCACAGGCATCGTAAGGATCAAGATGACCACGACCACGCGCTTCTGTCCGGTATCGGGCTTCATCGTCGAGGCGGTAAAGAACCGTGCCGCCGAGGTCGACGGCGTGATCGATGTCGTTGTCGATCTCGTCTACGATCCTCCATGGTCGCCAGACATGGCCGCGCTGTTTTCAATCGAACAGCCAGCCTGACGACGGCCAAGATAGAAAGGCATCAAACTGTGAACATCGACCTTGATAACCTGGCCGTAGATGCTTCCTATCTGGCAGGCCGGTTTGGCCTGTCGGCAGAGACGCTTCGAGGCTACATGAAGCGGGGCCTTGTCCGTGGCACAGTCGAGGCCGGTGTTGGTGACGACGCCGGCAGGACGCGCCTTTCGGTCCGTTTCGGCAACCGCATGTGGATTGCAATCGTGAGCTCAAACGGCAGCATTTTGAGCGAAGAGACAAGATTTGTCGCAAAGGGACCGCAGGGCTCGTAATCGGGTACGAAGCGGTTGCCCCGCCCTGTCGCTTGTTCCCGCCCGTCTCTCTGGAGCGTTCGCTTGCTGATGGCCCCGACCTCGTGAGCGCCACAGGACCGTCATCGCGCGTCTTTCCGCTTCCCCTTTCGGCTGTCGGACGACCGCGCCGAAACGCTCGGCGCGGAACGCTGCCCGACACTCATTTTCCCCTGACGGTCAACGGCTTGCGGCCAGTGCAGAGCATCGGGGCATGCTCGAATGCAAACATTGCCAACGCAGCCATCCATCCGATCGCCGAAGTCATCAATATCTGTGCAGTGAACGATGGCGCGATTTCTGCAAGCGGTCGCAGAAGAGCCACGAAGGCAAGAACGACATAGGATGCGTTCGTCATCCTGCTCGATTTGAGCTTGCGTCCGGTATGGCCGCGAGTGGCACGCGTCATGACGGCCAGCATCATCAGCGAAATGGCGCCGATGGCGAAGACATGCAGCACTGCGATCTGGGGTAGTCCTGCGGCACCAAGAGCGACGGCGGCAAATCCCAATGGAACGAAGGCAAAGGCGGCATGTAGAACGAACACGATCGGCTCCGCCCAAGTGGTCCAGCCGCGCCAACGGTACAGGCGAATGACATTCATCACCGTCGCGACAGCGGCGACGATGCCGGTCGCGATCGCGTCTGGCCGGACCGCCCAGGATCCGAGCGCGACTGCGCCCACGATGATCGTTGCCGCGTCATACCGATTGTACGGTACGGGAAAGTCGGTTCGCCCGAACTGGTTCAGCCAGTTGCGGGTAAAACTGGGAAGGATTCGGCCACCGACGATTGTCACCAACAGCACGTAGGCGCTCAGCCCGAGACGAATAGGCAGCTCGGGGTTTATCCCGTTGATTGCCTTCACCTGGAAGCAGATGTTGGCGACGGACAGGATGAAAAGCCCGGCGACAACCTTCAGGTCCTTCCATTTCTTGCCTGCGACTACTTCTCGCGTGCACAGGACAAGCATTGCGGGCAAGAAGAGGGCGTCGACAAAAGCGGCTGCCACAACCCCTGTAAGACCGCTCGCCAACATCGCGAGGCGACCAGCGCACCAGATCGAGAACAGGAAGGCCAGCGGTCGCCCAGCTATCGGAAGTCTGCCCGTCCAGTTCGGTATTGCCGTGAGCAGAAATCCCGCCAGGATTGCCGGCGCGAAGCCGAACAGCATCTCGTGGGCGTGCCAATATAGTGTCCCATAGTCTTCAGCGACCGGAACGCCAAGCGTCAGATAAGCGGTCCAGAGGCCCATGCTGACAATGCCCCAAAGCGCGGATGCTAGAAAGAATGGCCGGAAGCCATACGAGAAGAGGACAAGGCCGGTCCGCGACATGCCGCGGGGGACGCGCGTCTCGGCGTCCATGGTCTTCTGCATGATCGTAGTCTCCAAATTGACGGCCAAGCAATGCCAAGTTTTGGAGCGCAGGTCGTTGATATTACGCAAATAGGGACAGTACAACTTTGCGCTGCCACAAATAGCAAATTTGCGCCAAGTCAAAGAGTTTGACCGCCTTTTCTCTACTCTCCTTCTCGACAGGGCGGGGTTCGCTCGCTCTTCGACCACAGGAGTTGGGAAATGACAAACACAATGCAAATGACCCGGCGCACCATGCTGACCGGCGCCGCTGTAGGGGCGCTTACACCCATCATCGTCGCGAGCACCGCTGCCCATGCCGACGATCATGCCGCCCCCGCGGAACTCAAGGGTGCCAAGAAGGTCGACCTGTCGAAGCTGGCTCGTGAAAAGGTCGAACTCGTAAAGCCGCCGTTTGTGCACGCCCACGATCAGAAGGCCAAGGGTGGCCCAAAGATCAAGGAATTCACGCTTACCATCGAGGAAAAGAAGATGGTGCTGGACAAGGACGGCACGGAAGTGAACGCCATGACGTTCAACGGCTCGGTCCCCGGCCCGCTGATGGTTGTCCACCAGGATGACTATGTCGAATTGACGCTCGTCAATCCCGAAACCAACACGATGCAGCATAACATCGACTTCCACGCCGCGACCGGCGGCCTTGGGGGTGGCGCTCTGACCGTCGTGAACCCCGGTGAAAGCACCGTCCTGCGCTTCAAAGCCACGAAGGCAGGCGTCTTCGTCTATCACTGCGCTCCTCCCGGAATGGTGCCTTGGCACGTGACATCGGGGATGAACGGGGCAATCATGGTGCTGCCGCGTGAAGGCCTGACAGACGGTCACGGAAAGCCGCTCGTCTATGACAAGGTCTATTATGTTGGCGAACAGGACTTCTACATCCCTCGGGATGAAACCGGGAAATTCAAGAAATACGAAAGCCCCGGCGAGGCCTACGAGGACACCGTTGCGGTGATGAAGACCCTTACGCCGACCCATATCGTCTTCAACGGCGCGGTCGGTGCATTGACTGGCGACAACGCGATGACCGCCAAGGTCGGCGAAACGGTCCTGATCATTCATTCGCAGGCCAACCGTGACACGCGTCCGCATCTCATCGGTGGCCATGGCGAATACGTCTGGGCAACCGGCAAGTTCGCCAACGTGCCCGACATCGACCAGGAGACCTGGTTCATTCCGGGCGGTACCGCAGGCGCTGCGATTTACACCTTCGCTCAGCCTGGCATCTACGCCTACGTGAACCACAACCTGATCGAGGCGTTCGAACTTGGTGCGGCGGCCCACTTCAAGGTCACGGGGGACTGGAACGACGATCTCATGACGTCGGTCAAGAGCCCGCAAGCAAGTTGACCATTGGCGGGGGAGGTGCGCGGACGGGGGTGGTCCGCGCACCGTTTTTTATAAGGAGGCGCTACTCGCGAAAAGACCATGAACAGGCACGCTGAGACTGGATCGGTTTCAGGCATTTCGATCGCTATTCCACTCGCTCTTCTGGCCGCGCTCTCCGGAGCGGTTGCCGTGAAGACGGGTTTTGCTTCGTCCGGTCAACACGACGGTGGAGTTACCGCTCCGGAAGTGGTCACCATACAGCCTCATTCTTTCGAGTATCGCGAGGCGACCGAATACTTTCGCAAGGGGCTTGCCGTCGACGCGCCAAAGCACGACGCGAAGGTCCGCCTCCCGCTCGACGTCATGAAGTTTCAGACGAGCCGCGCAGAATATCAGCGCTGCGTGCTGGACGGCGCGTGTGCACCGGCCGAATATGAAGGCCAGGCCGGGCCTGACCTGCCGGTTACAGGGGTGAGCTACGACGATGCAGTGCAGTACGCGGCATGGCTATCGCAGCAGACAGGCGAGAACTGGCGCCTGCCGAGCGACTTTGAACTTGCATACGCCGCAGCCGACCGCTTTCCTGACGATGCGCTCGGCATCGACGCCGACGACACGAACCCGGCGACACGTTGGCTTGCCGATTACGAGCGCGAGGCCCGCCGCGCGGCGTCGACCAACCCCAAGCCGCAGCCGAGAGGTTCGTTCGGCATCAGCACGACCGGCCTTGTCGACTTCGCGGGCAATATCTGGGAATGGACCTCCACGTGCAACAGGCGCGTCGATCTAGACAAGGCAGCAGAGACGGAGACACTGGATCCAGCCGGCTGCGGCATTATAATAGCCTCTGGTAAGCACAGGTCGCCGATGAGCAGCTTCGTTCGAAATCCCAAGGGCGGGGGCTGCGCAGTCGGAGCGCCGCCCGACAATCTCGGTTTCCGGCTCGTCCGCCGTCCCACGTTTTTCCAGAGCGTGGTGGCGTTCGCCCGCAGGGCCGCAACGGACGCTCTTGGCCCCCATATCAGCGCCCAGACGGAGCAGAACGAAAATGAAGGTTGATCGCGCAGTAGTGAAGTCCCTGCCGCTCTTCGAGCGGATGACGGACACCGACCTCGACACGATGCTCGAGCATGCTGTGCCGCGTCGCATCGCCCAAGGAGATACCGTTTTCGAGCAAGGGGCACAGGCGAAGTCGTTCTTCCTGCTGCTGCATGGGCGGCTCAAGGTGACGCAGGTGACGCAGGACGGCCAGCAGATCATTGTCCGGATGGTACACCCCGGCGACTTGTTCGGTTTCGCCATGGCGTTTCGCAGGACCGACTACCCAGGCACGGCCCGTGCCGCGGCCGAGAGCTTGATCCTCGGATGGCCGACGGACATGTGGGGACGCTTCGTCGAACAGAACCCACGCCTGGCGATGACTGCGATGCAGACCATCGGCCAGCGGCTTGAAGAGGCCCACGTCAGAATTCGCGAGATGTCGACGGAGGAAGTTGAAAAGCGCGTCGCGCACGCCGTGCTCCGCCTGTCCAAGCAGGCGGGAAAGGCCGACGGTGTTGGCATCCGGATCGACTTCCCGATATCGCGGCAGGATATCGCGGAGATGACCGGAACGACGCTTCACACGGTCTCACGCATCCTCAGCGCGTGGGAATCAAAGGGTATCGTCGAGGGCGGGCGGCAGAAACTCACCGTCACCGATCCGCAGCGCCTTCTGAAACTGGCCGACGGCGAACGCGAGTAGACCGCCATGGCCGTGATGTTGGACAATGGCATACGGCTGCTTCTTTTGGCCGCTGGGCGCCATCCCTTCCGGGTTACGATCGCCGAGACCGCCGAGGCTTTCGGGGCGTCACACCCACACCTTGCGAAGGCAGCGAACCTTCTGGTTCGTCGCGGTTTTTTGGCGAGCCGGCGCGGCAAGAGAGGAGGCCTTTTCCTTGCGCGGTCGCCAGAGACGATCTGCCTTGCGGAGGTTGCCGCAGCGCTCGTTTCCTGCGAGGCCAGGTCGGATGCGCTGGACACTCTCCAAGGATGGCGGACGATAGAGCAAGGAGCTGCCCTCGCCTATAAAGGTCATCTGGCCAGACATACGCTCGCTGACCTCCTTAAACCCGCCAATTCCAGGTAGCTCCCCCTTACACCTTTGAAGCGCTGCGGCATGCGGGATGTCTTCGCCAGGGGCGTATGCGTCGATATTCGCCTTCCGTTTCCCGATAACTTTGATGGAGGTCAAAGTGCGCTCTTGCCTGCTTCGCTAGGCTTCGTGCAGGCACTGAATCAATTGCTCGCCCAAGCGGGTTCAACGGAAAAGAAGTGAAAAGAACCATGAGACCACAGCAGAAGCCGTTCGTCGTAGAGATCAAGAAGCGCAGAGCTCCCCGTGCAGCCGGAGCCGAACACAAGCACGACCTTGATGCGCGCACCGGCAAGGTCGACACGGACAAGCTTTGCCGGCTGGTCTTCGGTCGTCTGCAGCGTTCCTGAAACAGGCTGATGCCTTGTGCGCGGCCGGCGATTTTTCCAATCCTTCCGGGGCACTCAGAAATCCCTCCGCTCCAGCGGTTTTCCATCTCGATAGTGTTTTGCGATGGAGAGCTTTGATCGGTCGCAATCGATGGTCACCCCATCTGATTGGTTTGCCTCGCCGACGGCTGAATGATGCCCTCTTCCCACAAGAGGTGTCCTTTTCAACAGGCCGGCAACCCTGGAGCGTCGCTAGCTGAACGCCGCCCGGCCGACTGCAAAGGTCAACGTCGGAAGCGCCAAGAGGCACGTCGCCAGGAGCCGCCGGCCGAAACACCGGTCGTACAGACCAGTGATCTGATGGCAAAGTGCGACAGACCAGACGGCGGCCGCCAGAACCAGCGCGGTTCTTAGATCGTCGGCGATGGGCAACATGATCCCGTCCATCCGCAGCTGCGATATCGTGAGCGACAGAAGGCCCGTGAACAACGAAGCGGAAGCAAGGGGAATGAGGGATTGTGCGAGGTGATGCATCGGGCGGACGCGATTGCGAAGGATCCAGGCGCTCGCTGCCAGAGGAAACCCAAAAGCGATGGTCGCCAAGGCAGCTGACAATGCGAGAAGCGCAAGCAGGGACACCGCGTCGACGATCGTCATGATATCGCTGGCTTCAGGGTAGTTGGTCAACAGCCACCATGGCAGCCGTAACGAAAGCGGCCACATCAGCTGTGCGTCGAGGCAGGCTTCCACCAGCCACTGGCGTATGGCCAGAAACCAGTCGCTGCCCGACCAGGTGAGCGCTGCCGGGACGAGACCAAGCATGACCGGGAGCAACATCGCAGTCTCCCATCCGGTCGCCATCCGGCCGGATCCTCGCACGATGTCGATCGCCGGCTTTCGCCACGCCAGCCGGATCGCGCCCCTATGTCCGGAACAACGGCCGCACATGTGACAGGCGGCAGCGCCCTGCATGGTCTTGATGGGGACCAGGGGCGCACAGTTCACGGCGTCGGGTCGGCCGCCTGGCGCGTGGCGCCAGCTCGCGGGATCCACCCTGAAATGGAGGGGCGCAATCTTCGACACGATGCCGAATACGCCGCTGACAGGACACAGGAACCGGCACCACACTCTCTTGGCCTTGCCATATCGAGCGCCTACGGCGATTGCTGCGAATGTCGAGCCGCCGAGCAGAAGCGCGGCCGGCTTGGGATACTGATAAATGCTCGTAAGCTGACCGTACACTGTGGTGGAAATGAACGACAGGACCGGCCAACCCGACCACTTCATCCAGCCAGGAATCGCCCTCCCCGCGCCCCGCTCACTGGCAAACTCCGAAAGCGCGCCTTCCGGGCAGAGTATCCCGCACCAGAACCTGCCGACGAGCGCCGTTGCAAGGATCACAAACGGCCACCAGAGGCCCCAGAACACAAATTGAGCAAAGCGCGTCAGGTTCGTCCATATGAAATCGGTACTCGCAGGAAGAGGCAGGACGACGGGCACGGCCAGAAGCGCCGCATAGCCTGCCACGATCCCCCATTGAAGGCGCCGGATGAACACCTGCCACCGCAGGAGAAGATCGCCGAAGCCGCCAAGAAGCGCCTGCGCGCCAATCTGGATGGAGGTCATGCAGGAGCCTTCGCGCGTAGCGGCGGCATGTAAGCCAGAGAGGCGGTGAGCCAGTAGGCGCCGATGCCCAGAAGAGGAAGAAGTTCTGGACGGGCCCGATAGCCTGCGAGCCCGGCGAGGAAGGCGCCGGCCCCCCTGCCATCGTCGAGAAGCCAGCTCAAGTCCCATAGCGGTGCGGTCAAGGGCGTCAGGATGCCAAGGGAAATCGACTTGTCGATGACGGTCATTGCCAGGCCGCTTCCGAGGATGATGAGGAGCGCCTGACTGATCCGCGACAACACCTTCTTGGATGCCATCGCCGCACCGGCCCTAAACGCCCAGAACGTTCCCGCGGCCAGCACCAGACCAACTGCTCCCGACACGACGACAATGCCGGTCTGCCACCCTTCGGACGCAGAGAGCATTCCATAGAGAAAAATGACTGTTTCGGCTCCTTCCCGGGCTACGGCAAGCGCCGCCAGGGAAGCCAGACCCAGCCAGTTGCCAGCCCGTACATGCCCGAGCGCCTCATTGCGCAGTCCCCCGGTATCGCCCTGTTCCATCCGGCGCATCCAGAACACCATTCTCAGCATGAGGACTGAGGCCAGCGACGCCATGATCATCTGGAGTATTTCCTCGGCATCCCCGTCGAGCAGTGCGGAGGCCCGGCTCATGATCAGCGCCAGGGCGGCGGCGAACAGGATGCCGGAGGCAACGCCCGCCGCAATCCATCCGACGGCTGTTCTTTGAGCGGAAGGCCCCTCCCGCAACGACCAGGTCAAAAGGATTCCGACGACGAGCAAGGCTTCCAATGTTTCCCGCCAGACCACGGATGCGATCTCGAAGGACTGCAGATAAAGGTTCGCGCTCATTTGGCGACCATGCTCGCCGGTGGCATGTCGAGGTGAAAGTCGTCGAAGAAGGCATAGGTTCCGACATCCAACGAGCGAAACACGAGAAAGCTTGAGGCGCCTGGAGCGAGCACCTTTTCCTTGCGCAGCGGAATGCTTTCGAATTCGACCGGCGTCGAGCCGTCGTTGTGAAGCTCAAGCTTGAAACGCGTGTTGGCTGGCACCTCGATGACGGACGGCGAGATCATCCCATTGCTGAAGTGAATCTGGATGACCGGATCGTCGCCCTGCGCAACGGCGGGCGTGACCGCGAGGCAGACCGAGAGCCCCGAAACGAGTGTTCGCAGCCACATCAGTAGCCGCCCTTCTTTCCGACGCCGGCAAACACGAATTCATATTTCAGGGTAAATGCTTCAGGCCACGCGGCCACTCCGGTCTCCTTGTCGACATGCCGGCCGAACGACATCATGCCGTGACCGCCGGGGTGCACGGTGAGTTCAAGCGCATAGCGGCCCGGCCCTGAGAGCTTGACGTTGTCGCCGTAGTGCGGCCCGTCGCTTGCGACCATCGCCTCAAGGGCACCCCCCTGTTCGGCGCCGTTGTCCAGGTTCTTCACCCTGTATTCGACATGAAGACCCGGCACCCAGTCGCCCTCGGCAAAGCCATTCGCGTTCTCGGCCGTGGCGTGTATGTCCGCTTCCAGATGAACGTCGGATTCGGCCGTTGCAAGCATCATTCCCGGAGGATCCATTTCGACCGGCTGAAGATAGACGGCTGCCACTTCCATCCCACTCGCGAGCTGCGGCGCTCCGATCGGATATTCCGCGGCGCGCACAGCAAAAGGCATGGCGGCGAGAAGAACAGGCGCGAGGCAAAGGCAGGTAGCTCGAAGCATTGTGTGCGATCCGTAAAAGGTGACTGAACGGCTCACCTTTATCAGCGCAATTGCTCCGCTCTTTGCGCTGGCGCAAAGATGAGGACTTCGCAAGGCTGATTTGACATTCCTCAACGCCCGTTCGTGCAGATCGTGCCATCGACAAGAAAAAGGAGGCGAGCGTGACCGAATTTCTAGCCGCGTTTGTGGTGTTTCTGGCGCTTCATTCGATCCCTGCTACACCAGCGGTTCGAGCAGGCATCATCAGTCGGATTGGCAGGCGGACCTACTTCGTCGCCTATTCAGCGGCCTCGCTGCTGGCCCTGGCATGGTTGTTTGCCGCTGCGCTAAAACTTGACTACGTGCCTTTGTGGGACCTGCAGCCCTGGCATGCGGCGATCACGTTTGTCCTGGCCCCCCTGGGCGGCTTCCTGGTGATTGCAGGACTTATTAGTCCCAATCCCCTTTCGATCACCGTCCGGTCATCGGAAAGACCTGGCGCCGTGGTTGGCATCACCCGCCATCCGGTACTCCTCGGGTTCGCGATCTGGGCAGCGGGACACATCATCGCCAATGGCGATCTGCGGTCCATTCTGTTGTTCGGCGGTTTCGCCCTCTTTGCCATCGGCGCCATACCGATGATCGAGAAGCGGGCAAAGCGGCGGCTTGGATCACGGTGGGAGAGCCTGGCTGCGCCGACCTCGATCCTGCCTTTCCGGGCGTTTCTGGCTGGAAGGCGACCCGCCTTCGACGTGCCCTTGGTCGCCTCCATTCTCCTGACCGGTATCCTTGTTGGCTGGCTCTTGTTTGGCGGCGGTCATGCCCTGCTTTTCGGCGCCGACCCTTTTGCAATATTCGGCTGATCGAATAACGCCTCGCCAAGCCAGGCGCGCGATTGATGCGGGACAGGAAGTCCAAGCAGATCGACTGCCCGACGAGCGAGGTGGTCTACCACGTCCTGGACGGACTCGGGCCGATTGTAGAATGCCGGCACGGGCGGCATGACGATCGCTCCCATTTCCGTGACGGTGACCATGTTGCGAAGGTGTCCGAGGTGCAACGGCGTCTCGCGGGTGAGCAGGACCAGCCTGCGCCTTTCCTTCAGTTGAACATCCGCCGCCCGAGAAATCAGGTTTTGAGACAACCCCGTGGAGATCGCTGCCAGCGTCTTCATGGAGCAAGGTGCAACAATCATGCCGGTGGCCGGAAACGAACCACTCGCGATAGCCGATCCAATGTCGTTGTTGTCGTATGTCCTATGTGCCTTGATCAGCATGCGCCCGTGGGCTTCAGCCCCAACTTCGTGAGCGAGTGTCCGGCAGCCACTGTCGGAAACAACGAGATGCACCCTTACATTCAGCGAGACCAGCAAATCGAGCGCGGCGACGCCCAGCGCTGCGCCTGACGCTCCTGTCACGGCAAGCACGACATCCTTGTGTTCAGATACCCGCATCACGTCGCAGCCTTTCCCATGTTTGCGCGGCCTTTTCCTCAAGGTTTTCGTGCATCTCCAGCACTCGACCCCATTCCCTTTCGGTCTCAGCGCCGATCTTGTTGGTGGCGTCCAAGCCCAACTTGGCGCCGAGCCCGGACTTCGGAGACGCGAAGTCGAGGTAGTCGATTGGCGTATTTTCCAGCACCACCAGGTCCCGCGAGGCATCGAACCGGGTTGCGACCGCCCACATGATCTCCTCCCACTTCCTGACGCTGATATCCGGATCGACGACGATGATGAGCTTCGTATAGTTGAACTGCGGGAGCATCGACCACAGCCCCATCATGATGCGGCGTGCCTGACCCGGATAGCGCTTGTCGATCGAAACGACGACTGCCCGGTAGGAGCAAGCTTCCGGCGGAAGCCACAGATCCCTGATCTCCGGAAACTGGCGCTTCACGATCGGGATGAAAAGCTCGGTCATCGCCTCGCCCAGCCGTGATGGTTCGTCTGGCGGGCGCCCGGTATACGTCGAGAGATAAACCGGCGAGCGCCGCGTGGTTATCGCACTCAACCTGACGACTGGAAACGGCTCCACGCAGTTGTAGTACCCGGTATGATCTCCATAGGGTCCCTCTGGCGCAGTTTCCTCCGCGGAAACGTAGCCTTCGAGAATTATTTCGGCATTTGAAGGAACCGCAAGCGGGACAGTGAGCGCGCTCGAGACCTCGGTTCTCGATCCGCGCAGAAGGCCGGCGAAGTTCAGTTCGCTCATGCCTTCGGGAAGTGGAATGACGCCGGCGAGAAGCGTCGCCGGATCGGCCCCGACCACAACGGCGATCGGCATATCGAGGCCCTTACGCTGCCACAGCCGAAAATGCTTCGCGCCACCACGATGGGCCAGCCACCGAACGATCAGCGACGAGCGGTCGCGGACCTGCATCCGGTATATGCCCACGTTCACGTCCCTGGGGTCGTCGGGATTGCATGTAATCACCAGCGGCCAGGTCACGAGAGGCGCCGGCTCGCCTGGCCAGCACCATTGTACCGGAAACTGCCCGAGATCGATCTGCGGTCCCTTGTAGACGACCTCCTGCGAGGCAGCCGCCCTGCGCAAGCGAGGTCGCATGCTGCCCACCGCCTTGAGCATTGGCAGCTTGCTCCAAGCATCGGCGAGCGACACGGGTGGTGTCGGCCGCTGAAGCTCGGCCAGGTCATTCGCGAGGCCCGTCAATCCCGCTTCGCCGACGCCAAAGCCGAGCTCGATCCGCTGCCTTGTACCGAACAGATTTACAACGACGGGTATCGGGGAGAACCGTCCGTCGGCGTGTACGGGTTTTTTGATGAGGAGGGCGGGGCCACCCTCGGAAAGCACTTTCTGGTGCAGGGCGGTCAGTTCATGCACGAGCGACACCGGCTCCTCCACGACAAGCAGCAGCCGTCGCTGCTGCAGATCGAAAAGGAAGGACTGCAGGTCGCCATGCCGTTTGGCTTTTGGTTCTTCATTACGCATGACGCTGAAATCGACGAGGAAACCGTCCTTGTCTTTGTCTCAGATCAAACAGAGCCTCGCCAAGAAAAACTAGGATGGCTTGTTCAATCTGAGAGGCCGTAATGCTCGCCCCATCTCGCCTGATGGCGACCGCCCGCATCATTCCATTGCCGATCGTCGGGCGCATCGCCGACTTCCTGCTCAAGGAGGTTCTTTCAATTCATCCCAAACTCTTCGACCGGCTCGGTGAGTACAGCCAGTCCCGCTTTGCATTCGTGCCGTCGGACTTCCCGTTTTCATTCCTGATTTGCCCAAAAGATCGCACTGTCCAAGCCTTTCGTCGCGGTACCCACATGGCCGCTGACACCACCATCTGCGGACCGCTGGTCCTGATGCTGGCCCTTGCCGAGGGCAGGATCGACGGCGACGCCATATTCTTCGCCAGAAAGCTCACTGTCACGGGTGACATGGAAGCGGTGCTGGCACTTCGAAACGCCCTTGATGACAACGAAATAGACCTCGTTGACGCCGTCGGGAGATTGTCGGGCCCGATGACCCGTTCCATCACCGGAGCCCTCGGTTCGGTCCGTCGGCAAGCGCTGAAGGCGCATGGTGTCCAATGGAGCTGATCTGCCCTGCAGGAACCCCTGCATCATTTCGCGAGGCCGTCGATGCGGGGGCTGATGCCGTCTACTGCGGCTTTCGCGACGAGACAAACGCGCGCAACTTCCCGGGTTTGAACTTTGATGTCGCCGAGCTTCGTGATGCAATGGGCTACGCACGCGCGCGAAAGGTGAAGACGTTTGTCGCTCTCAACACTTTCATGACCGCTGGCAAGGAAGATCTCTGGTACCGCAGGGCAAGGGAAGCGTCGGAAGCGGGCGCCGACGCCCTCATCGTTGCAGATTTCGGATTGATGGCGCATGTCGCGGAACATCACCCGGCACAGCGCCTCCACATCTCCGTTCAGGCGTCTGCCTCCAATCCCGAGGCCCTTTCATATCTGGTCGACTGTTTCGGTGCTGCCCGCATCGTGCTGCCGCGTACCCTCACCATCCAGGACATCGCCCGCATTGCACGAAGCGTAGACTGCGAATTGGAGGTTTTTGTCTTTGGCGGATTGTGCGTCATGGCAGAGGGGCGCTGCTCGCTGTCCTCCTACGCGACCGGCAAGTCGCCAAATATGAACGGCGTATGCTCGCCAGCCAGCCACGTACGCTACCGGCAGGCCGGCGTCGACCTGGTGTCTGAACTGGGTGGCTTCACCATAAACCGGTTTTCCGAAGAAGAACCCGCTGGCTATCCGACGCTGTGCAAGGGTCGCTTCGCAGTCGGACAAAGCGCGACCTACGCTTTCGAGGATCCGGTGTCGCTGGACGTCATGGACCAGCTCGACGAACTTCGGGCGGCCGGCGTCAAGGCATTGAAGGTCGAAGGCCGTCAACGCGGCAAGGCCTACATCTCGGAAGTCGTTTCCACGCTTCGCGCCACGCTGAAGGCGGCGCCCGCGGACCGCCCGGTCCTCATGTCACGCCTTCGCAAACTCAGCGAGGGACAACAGACGACAAAGGGCGCCTATGAGAAGCGCTGGAGGTAGTCGATGAAATCTCCCTTGAAGCTTACCTTGGGGCCGCTCCTCTATCTTTGGCCGACAGAGCGCTGGCGCGACTTCTATTTCGAAATCGCCGACCAGTCGCCTGTCGACGTCGTGGTGCTTGGCGAGACCGTCTGTTCCAAGCGGTTGCATTTCATGGAACCCGAGTTCGTGGCTGTCGTTGAACGCCTGGAGGCGGCGGGAAAGGAAGTCCGTCTCTCCACGCTCGCCCTTGTAACCCTCGATCGTGAATCGAAATATCAGAGATCAGTTGCAGCCGATGAAGATCACCTGGTCGAAGCCAACGATCTTTCCGCCCTTCAGATGCTGAAGGGCCGGCGTCACACCGTCGGCCCCTTCGTCAATGTCTATAATGGACCGTCGGCCAAGCTTCTCGCACGAAACGGCGCGGCCAGCATCTGCCTGCCCCCGGAGCTGCCGGCAGCGTCGGTCGCCGAGATCACGCGATCCTGCCCCGGAGGCGATTTCGAGCTCTTCGCGTTCGGCCGCTTACCCCTCGCCATCTCGGCGCGCTGCGCGCATGCCCGATCCAAGGGAAAGACCAAGGACAATTGTCAGTTCGTTTGCCAGGAAGACCCCGACGGCCTTTCCGTAGGCACGCTTTCAAACCAGCCGTTTCTCGCATTGAACGGCGTACAGACGGTCTCCCACTCCTGCCAGGCGCTCCTGGAAGGGCCGGAGGAGTGGGACGCACTGGGCGTCAGCTCACTGCGCCTCTCGCCGCAGGATTGCGACATGGTTGCCGTGTCCGCGCTCTATCGAAAGATGCTCGACGGTCACCTCGAGCCGGCGGAGACGGGCTCAAGAATACGAAGCCTCTATCCCGACGTCCCGTTGTCGAACGGATTTCATCACGGGCGCGCCGGTGCGGAATGGATCGCAAGACAAAGGAACACAGAAGGAGCGAGCAGATGACAGGGAAGCAATCGCGAAGCGGCAGTCTCGCCGATAATCATATTCTTGCAGCGGTTCGCCAGATCAAGGCTTTTGCGAAAAATCCGGCGCTCGATTGCGGTTGCTCCACGGTTGTGGGCCAGGTCCTGGTCAGCCTGGTGCCGAAACAGCGCGCTGCAGTCGTCCAGGAGCTCTTTCTGTCTGCCATGCGACAACGGGACAAAGTGTCGACCCTTATGGAACTTCTGAAGGAACTCGACCAGTTCGGACCGGCAACAGAGATCGGGGAGGTTGAGGAGGCGGCGTTGATCTTCGACGACCTGGCCCAGCAGGCGCGGTTGGGATCGCAGCTCCTGAGAGCCTTCGCCTTCAATCGAAACGACATACTCGCTCCATCAACCAAGCATGTTGAGGTGCAGGAGGCCTTGTCGTGAATTCCGAACGGAGCTGGCAGAGACATATCGACGCTCTGGAGTTCGTCAGCCTTTGGGGAGCGTCTGGCGGCGAGCAGCGGGCCGTCCTGGAGGCGTTCCTTTTCCATTCCCGCGGGTGGTTCTCGAAAGATCCGGGTGACCTGCAAGACCGGCTTTGCAGGGAACGCTCCGGTGAATAGCCTTCATTCCAGTTCGCGTTCATCGAGTGCGAGTTCGAGCCGGCTTCACGAAGGTATTTGGGCCCGGCAGGTATGATGTCACGGTTTGACCCAGATCAAGGTTTTGGGAGAGCGCATCGCTCATCTTCGCAGAACTTCGGCAAGGGATCGGCGTCAGCGGCGCTTTTGGTGCGCGGCAAGGAGGGAGCAAGTTTTGCGGTATACGGTAGTCGCTGCGTGGCTGGACGGAAAGGAGAGATCCGGGCGCATCGTTTTGCAGGCAGCCGGTCGTTCACGGACGATCGTTGTCACGCGACGCGCGCTCCTCAATGTCGACACCCCTCCCCGCGCCACGGAGGAACGTCTCCTTCAACATCTTGATAGTTTCTGTGAGATGGCGCTCGCCTTCATCGGCGATCGCCAGGACGACTGCGAGACGCTCCTTGTCAGAGCGACCGACGTTCGCAACCGCAGAAAAGCAGAACCGGTTCCGGAGCCGCTGTGGACCTGGCAAGACCAGTGGGGCTCCTGGAAACAGAAAGGCAGTCGTTCTCGGCTCGGGTTGGTCTGAGCGGCAGGATCGCCCTGGTCGTCAATATCGCGCCGCTCGGCGCTCATGCCTTCGGCTTTGCGCATTTGCGCCGGACTTTCGGCGTTCAAGGTTCATCAAGCCACAGCGCCGTCGCCAGGTAACCGGCAGCGATCGTGCTGCCGAACAGATAGACAAACATGCCCTGGGCGACATAATAGTCGGGCACTTCAATACCTGCGCCCCAGGAGCCGACCCTCCAGATAGCCAATCCAGCCACGGATCCGATTGCGAATCCGGCCGAAAGGCGGGTAAGCAGAAACCAGATCAAGTGAGGCATCGCGGTACCTCCATCCATGTCCCAGCATAACACGTCGTGTGGCGACAAGTTCTCCCAAAATGATCAATGTCAATGTGGCCGACGTCGCATCGTGCGAGCGGCGAGTTTCACAGGATACGGACCATGAATGACCTCAGCTTTGCACTTGGTGCTTTCACACTTCTGATACTGCCGGGACCGACCAACGCATTGCTCGTCATGGCGTCGCACGGCCTATCTCGCATTGGCTTACTTGAGGTGCTCGCCGCTGTTGTCTTCGCTTACCTTGCGATCATAATTCCCGTTTCAAGCGTCGCTGGTCCTTTCCTGCATGCTCACCCTCTCGCGCTGCAAGTCGTGAAGGCCATCTCCGCCGTCTGGGTGCTCTATCTTGCCTTCAAGCTTTGGGGGCGCAGTACCGTCGCCTCGACGGAATTTGCGGGTCCCCGGCACGTGTTCGTGACGACATTGCTCAATCCGAAGGCAATAATAATCGGATTGACGATCATTCCCTCCGCGCAGGATGGACTTGCGCTCAGCACGATGATGGCGTTCGTCGCCGTGGCACTCTCGACTTCCCTGATTTGGCTTGCCGCCGGCAGGCTGGTGATCGGCGAAAGCGATCACATGCCCTTGATCGCCAGGCGTTGCGGTTCAGCAGCCTTGATGATCTTCTCCATCGTTTTGACGGCGAGTGCTCTTCGCTAGGAGACGAGCCGTCTTTCCCCAGCAATTTGCGCTGGCTCAATGAAGGGATCCGGGAGGTCGCTACTATTCGCTCCGTTCATACCGGAGGAAATGCGATGCTCGGCGACGACGGCGAACTCGCTGCATATTTCTCGGCGCTCGCGAATGCCCATCGCCTGGCCGTGTTGAGAACACTCGCCGAGGGCGAGATCTGCGTCAGGGAACTCGCGTTCCGCATCGGTCTGGGTCGGTCTGCCCTGTCGCAGCACCTGAACATCCTTCGACGGCATCAGCTGGTCAAGCAGCGTCGTGAAGCGCAGACGATCTACTATTCTCTGTCTGGCAGCAGAAGCGACAAGGCGCTCCTGCTCGTTAACACCATTCTTTTTCCTTATGGGGTCCAGTTGTCGATGTTCGGGTTTTCGGACGTCACGCGGGACGGCGTGTAGGCATTCGTAGAAGCGGATCCGGCTTGCGCCCTGGAGGTGCCCGAAATGCGCGTAAGTCAAATCATGACAGAAGGCGTCATCACGATCACTGAGCGGGCGACCGTGATCGATGCTGCAGAACTGATGCTCTACCATCGCATCAGTGGCCTTCCGGTGCTTGATGCGCGGGGCGGCCTGGTGGGCATGCTGAGCCAAAGCGACCTGGTGCGGAGGACGGAGGCGCAGACCGAGACGCGCCGTTCATGGTGGCTGCAACTCTTGACGGGTCAGGACTGCCTTGCCGACGAATATGTGGCCTTGCGCGAACGGCGCGTTGGTGAAGTCATGTCGCGTCCGCTTGTGACCGTCTCTCCTTATGCGACGCTGACCGAGGCGGCAGAATTGATGGAGCAGACAAGTGTAAAGCGGCTGCCGGTGGTCGTGGGGGACAGCCTCGTCGGCATCATTGCCAGAAAGGACTTCCTCAAGCCGCTTCGACAATCGCGATCGGTCTCGGTCTTTCCGATTGATGACAGGACGATCCTATCGAACGTCGAGGCGGAATTGCAGACCAGGGAATGGGCTCGATGTGGACAGATCCGCGTCAGCGTCAATGCCGGCATTGTCGTGTTGAGAGGGACGGTTCCCGACGAACGGGTGCGGGCGGCCGTAAGAGTGGCGGCGGAGAATGTCGCCGGCGTGCAGGACGTTCGGGACGAACTCACCTGGATCGATCAGAGCTTCAGGATTTTGGCGCCGTCACCGACCGTCGAAGAGAGGCTGAACTGAACGCGCCTCAACCGGCGGCTTGACCGTTGCAAAAAGCCGCATGGCCGGCCCCGACCCGATGACGGGAGAGGCAAAAGTGCTGACGCCAATATGCATTGCGGCAGTCTTGCCGGCGATGGCGAGCTTGCTGCGATATTCTAAGACATCAACCTTCTGCAGCACGTTTTGCGTGACGTTCGGTTGCGTTCACTGGCGAGCCACGAAACTCGGGTAGGAGACTTGCGCTTCGAGGAACCAGGTGCCTTGCTGACAACGCCGTCTGACAAGGCCGTTCGCTATTGCGACGCCGGGGTGAAGCGCGCTACCAGTGCGTGCCGGTCGCCGGGATAGGTGAAGCGCACGTGAGTGACTGGCCCGACATTGCTCCAGGTGCGGCGTTCGACGACCAGACAGGCCGTGTTGCGCGGGATGTCCAGGGCGGCAGCCTCGTCCGCGCCGGCCGATACGGCATGGATGCGGTGCTCGGCGCTACTCCATGGGATCTGATTGATCAGCCAGGCACCGGGTGCCATCTCGGAAAAATCGGCGTCGGCTGCCTCGGGTACGGTCGACAGACTGATTAGCCTTTCCTCGAGGCAGAATGGCCGTCCGCCCGCGTGATGAATGCAGGCCACGTCGACAACGGAAGAGCCCGGCATGACGTCCAGGCGTCCGATGTCCTCGGCCCTGGCCTTGCGTTGCACGCGCTTTGAGACCGTGAAGGCATAGGCGAGATTCAATGACTTGACCTCGGCGCCGATGTCGTGGATCTCGAGGACGGCCGATTGTGCCTGCGGCTGTGTGACGAAGCTGCCGGACTTTTTCCGACGCTCGATGAGGCCCGCCTTGGCGAGCTGGGTCAGCGCCTTGTTCACGGTCATGCGCGAACAGTCATATTGCTTGGTGAGATCCACTTCGAACGGGATGCGGTGACCCGGTGGCCATTCGCCCGAGACGATGCGGCCTTCGATGTCACTCACGATCCGCTGATGCAAGGTGATGTCCTTGCTTTGGTTCATCGTCACGCTCCGGTTATACCTCCCGCTCTAATGTGAATGTCGGGACCTGGAAAGCCCTATGCTGAAAGAAGCTCGCCCATCGCCTTCAGGAACCGGCGATTGATCGCCTCGCGCGCTACGTGGCGGCCGCCTTCCACCTGCTTGCGGCCGAGCGCCCAGACACTGTCGACCGCGACACCGCCGGCAAAAATCCAATGATCGAGCAACTGGTCGCCTGAAAGGTAGGGCACGGCCGTCGTGTCGAGCGAGATGAGATCGGCGTGATGACCGACGGCAATTCCCCCAGGGGCCTTCAGGGCGGCGCCGCCGCCGGTTATTGCATGATCGAACAGGCTGCGCGCCGTTGAGCCGCCGGGTGCAGCCACCACATTGCGGGCCCTCAACGCCAGACGCTCTGAGTATTCAAGCTGGCGCAGTTCGCCGGAAAGCGAGATCGCCACGTTGGAATCGGAGCCGACGCCGAGACGTCCGCCTTGTTCGATGAAGAGCGGTGCCTCGAAGGTGCCATCGCCGAGGTTGGCCTCGGTAATCGGGCAAAGGCCGGCGATGGCGCCGCTACGGGCCATGCCACGGGTTTCCTCGTCGCTCATGTGCGTCGCGTGGATCAGGCACCAGCGATCATCGACGGGTTGGTTGGCAAGCAGCCATTCGACGGGCCGGGCGCCAGACCAGGCAATGCAATCCTCGACTTCCTTGACCTGCTCGGCAATGTGGATGTGGATCGGGCCGTTACCGGCAAGCGGGACGACCGTCGCCAGTTCCTCGGGCGTGGCGGCGCGCAGGCTATGTGGGGCAAGGCCGAGCTCGGCACCTTGAAGCCTCATCGTCACCTTGCGGCAGCCGTCCATCAGGGCGGCAAAACTGTCCAGCGAATTGATGAAGCGCCGTTGACCCTCGATCGGTGCGGCGCCGCCGAAGCCAGAATGGGCATAGAATACGGGAAGCAGCGTCAGGGCGATGCCGCTGACATTTGCCGCCGCCCCGATGCGCTCGGCCAGCTCGGCAATGTTGGCGTAGGGTGTGCCGTTCTTGTCGTGGTGCAGATAGTGGAATTCGCCGACCCGGGAAAAGCCGGCCTCCAGCATCTCCATGTAGAGCTGGGCGGCAACGGCTTCGACATGTTCAGGCGTCATCGACAATGCGAACTTGTACATGACGGTGCGCCAGCTCCAGAAGCTGTCATTGGCTGGTCCCCGCACTTCGGCAAGGCCGGCCATGGCGCGCTGGAAAGCGTGGCTGTGGAGATTGCCCATCGCGGGCACAAGCGTGCCGTGACGATCATCGGCTGGCGTCGGAGCGACGTTGGCCTCGATGGTCGCAATCAGGCCGTCCTCGATCGTCACGCGCACGTCCTTGCGCCATCCCTGCGGCAGAAGTGCCGCGCTCGCATGAAGTCTGGTCGCCACCGTCTGAGCCATAACGCTTTTTCTCCTCTTTGGCGCCGCGCATCTTTCTTTTCCATGGAAGCGCACAAAATTTCACTTGTCATCGGTTTATTATGTATATACATGTTTCCGCATAAGGAAAGGCGCAAAGCTGATGAATGGGAACAAATTTTCAAGCCATGAGCCATCCGGCGACGTCCGTCCGCATCTGTGGCGGAATGTGCGCTTGGCAACACTCGACCCGCAAAAGCAGGGCCTCGGCATCGTCGAAAAAGGCGCCCTCGTCACCGAGGGTGGGCGCATAAGCTACGTCGGCTCCGAGGCCGAACTGCCGGTTGCCGCGATCGAGCGCGCCGAGATCACGGATCTCGAAGGCCGCTGGATTACACCGGGCCTCGTCGACTGCCACACCCACATCGTCTTTGGCGGCAATCGCGCCCGCGAGTTCGAGATGCGCCTCGAAGGTGCGACCTATGAAGAGATTGCGCGCGCCGGCGGCGGCATCGTCTCGTCCGTCAAGGCAACAAATGCGCTCTCGGTCGAAGGCCTCGTCAAAGCGGCGCTTCCCCGCTTGGATACGCTGATCCGCGAGGGGCTGACGACGATCGAAGTCAAGTCCGGCTATGGGCTGAACGTCGATGGCGAGCTGAAGATGTTGCGCGCTGCCCGCCAGCTTGAGCGCCTTCGCCCGGTGCGCGTCGTCACGTCCTATCTCGGCGCTCATGCAACGCCGATCGAGTACAGGGGGCGCAACAGCGACTACATTGCCGAGGTCGTCCTCCCAGGCCTCGAATACGCCCATGCCGAGGGCTTGGTCGATGCAGTCGACGGGTTCTGCGAGGGCATCGCCTTTTCCACCGCCGAGATCGCCCGGGTCTTCGACAAGGCAGAGGCACTCGGTCTGCCAGTCAAGTTGCATGCCGAACAATTGTCCAATCTTGGCGGCGCCAAGCTCGCCGCCTCCCATGGTGCGCTCTCTGCCGACCACCTCGAATATCTCGATGCCGAGGGTGCTGCCGCCATGGCTGCGGCCGGTACGGTCGCTGTTCTCTTGCCTGGCGCTTTCTACGCCATCAACGAAAAGCAGAAGCCGCCCGTTCAGGCGCTGCGCGACGCCGGCACCCGTATTGCCATTGCGACCGACTGCAATCCCGGCACCTCGCCGCTCACCTCGCTGCTTCTGACGATGAATATGTCAGCCACGCTCTTCGGCCTGACTGTCGAAGAATGCATTGCGGGGGCGACCCGTGAGGGTGCACGCGCCCTTGGGCTTCTGGGCGAGACAGGAACGCTCGAGACCGGCAAGTCCGCGGACTTTGCGATCTGGGACGTCGAAAGCCTCGCGGAGCTCGTTTACCGCATCGGCTTCAACCCGCTTCATGCACATGTTTTCAAGGGCGAAAGGATCGACCGTTGACCATTACCCTTCATCCAGGCTCCGTTTCGCTCAGGGATCTGGAGACGATCTACTGGACCGGTGAACCGGCGAGGCTCGACGCATCTTTTGATGCCGGTATCGCCAAGGCCGCTGCCCGCATTGCAGAGATCGCGGCCGGCAATGCACCGGTCTATGGCATCAATACCGGCTTCGGCAAACTTGCTTCGATCAAGATCGACAGTGCTGACGTGGCGACGCTCCAGCGCAATCTTATCCTGTCCCACTGCTGCGGCGTCGGCGCGCCATTGCCCGAAAACATCGTTCGCCTGATCATGGCCTTGAAGCTCGTTTCGCTCGGTCGCGGCGCCTCCGGCGTCCGGCTCGAACTGGTGCGGCTGATCGAAGGCATGCTCGAAAAAGGCGTCATCCCGGTCATCCCGGAAAAGGGTTCCGTGGGCGCTTCGGGCGACCTTGCGCCGCTGGCCCACCTGGCCGCCGTGATGATGGGCGAAGCCGAAGCCTTCCTTGCGGGTGAACGCCTGTCCGGCGCGGCCGCCCTTGCGAAGGCTGGCTTGAAGCCCGTTGTGCTGGCGGCCAAGGAAGGCCTTGCGCTCATCAACGGCACGCAGACCTCGACGGCATTGGCGCTTGCCGGTCTCTTCCGGGCTCACCGCGCAGCTCAGGCAGCACTGATCACCGGCGCCATGTCGACCGATGCGGCGATGGGCTCGTCCGCGCCTTTCCATCCCGATATTCACACGCTACGCGGCCACAAGGGCCAGATCGACACGGCCGCGGCACTTCGCGCGCTCCTCGAAAGCTCCGTCATCCGCCAGAGCCATATTGAGGGCGACGAGCGTGTGCAGGATCCCTACTGCATTCGTTGCCAGCCGCAAGTCGATGGTGCCTGCCTGGATCTTCTGCGCTCGGTCGCGCGCACACTGGAGATCGAGGCCAATGCCGTCACCGACAACCCGCTGGTGCTTTCGGACAACTCGGTTGTCTCGGGCGGCAATTTCCATGCCGAGCCGGTAGCCTTTTCAGCCGACCAGATCGCCCTCGCCATCTGCGAAATCGGCGCGATCGCGCAAAGGCGCATCGCCTTGCTGGTCGATCCCGCGCTTTCCTATGGACTGCCGGCCTTCCTGGCAAAGAAGCCGGGCCTCAACTCAGGCCTGATGATCGCCGAGGTAACGTCGGCAGCGCTGATGTCGGAAAACAAGCAGATGTCGCACCCGGCCTCCGTCGACTCGACGCCGACATCCGCGAACCAGGAAGATCACGTTTCGATGGCCTGCCATGGCGCGCGTCGTCTGCTCCAGATGACCGACAACCTCTTCAGCATTATCGGCATCGAGGCATTGACCGCAGCGCAGGGCGTGGAATTTCGTGCGCCACTCACGACAGGTTCCGAACTGCAGAAGGCGATCGCCACCATCCGCAGCGTGGTACCGACTCTGGAGCTCGATCGCTACATGGCGAACGATCTGAAGGCGGCGGGCGACCTCGTCGCGACAGGCGCGCTGAATGCATCAGTCTCAAGCGGCATCCTGCCGGCTCTGGAGGTCTGAGATGGCTGTCGTCGACGTCAAACAGGGTTCTTCACCCATTATCCTGGGTTTTCCGCACACCGGAACTGACGTGCCCGCCGGCATCTGGGAGCGTCTGAATGATAACGGCAGGATTCTTGCCGATACCGACTGGCACATCCACGACCTCTATGACGGCCTGCTTGCCGATGCGACGACGGTGCGCGCGACGTTCCATCGCTATGTCATTGACGCCAACCGAGATCCGGCAGGCGTCAGCCTCTATCCCGGCCAAAACACCACCGGCCTGGTTCCTGAAACGGACTTCGACGGCAAGGCGATCTGGAAGGATGGACAGGCACCTGATGAAGCCGACATTGCGGCGCGGCTCAGGGACTTTCATGCTCCCTATCACGCAGCCCTTGCCGCCGAGGTCGAGCGTGTGAGAGCAATTCATGGCGTGGCGATCCTCTATGATTGCCACTCGATCCGCTCGCATATTCCTTTCCTTTTCGAAGGCAAGCTGCCGGATTTCAACATCGGCACCGATATGGGCAAGACCTGCGATGGGGCCATCGAACAGGCGACGCTCACGGTCGTCGAGGCGGCCGAAGGCTATGACTGCGTGCTCAACGGCCGCTTCAAGGGTGGGTGGACGACGCGCCACTACGGCCAGCCTGAAACGGGCGTGCACGCCATCCAGATGGAACTGGCGCAATCGACGCATCTTGAGACTGAGGCGCCGCCGTTTGCCTACGACGCGGCCAAGGCAGAGCGCCTTCGCGTCCACCTCAAAGACATTCTGGTGCGTATCGAACAGATCGCGCCGGGCCTGAAACGATAACGATCACTCGACAGGGGGAACCCCGCATGACCTCAAATCCACGTCACAACATTCGCGAGATCCGCGCCCCGCGCGGCAGTGAACTCAACGCCAAGAGCTGGATGACCGAAGCGCCGCTGCGCATGCTGATGAACAACCTCGACCCTGACGTCGCGGAAAATCCAAACGAACTGGTGGTTTATGGCGGCATCGGCCGTGCAGCCCGCACCTGGGACGATTTCGACCGTATCGCAGCGACCCTGAAGACTTTGAACGAGGATGAAACGCTCCTCGTGCAGTCCGGCAAGCCAGTCGCCGTGTTCCGCACGCATAAGGATGCCCCCCGCGTGTTGATTGCCAACTCGAACCTCGTGCCGCACTGGGCGACGTGGGATCACTTCAACGAGCTGGATAAAAAGGGCCTTGCCATGTACGGCCAGATGACAGCCGGCTCATGGATCTATATCGGCACGCAAGGCATTGTGCAGGGAACCTACGAGACCTTCGTCGAGGCCGGCCGCCAGCACTACGATGGCAACCTCAAGGGCAAATGGATCCTGACCGGCGGTCTTGGTGGCATGGGGGGCGCACAGCCGCTCGCAGCCGTGATGGCGGGCGCCTGCTGCCTGGCCGTCGAATGTGACGAGACGCGCATCGATTTCCGTCTGCGTACACGCTACGTCGACGAGAAGGCGAAGACACTCGATGAGGCCCTGGCGCTGATCGACAAGTGGACGAAGGCCGGCGAAGCAAAGTCGGTCGGACTGCTCGGCAACGCTGCCGAAATCTTCCCGGAACTCGTTCGCCGCATGAAGGCCGGTGGCCCTCGCCCCGATATCGTGACCGATCAGACATCCGCGCACGATCCGCGCAACGGTTACCTGCCAGCCGGCTGGACTGTCGAGGAAGCCAAGGCCAAGCGCGAGAGCGATCCGAAGGCTGTCGAAGTGGCCGCGCGCGCTTCTATGAAGGTCCACGTCGAAGCGATGGTTGCCTTCTGGGATGCTGGCGTTCCGACGCTCGATTACGGCAACAACATCCGTCAGGTTGCCAAGGACGAGGGCCTGGAAAACGCCTTCGCCTTCCCGGGCTTCGTGCCTGCCTATATTCGCCCGCTGTTTTGCCGCGGCATCGGTCCCTTCCGCTGGGCAGCCCTGTCGGGCGATCCTGAAGATATCTACAAGACCGACGCCAAGGTGAAGGAGCTTCTGCCTGACAACAAGCATCTGCACAACTGGCTGGACATGGCCCGCGATCGCATCGCTTTCCAGGGATTGCCGGCGCGCATTTGCTGGGTCGGTCTCGGCGATCGCCATCGTCTTGGCCTTGCGTTTAACGAGATGGTCAGGAACGGCGAGTTGAAAGCACCCGTTGTCATCGGCCGCGACCACCTCGACTCCGGCTCCGTCGCTTCACCGAACCGCGAGACCGAAGCGATGAAGGACGGCTCGGATGCTGTCTCCGACTGGCCGCTTTTGAATGCGCTCCTGAACACCGCATCGGGTGCGACCTGGGTGTCGCTCCATCACGGTGGCGGCGTCGGCATGGGCTTCTCGCAGCATTCCGGCATGGTCATTTGCGCCGACGGCACTGATGAGGCGGCGCGCAGACTTGAGCGTGTTCTCTGGAACGACCCGGCAACCGGCGTCATGCGCCATGCCGACGCTGGCTACGAGATCGCGATCGAGTGCGCCAAGGAACAGGGCCTGCGCCTGCCCGCGATCCTCGGAAACTAAGCCTCACATCAGTCGAACAAGGCCGCCGCATCGTGCAACGGTCTTGTCGACGATGAGAAGGATCAATGCCTCCGAAAGCCTGTGCCATGAGGAGAGGATCGAAGGCACCTCCCTAAATAGGGGGAAAGGTTTCCACTGTCGCTCAGTTCCAGCCGGTGACAGTGAGTTCACAATGATGGAGCAAAAATGACCCGTGCCGCCGTCCTCAGAGCCAGCAATTATCGCCGCATGCCGTGGAAGAACGGCGGCGGCGAGACCGTTGAGGTCGCCGTCTCGCCCGAGGGGGCGGCCCTTTCTGATTTCGACTGGCGCGTCAGCATGGCAACGGTCGCGACCGATGGCCCCTTCTCGATCTTTCCCGGCATCGACCGGACGCTTTCGATTATCGACGGCAACGGCATGCAGCTCGCAATCGATGGGGATGATCCGCTGTTGCTGACCCAGGACAGCGCTCCCCTTGCCTTTGCCGCCGATGTCGCTGTCGCTGCAGCGCTTGCCGAGGGACCCATCACGGACCTGAACGTCATGACGCGTCGCGACGGATTGCGCCACCGGGTCGAGAGGGTTGATATCGATTCCAGGGCCACCTTTCAGCCCGCAGCGCCGACGTGGCTTCTCCTGTGTCATCGGGGCGCGCTCACCGTTGAATGGAGTGGCCAAAGCGTGGATCTTGGCCAAGGCGATACGCTTCTGCTCGAGCAGGTCGGGGATGCCGAGCTTCTGCTCGAGCAACCCGGGGATGTCGAGCTTCTGCTCGAGCAACCCGGGGATGTCGAGGTGAGCGGCAGAGCGCGCTGCTTCCTGATCCTTATCGATCCGGTCTGACGCCATTTCCCAATTATGGTGCCGATCGAGGACCCTCAGCCGGCCGAGGCGCGAATGTTTGCGCCTCAACTCAATCAAAAAACAATATTGTTCTTATATTCTATAAAATAGATAGTTTTTCCTGTGTCCGCTGAAGCATCCGCCCTACGGTTCCAAGCGTCGAAACAAGTTCAGGCGCTGAAGCTGACGCTCAGCTGCAAGGGGGCGAAACATGAATATCAGGACATTATTGGCGGCGATCACACTCGGTTCCGCGAGCCTGCTGGCAACATTTTCCGTAGAGGCAGCCGACAAGAAGGTCGTGGTGGCCTATCAGACGGATGCGCTGCCGTCGTCGGTCGCAATCGCCAATGGCGAATTTGCGAAGGCAACCGGCTACGACATCGATTTCCGCAAGTTCAACTCCGGGGCTGAAATCTTCGCGGCCATCGCTTCGGGCGATGTGCAGGTCGGCTACGTCGGCTCGAGCCCGTTCGCAGCTGCGACCTCGCGCGGACTGGAGGTCAAGGCCTTCTACCTTTCCTCGATCTCCGGCATCGACGAGGCGCTGGTTGTTCGCAACGGCTCGGGCATTGCGTCTCTGTCCGACCTCAAGGGCAAGAAGCTCGCTGCCGCGCCGGTATCGACCGACCACTATCAGCTTCTTGCGTTGATCAAATCTCTCGGACTGACGGAAAAGGATGTTCAGGTCTTTGCAATTCCTCAGCCCGAGATCGTCGCCAGCTACAACCGCGGCGACATTGACGGTGGCTTTGTCTGGGATCCGGCGCTGAGCGAGCTGAAAAAGAACGGCAAGGTGCTTGTCACCTCCAAGGATGTCGCCGACAAGGGCGCGCCCACTTTCTCCGCATGGGTTTCCGCATCGAAGTTCGCCGATGAGAACCCGGCGTTCCTGAAGGGCTTCGCCAGCGTGGTCAACAAGTATTACGCCTCCTTCGCGGCAGACAAGAAGGCCTGGGACGCAGACAGCGAAAATGCCAAGCTGCTTGCCAAGACACTTGGTGGCACACCCGAGCAGCAGGCTGCCGCACTGAAGAACCTCACGCTGCTGACCCCTGAGGTGCAGGCGTCCGAGGCCTGGCTCGGTGGTGGCGAAAAGTCGGGCGCTGCCAAGATCCTCAAGGACACAGCCGCCTTCCTGAAGGACCAGGGCAAGGTGAGCGAGGTGCTGCCGAGCTACGCGGCTTTTGTCACGCCGGATGCACTTGTCAACGCAAGTAACTGAAATAACGAACCAATCTTCCCATCCTGCTACGCTGGCGCGATATCGCGCCAGCGCCACAACATGAAGAGACGGCACATGCTCAAAGTCGATCACGCAAGCGTCTATTTCCGGACGCGGGATGGCCGGACGGTCCATGCCCTGGATCGCGTTTCTCTCGATATTCCAGACAACAGCTTCGTCGTGGCACTTGGTGCATCGGGTTGCGGCAAGTCCACACTCCTCAATGCGATCGCGGGCTTCCTGCCGCTTTCCTCGGGCACGATTACTCTTGATGGGCGACCGGTCACGCGCCCTGGCGCGGACCGAGGCGTCGTGTTCCAGAAGGATACCCTGCTGCCTTGGAAGTCGGTCGTCGACAATGTCGCACTTGGCCTTCAGTTTACGGGTACTCCAAAAGCTGCGCGGCGTACCCGCGCTGAAGAGCTTCTGTTTCTCGTCGGTTTGAAAGACTTCGCGAAAGCCTTTCCCTACGAATTGTCGGGTGGCATGCGCCAGCGCGTCGGGATTGCCCGCGCCCTTGCCGCCGATCCTGATGTTCTTTTGATGGACGAGCCTTTCGGAGCCCTGGACAGCCTGACGCGTGAACAGATGCAGGAACTCCTCGTATCGATCTGGAAAACAACGGGAAAACGCATTCTCTTCATTACACATTCGATCGAGGAAGCTCTGTTCCTCGGGACGCAGCTTGTGGTGATGTCGCCGCGTCCCGGCCGCATTGTGGCGCGCTTCGAACTCGATTTCGTTCGCGAATTCGCCCGCACTGGCGACGCCCGATCGATCAAGATGGCACCGGAGTTTGCCGGTTTGCGAGAAGAAATCCGGACCATTCTGCATGGCTCCGACGAGATCAGGAGTGCGGCGGAATGAGCAATGTCATCGAAACGGCGGGCGTGGTCGTGCGGGCCGAAACGGATCAACCGAAGACCGTCGAGATGAACGGGTTCGGCGTCGGCGAACGCAATACGCCTGTCATCAGCTTCGCGACAGCCGTCGCTTTGATTGGAACCTGGTGGCTGATCGCCAGGCTGGGGTTGGTACCGCGTCTTTTCCTGCCGACACCACAGGAGGTCGCCACGCAGATCGGAGCCGTCTATCGTGACGGCTATGCCGGTGCGTCGCTCGGCGAACATATTTCGGCAAGCCTGTTCAGGATTGCAACGGCAGCTGCCATCGCCATCGCCGCCGGCATCCCGATCGGCCTGCTGATGGGGCTCAATCGCTGGGCGAAGGGCATCTTCGACACACCGATCGAATTCTACTGGCCGCTACCGCCCCTCGCCTATCTGCCGCTGATGATCATCTGGCTCGGCATCGGCGAGACGTCGAAGGTAACGCTTCTCGTGCTTGCCATGTTCGCACCGATCTGCCTTTCGGCGCAGGCTGGCGTGCGCGCCCTGCCGATCGAGCGCGTCAACGCGGCGCGGTCCCTTGGCGCCCGGCCCTGGCACCTTCTTGTCAGCATCGTTTTGCCATCGGCTCTGCCGGAGATCCTGACGGGTATCCGCATTGCGCTTGGCGTCGGATGGGGCACGCTCGTCGCTGCGGAGTTGATCGCCTCCAACCGCGGCATCGGCTACATGATCATGTCGGCGTCCCAGTTTCTGGCAACCGACGTTGTCTTCGTTGGCATCGGCATCATCGCTGCCTGTGCATTTGCCTTCAGCGCTGCCGTTCGCCTCTTGGAAGCAACCCTCGTTCCGTGGAAAGGTAAGAGCTAGGGGGTACGCAAAGCGTCCCTCGTGGCTCAAGACGGTGCCGGGTCTACCGGCCCAGGGAATGATTGTATGGAGCAAATGCAGATCTACGCGTTCGACATGAACTGCGTCGGTCATATCAATCACGGCATGTGGACGCATCCACGCGATACGTCCCTTCACTATACCGACCTCGACTACTGGGTGGACTTTGCCCAGACAGCCGAGCGGGGCAAGCTGGACGGGATATTCCTGGCGGATATCGTTGGAGTCTACGATGTCTACAAGGGAAGTCCGGCACCCGTCATCGAGGCTGGCGCGCAGATCCCGGTCAACGACCCGCTGATGCCGATCTCGGCAATGGCCTATGTCACCAAGCATCTCGGCTTCGGGGTAACGGTCAACACGACCTACGAGCCGCCGTACCTGTTGGCGCGGCGCATGTCGACGCTCGACCACCTGACAAAGGGTCGCATCGGATGGAACATCGTCACCGGCTATCTCGACAGTGCTGCGCGCGCGATGGGTTTCGACAAACTGCCGGAACACGACGCGCGCTACGACGCGGCCGAGGAATATCTCGAAATCCTCTACAAGCTCTGGGAGGGCAGCTGGGACGACGATGCGGTACTTGGTGACAAGGCGCGAGCTGTCTTCGCCGACCCGTCCAAAGTCCGAGCCGTCAAGCACGACGGCCAATACTACGAGATGGAGGGCATTCATCTCTCGCAGCCTTCGCCACAGCGCACGCCGCTGCTCTTCCAGGCAGGCGCTTCGACGCGCGGGCAGGATTTCGCGGCCCGACACGCCGAATGCGTCTTCATCGCGACGCCGACCCCGCAGGCGGCAAGGCCGACCGTGGCGGCCCTGAAGCACAAGGCGGCGGCATCAGGGCGCGGGGCGGATGCCTTGCGCGTTCTCGGCCTTGTGACGGTTGTCGTTGGTCGCACCGAAAAGGAGGCATTCGACAAGCTCGAAGACTATCGCCGCCATGCGAGTGTCGAAGCTTCCCTGGCGCATTATTCGGCCTCGACAGGCGTTGATTTCTCGAAATACGGCCTCGACGATCCGATCGAGCAGAGGTCCACCAATGCCAATCAGTCTGCGCTCGCCGCAATCACCAGGGAAGCCCCAAAGCCGGTGACGCTGCGCCAGATCATTGATCAAATGGTACTCGGCAGCCGTATAAAACCGATTGTCGGCTCGGCCGAGCAAGTGGCGGACCGCCTGGCGGCATGGGTTTCCGATGGCGGTGTGGACGGCTTCAACCTGGCGCGCACGGTGGCGCCGGAAAGCCTGCGCGACTTCGTCGATCTCGTCGTTCCGGTGCTGCAGGAGCGCGGGCTGTTCAAGGCGGACTACACCGAGGGACCTCTCAGGCAGAAGCTGTTTGGCGGCAGCGGCAGGCTGCCATCCTCGCACCCTGCCGCTGCGTTTCGCCGCTGACTACCTGTGGTCAAGCCTTTCGACCAGTCGATCGCCGAGCCACTGAATGCCGCAGACAAGCACGATCAAGACGGCAACGACTGCCACCATGACGGTCGTCTCGAAGCGCTGGTAGCCATAGCGGATGGCAAGGTCGCCGAGACCTCCAGCGCCGATCGCACCGGCCATTGCCGAGGCCCCAATCAGGGTCACCAAAGTGACCGTGAAGCCGGCCACGATGCCGGGTAAAGCTTCCGGTACCAATACTTCGCGAATGATCGTCCAGCGATTGCCGCCCATGGCGCGCACCGCATCAATCAGTCCGCGATCGACCTCGCGCAGCGACACTTCCGCGATCCGTGCATAATAGGGCGTTGCGGCAATGGCGAGCGGGACGATGGCCGCCCAGGTGCCAAGCGCAGTGCCGACGATCAGGCGCGTCACCGGGATCAGGGCCACCAGCAGGATGATGAACGGCACAGAACGGAACCCGTTGATGATGGCCCCAAGGATGCCGTTTATCCAGGCGTTCTCGGCCATGCCGCCTTTGTTCGTGAGAACGAGCGCGAGACCGAGCGGCAGGCCGAAGACCAGCGAAATCAGTCCGGATGCACCCGTCATCAGGATCGTTTCCCAGAGGGAACGAAGCAGAAGATCAAACATGATCGGTGTCATAGCCAAGGACCTCCACCCGCGCAGAGCGAGCCTTCAGAAACTGCAGAACCTTGTCCTTGAGCGCAGGGTCGCGCATCGGGACAGCAATGAAGAACCGCGCCACCGGCTGGTTCTGGATATGGTCGATACCGCCGTGGACGAGCCGGAAAGATTGCGGCAGCGCCGCAGACAGGTCGGCAAAGACCGCGCCCTGTGCGGCGAGGCCCGCCATGTCGATGCTTAGGATCGCTTCCTCCCCTGATGTCGGCGAAAGGCGAGCGGCGATATGCTCCGGCAATTGCGGGCGGCTGCCGGACAGCAGACTCCGGGTGATCGGCGCTTTTGGGTCAGCGAACACCGACCATACCTGTCCTTCTTCGACGATCCGGCCGGCATCGATGACGGCGACGCGATCGGCAATGCTGCGGACGACTTCCATCTCATGCGTGATGAGGATGATGGTGAGGCCGAGCTTGCGGTTGATGTCCTTCAGAAGGGCCAGGATCGACCGTGTGGTCTCGGGATCGAGCGCCGATGTCGCCTCGTCGGACAAGAGCAAGGCAGGGCGTGCGGCAAGCGCGCGCGCAATGCCTACCCGCTGCTTCTGGCCACCGGACAGGGACGATGGATAAGCCTTCGCCTTACCCGCGAGACCGACAAGCTCCAGCAATTCATGTGCGCGCCTCAGGCGCTCCGTCTTTGCCACGCCGGCGATCTTCATCGGCAGAGCGACATTCTCCTCGACCGTCCTGGAGGCCAGCAGGTTGAAATGCTGGAAGATCATTCCGACGCGGCGGCGAAGCGGCTGCAACTCATTTTCGTCGAGACCAACGATGCTGCGCCCCTCGATTTCGATTAAGCCGCGATCCGGACGCTCCAGGCCGTTGAGGCAGCGGATCAATGTGGATTTGCCGGCTCCACTGCGCCCGATTACACCCAGGATTTCTCCCTTGTGGACGGTGAGCGCTACGCCATCGAGGGCCGGGGTGGTGCCGAAATGCCGATGTACGTCGACCAGGCGGACCACCGCCTCAGCAGTTGCTTGCGGCGCCTCGATTACAGAGGCCGTTACGATTGTATTCATAGTCATTCCCTTCGGAAACGCCCAAGGCGGCCCGGGCAAGGAACGCCCGGGCCGCCTTGTTCAACGCGCCTAACCCCTCGGCGCGAATGTCGATCAGTAGGCGCTAAGGCCGGTTCCCTTATAAACCTTGTCGAACTCCGCCTTGACCGCATCGTTCTGGTAGGACGAGACCAGCGTCTTCACCCAGTCTTCGTTCTCGCTGCCCTGCTTGACAGCGATGAAGTTGCGGTACGGATTGTCAGCGATAGGTTCCTGCGCAATGCGGTCGGCCGCCGAGAGCCCGGCCTTCAGGGCCCAGTCGGTGTTCACCACTGCCGCATCCAGATCATCGATGGCGCGGCCGACCACACCGGCATCAAGCTCCTTGATCTCGAGGTTCTTCGGGTTCTCGGTGATGTCGGTAACGGTCGCGAGGATGCCTGTGCCGTCCTTGAGCTTGATGATGCCTTCGTTTTGAAGAACGCGGAGCGCACGACCTTCGTTTGACGGATCGTTCGGCACGCCGATCGCCGCACCTTCGGCGAACTCGGCGATGGTCTTGTGCTTCTTCGAATAAAGGCCGATCGGCCAGACGCCGGTATATCCGACCGGGGCGATATGATAGCCATGCTGCTTTATCTGATTGTCGAGATAGGGCTTGTGCTGGAAGGCGTTGGCGTCGATTTCGCCGCGCTCCAGCGCCTCGTTCGGCTGCGTATAATCGTTGAAGACGATCGCTTCGATCGTCAGGCCCTTCTTGGCGGCTTCGGCGGCCACAACGCGCCAGACGTCTTCGTCCTCGCCACTCATGATGCCAACCTTGATCGACTTGTCTTCGGCGAAGGAAGCGACAGGCGATGCAAATGCAATCAGAGCGATCGTGGAGGCGGCGATCGCGGCAAGGCTTGCGCGACGCGTCAGGCTGGATTTGGACGTCTTCTTGTTCATTGTGGTGTTTCCCGTCTTGAATTGATGAGGCAAGCCTCGAACGGCCCGATAATTTCAAAATCGCCGAGGATAAACCAAGCAAGCCCATCTCTATTGCGCTGCAGCACGGAAAAACTCTTCGATGCTTTGGCGGGATAGCGGGATAAAAATTCTACTAATTTTATAGAATATTGAAGTTGCTGTCCTGGCTGTGAGCCTTTAAATTGAACCATCGGGGCGCGAAGGACAAAAACGCGCCTTACAAGAAAGGCGATCTGGGTCGCGATCAAGTGAAGCAGGGCAGCGTGACATCTCGACAGGACACCCGTGGCAGGACGTGTCGCCCCGTCGTGGCGATTATCGGCGGAGGCGTCTCTGGTGCGGGCGTTGCGTACCATCTGGCATCCTCCACATGCAGCCCGCCACCAACAATCGTGGTTTTCGAGCCACGAGAAGAGCTTGGCAGAGGGCTCGCCTACGATACCACCGATCCAACGCATCGGATCAACGTTCCCGCCGCCCGCATGAGCCTGTTGCCGGATCGGCCGGAGGACTTCCTCGAATGGATAGCCCGCAACCATGCTGTCGCGGACGATCCGGACGCGTCTCGGCCGGATGGCAACCTCTTCCCCCGACGCCATGTCTTCGGCACCTATATTGCTTCGGCGCTCGCTCCCCTGGTGCAAAGCGGGAGCGTGCATCATCGCCGTGCGGCCGTTGTCGAGGTACGGCGGGACGGCAGGCGCTGGGAGATCTTCGATGACGAGGGCGGACGAACGGTTGCCGATTTCCTGGTGATCGCCACCAGCCATCCCGCGCCGTCAGCGCCTCGTGCTCTCAGAGTTCTTCAAGGACACCCCCGCTTTGTCGCCAACTCCACCGTTGCCGGCGCGCTTGACGTTGTCCGTCCGGCGGACCGGGTGCTGGTCGTCGGCAACGGCTTGACCGCAGCCGACATCGTCGCTTCGCTGACGCGTACTGGCCACCGCGGACAGATCACATCGATTTCGCGCCGCGGATTGAGATCGAGAGGGCATGCTCCGTATCCACAGGAGCCGTTCGGTGCGTTCGAGACCGCCCCGGCTCATAGCGCGACGGCGCTGCTGCGGGGGATCCGGCGGACCATTGCAGAAGCCACAGCCGCGGGATTGACGTGGCACGCCGTGATCGACCAGGTTCGCGGTCACGGCCACGCGATCTGGCAGAGCCTGCCGATTGCCGAACGCTGCAGGATCGTACGCCATATCAGGCCTTATTGGGACGCTCACCGGTTCCGCATCGCTCCGCAGGTGGAAGAGGTGCTGGAGCGAGCGATTGCCGAAGGAAGGATGGAGGTACTGGCGGCCTCCGTCGCTCGGGTGCAACGTGACGGCGAGGCAATCCATGTGGAACTGAGACGGCGACACGGCGCACCACTACAGAAGACCTTTGATGCCGTCATTGTCACAACCGGTCCCGCGCATGGAAGCATTTTGGAAAGCCAGGCGTGGCTCGCTCGCCTGCGCGATCAATCACGCTTGCAGCTCGATCCGACCGGCCTCGGCATTGCGTGTACCGAACGATCGGAGGCGATAGGTGCCGATGGCCGTCCTGATCCGACCTTGCTGATTTCCGGCCCCTTGGCCCGTGGGACATTTGGGGAGTTGATGGGACTGCCACAGATTACAGAACATGCCGTCCTTGTGGCCCGTGAGTTGGCCACAAAGGTGACGGCAACCGGCGAATACGCTTAGGCTCGCCTGACCTCGACAGGATGCGGCACTCGTCAGGACGCCGTTCGGCCGGTTTCGGCGAAGGGCTCGAGCTCTGGATCGAAGTCAACCTCCACGACATTGTTGAAGACCGCTGTTGCGAGCATGATGCCGGCAAAGGCCACGAGATCGACCAGCGTCTTGGCATCGTAACGCCCTTTCAGCTGCGTCCAGATCTCGGCGGGAACCGCGTTGGAATTGGCAACGATCGCCGTGCCGAAGGCATCGAGCAGCGCCTCTTCCTCGGAGAGTACCAAGGCCTGCGGCTCGAAACCTGCATTGATCAGTGCCCGTCGAAAGAAAGTGATTGCGATCCTTGAGTTCGCAGCCTTTGAAATGGAATGCGAGAAGATCCAGATCGGTCGATCCGCGATTGCAGAAAGCTCTGCGCGCAGCGTGAACCATTCGGCATAGATGCGGTGGGCGGCGGGCGAATGCAGCAAGGTACGCTTCATGTTCGTCATGCGCCCCCGTACCCTCATCTCCTCGTCATGCGCGGCCCGAATCTCTTCAGAGGCTGTGGTGTAGTCGATCTGCGGAATATGGCTCATGGCGGTGCTCGTTCGGTGGGTAAATCTGAATGACGCTTGAAAAGTCGGAAAGGCCAGTGCTGCCCCAGCTGCTTCAAGCACGGTGCAAATCCGCCGGACGAGACGAATCTCTCCGTTCGCGCTGGATATAGCAGGAAATCTCCAGGGCGTTCTTGACAATGTTCGGCCATCGAGACACGATGAAACCGGTTTCACTCGTGCTCATGGAGAGATCGTGCGGCTCGACCTGTCGATTCTCTTGCCCCATCTTGGCTTTCTCGCACAAGGCGCGCTGCTGACAGCAGAAGCGTGTGTTCTCGCGCTCGTCGGCAGCGTCATCATGGGCGCGTTCGTGGCGATCGCCCGCACATCCTCGTCAGCGGCGCTGCGGCGAATTGCCTTCGTCTACGTCGATATCTTCCGCAACGTGCCATTCATCGTGCAGCTGTTTTTCTTCTACTACGGCCTGCCCGAGATCGGTCTTTACATCGATGCGTTCACAACAGGCGTGATTGCGCTGTCGATCGCAGGCGGCGCATACGCGTCCGATATCATCCGCGCCGGCATCCTGGCGATCGATCAGGGCATCATCGAAGCAGCGGAGGTGAGCGGCTTGTCACGCAGGGTGATCTTCACCCGCATTGTCCTGCCGATCGCACTCAGGACATCCGTGCGCCCGCTCGGCTCGGTTCTGATCAACATGATCCTCACCTCGTCGATCCTGTCCACGATCACGCTCAACGAACTGACCGGCTCGGCGCAGATCGTGGTGTCTCAGACCTACCGGCCGTTCGAAGTCTATGTTGTGCTTCTCGTCGTCTATGCGGCCTTGACCTATCTCGTATCGCTCGCGATTGCGATCCTCCATCGCCGTCTCAACCGTGACATGATGGAGGCGGTTGCCTGATGCGCTTTGCCGATTTTACAGCCTTTGATCTGGTTCTTCTCGCACAAGGGCTCGGGGTCAATATCGCGCTCTTTCTCGCGACCTCGCTGATCGGACTGGTGATCGGCATTGCCTGGGCAATTGTGCGCTACTACCGTGTGCCAGTCCTCAGCGAAGTGATCACCTTCGTTTCTGAACTCCTGAAGAATTCGCCGGTGCTGGTGCAGCTGTTTCTGGTGTTCTTCGGTCTGCCAGGGCTATTCCATATCCGCGTCACGCCGGTTACCGCGGCGACGATCACGCTGTCGGCAAATACAGCCGCCTTCATCTATGTCATCGCGGTTTCGGCAATCGAGTCCATCGGCCGTGATCAGATCGAGGCGGCAAGAGTCTTCGGCCTTACACGGTGGCAGGTCCTTCGACATGTGCTCGCCCCGCAGGCTGCCGCCTTCGCGGTCGGGCCACTGATTGCACTTCTCGTCAACCAGTTGCAGGTCACATCGCTGATCTCGGTGATCGGCGTGGTCGACCTTACCAAGATCGGCAACATCCTCAACATGCGAACGCTGAAGCCGTTTGTTGTATGGACGGCCGTTGGCTTGCTCTATTACGCCGCCGCCAAGCTGGTTGCCTTGCTTGGGACGCGCTTCGAAAATCGCCTTCGCGCCCACAGCGCCTGGAGGGGGCTCTGACATGATCAAAGTTGAAAACGTAAAAAAGGCCTTCGGCCAGACCACCGTGCTCGATGGTATCGATCTGACGATCGAGCCGGGCGAGGTCGTCTCGATCCTCGGCTCCTCCGGCTCGGGAAAGTCGACGCTGATCCGGTGCATCAATGGCCTGGAAAAGCTGAACGGCGGCCAGATCACGGTCGATGAATTCGATGTCGGCAAACCCCGGGAACTGGCGGAGGCCCGCAAGCGGTCAGGTACGGTCTTCCAGCTCTTCAACCTCTATCCGCATATGACGGTGCTCGGCAACATCACGCTGGCGCCGATCGAGGTGTTGAAGAAACCGCGCGCTGAGGCGGAGGCGACGGCGCGCGCACTGCTTGAGTCGGTTGGTCTCGGGAGCCGGGCTGATGCCTATCCAGCGCAGCTTTCGGGCGGTCAGCGCCAGCGTGTCGGAATATGCCGGGCGCTTGCCATGCAGCCGCGCTATCTGCTGCTCGACGAAGTGACCAGCGCGCTTGATCCGGAGATGACGGCAGAAGTGCTGGCGATCCTTGCAAAGCTCGCCCAGCAAGGCACGACGATGCTGTTCGTGACGCACGAGGTCGAGTTCGCCAGGCAGATTTCGGATCGTATCGTGTTCCTCGACAAGGGCCGCCTGCTTGTCGACCTGCCGACCAAAGAGTTTTTCGCCGCCGACGGCGGCATGGCACAGCCGCGCGTCGCCCAGTTCCTTTCCAAGATGCGCAAAGATTAGAGGTTCAGATGCTGCTTTTGGCCAATAAAGAAGCCTGGCCGGGTTTCCCGACCTCCGTGGAGATGCTGCGGGACGGTGCAATCAGCCTTGATGCAATGGTCGCCGGGATCAGCAAGGTGGAGAGCGAAGTCAAGGTCCGCAGCGTCGGCTACGGCGGCTGGCCCAACATGCTCGGCAACATGGAGCTGGACGCTGCGGTGATGGACGGCAACACACGTGATGTCGGGACAGTCGGTGCCGTGCCGAATACGCTGCCGGTGGCGCGTCTTGCCTATGAGGTGATGAAACGCCTTCCGCACGTCATGCTGACCGGCGACGGCGCTCGGCGCTTTGCAACTGAAATCGGTTTCGCCGAGGACGACGTGTTGTTCGAGGACAGCAGGCGGGTCTGGTGGGAACGATTGGAAAAGGAACTTTCGCCGGAGGATCTGGCGAAGTTTCCCAATATACCGCTCGTGCCGTTGAGCCGCGCCATCACTGATCCGGAGCGTGTGCGCGATACGACCGTCTTCCTGTCGGCTGATTCAGCGCGCGGCATTCACGCCGCAACGTCCACCTCCGGCTGGGCGTGGAAATATCCAGGCCGCCTTGGCGATAGTCCGATCCCCGGCGCCGGCTTTTATGCCGACAGTCGCTATGGCGCGGCTGCCTGCACCCACACGGGTGAGATGACGATGCGCTCATCGACAGCGCGCACCGTTGTTCTTGCAATGAAGCTTGGCTATTCGCTCTCCGACGCGGTGAAGCTCGCCGTCGATGAGCTCGATGAACTCTCCACCGGATTTCTCGCCGGCGTCGTGATCCATGCAGTCGACGCCAAGGGAAACCATGAGGTCGTGAATTTCAGATGCGAGGGCGAAATTCGCTACTGGCTCTGGGAGGAATCGATGCCCGAACCGGAACTTCGGGCAGCGAAACTGGCATAATCAAAAGAGGGAATGAAACCATGAAGCGTATTCTGACTACCCTTGCCGCCCTCGCCATCGCGGCCGGCTCGGCATTTCCGTCCTTTGCGGGAATGATCGATGACATCCGCTCGCGCGGCACCGTTCGGATCGGCGTATCGCTCGGCGGCGAGCCGATCGGCTTCCGTGACGCGCAGAACAATCCTGTTGGTTACGATGTCGACGTTGCGACGCTGCTCGCCCAGAAGCTCGGCGTACCCGTCGAATTCGTCGACGTCTCGGGTGACGCCCGGATCTCGATGCTCGTTTCGGGCCAGATCGACGTCGCCGTTGCCAACACCTCGGCAACGCTCGAGCGCGCCAAGACGGTGAACTTCACTATTCCCTACAATCGCGCTGGCTTGCGCATCATCGTTCAGAAGGATGCAGATATCAAGGAGTTGAAGGACCTGGCCGGCAAGAAGGTTGTGGTCGGACGCGGCACGACGGGCGAGAGCTTCCTGAAGACCGCCGTTCCTGATGCCCAACTCGTCTACGTCGATCAGTTTGCTCCGGATGGCGTTCTGCAGCTGCAGCAGAAGCGCGTCGATGCGGCCATCGAAGATTCATCGCTGCTCGACTATCTGGCTACCAAGAATCCGTCGCTGGTGACGCTGCCGGGCCTCTATTCCAACGATCCGATCGGCATTGCCGTTGCCAAGGGTGACCCGGAATTCGTGCGCTGGCTCGACATGTTCGTTTCCGATTACATCCAGTCGGGTGCTTATGCGGCGAACTACAAGAAGTGGTGGGGTCCGGAATCCAATCCCCCTGCCCTGAACCCCCTGTGGTAACTTGAACTGCGGGCTGCCTCCTGGCAGCCCGTTTTCGTCAAGCGGTGAGGCGAGGCACAAAACGTGTGGGCACCGTGATCGGCGGTTGACCCGGCGTGAAATTGCCGGGGTTGGCAACGGATTCAACGATATGGCGAACATAGAGCAGCTTGTCGTAGCCAATGGACGAGATCGGATAGGCGTCGAAATCGGTCAGCGACAGATTGTCGAAACCGTAGAGCCGGAACCGCGATGGCCGACCAGCAGGAAAATCGGTCCGACAGACGTCAAGGATGCCCATCGCCATGGCATCGGATGTGCAGAAGACCGCATCAGGACAATCGGCGCCGGCCAATGCGTTGGCCGCGGCATGCCCGCTCTCATAGGAATAGTCGCCCTGGACCGTCCGGGTAAGATTGATGCCGTAGCGCGAAAACGCCTCGTGGTAAGAGCGAATGCGTGCCTGCTCCACGGGAGAGGAGGCGCGGCCGGTGACGAGCCCGGCTGTGCGCACCATCTTCGACGCAGCGTCGGCCACAGCTTCCGCAATGCCAGCATCTTCGTCCGGGATGATTGCGGGGGAGAACTCGTCGTGCAGACCGTTCAGCATGATAACGCTGTCGGAACGGAACAAGCGACGGACAGTCGGGGCGTCTGCAAAGTCGGAGAAGACCAGCGCTGCGTCGACATGGTAGGCGACGCCGTTGCGCAGGAACTCGTCCACGCGCGCAACCGAGCCGATCCGGATCAAGATGACCTGCTTGCCAATCGACTGGACCTGATCAATGAGCCGGTCGAACAGGTCGAGATCCGACAGATCGTGGATGTGGTTGACCACCACGGCGACCAGGTTGACGGTTTTGGTGGTCAGGCTCTGTGCCAGGAGGTTCGGCTTGTAGCCAAGGCTTGCGGCGGCGGTAATTACGCGCTCGCGCTTCTCGGACGAAACCGGTCGCGGCTCGTTCGACAGCGCCCGGCTCGCGACGGCGCGCGAGACACCCGCCAAGCGCGCGACATCGGCAATCGTGGGAGGAGCGTCGCGGCTATTGTCGTGATTCATGATCGAGAGCTTTCCACCTTTGAAGCGGTGATATCGCAACGTTGCGTGCTTCGGCTATGCTAATCTTTTGTTGCTTGGCGGCCAGGCCGCGGCTGTACACGTTTTTGCGCCTTTATCTTTGACTGGCTTTGATTTTCGCTTGGAGGAACTTGATGTCGATTAGTCTAGCACCTGTTGCATTGCCAAATTTCGGACCACTTGGAGCGCAGCCGAAAATCCCGTCGACGACCTACGCCGCGCGCGCGGACGCAGCCCTTCAGGCCGCTGGCACCGATTGGCTGGTCGTTTATGCTGATCGCGAGCATTTCGGAAACATCATGCACCTTTCCGGCTTCGAGCCCCGTTTCGAGGAGGCCCTGCTACTCCTCGGTCCTGGTGAGCGTCGGATCATCATCACCGGAAACGAATCCGAGAGCTATACGGCAATTGCCGGTCTTCCAGGTGTCGACGTATTGCGCGCGCAAACCTTCAGCCTCCTCGGACAGGACCGAAGTCAAAACCCGCGGCTCAGCGATCGACTGCGCGAGGCAGGGATCAAGAGCGGAGATTCCATTGGACTGGTCGGCTGGAAATATCTCGCGGCCGAGGAGGACGAAGAATATGGGCAGAGTTTCTTCGTTCCCCATTTCATCGTGAATGTGCTGCGCCGGGCGATCGGTCATTCGGCGCGACTGGTCGATGCGACGCCTGTGCTCATGCACCCGGAAACCGGTCATCGCGCGATCATCGATGTCGATCAGCTCGCGAACTTCGAATGGGCCGCCGTGCGGTGCTCGGACGCGCTCTTCAGGGTCGTTTCCGGCGCAAGGGAGGGAGATACGGAATTCGAGGCTCTTGGCCGCCTCGGCTACGAGGGAGACCCTGTAAACGTCCACACGATGTTTGCTTCCGTCAGTGCCGGCGAGAACATCATTGGTTTGCGAAGTCCGACGGCCCGCCGCCTGAAGAAGGGAGATGGCGTAACGACAGCACTCGGTTACTGGGGGGCGTTGTCTTCGCGCGCCGGCCTGCTCACCGACCATGACGAGGCATTCCTGAAGCCCTCGAAGGCCTATTTCGAAGCCTTGATCACATGGTATGAGACCGCAGATATCGGCGTGACCGGCGGTGATCTGTTCTCCGCGGTCACCGAAAAGCTCAAATCCGCGGGTCTCAACTCAGCGCTGAATCCCGGTCACCTTGGAAGTCACGAGGAGTGGCTTCATTCACCCGTACGCCCCGGCTCGACGGAGCGCTTGCGATCCGGCATGCCGTTCCAGGTCGACGTGATACCGGTGCCGATGCCTGCCGGTTGGGCTCTCAATTGCGAAGACATGGTGGCCTTCGCGGACGTTGGGCTGCGCGAAGAGATACGCCAGCGCTACCCTGACATGCATGCCCGCATTGCCGCACGACGCACTTTCATGGAAGATCAGCTCGGCGTTACACTCTCCGACAATATTCTGCCGTTCTCTTCGACGCCGCTCTATCTGCCGCCATTCTGGCTGCGGTCGGGCAACGTCCTCGTACGGGAATAAGGGAGGCTGGTGGCGATCGATCGGGAATAAGTTGCGTGGTCTGCCCCCTGAAAAGTGGTCCTTCTTGAAGTATGGCTTTTGAGCCTCAGAAGGACAATGAAATGGCAGCGAAATGACACAAGGCAGAAGAGATCGTCACGAAGCTTCCTCAGGTTGATGAGACGTCAACAAATACCAAGTTGACCAAGCGCACCGGATGGTGCGCCAAAGAACCCATGCGCCATTGGGCAAATGGAGATCCAGACCTTCATTGCCGGACTGCGGTGCCACGGCTTGACCGCTCCTGCTGATCTTCGAAGCCTGGATCGAAACACAGCTCATTCCGACATTGTCGAAGGGCGATGTCGTCGTCCTCGACAATGTCGGCTTTCACAAGAGCGAGCGCGCTGCCCAACTGATCAAGCAACGAGGCGCAAGGTTACTGTTCCTGCCAGCCTATTATCTGAACTGGTCGGGGAAATGGGGCGTTTTGCCACCCAACGTCGGTGAGACTGCGGTAGGATTGTCGCCCGCCCTCTCCTGCGCGGTATGGCTTGCTCAAATACGAAATTACCCAAAAGCCTCTGGCCTCGGTCGCGTCGATCTTGGAGCCGGCCCCAGCCCTTCCGAGGTAATGAGCGTTCGGAGTTCTAGGCGATTTTCTCCGGTTTGCGCTCCCCGGGCGAGCGTACGCCTCGCCCAGACTATGTTTCATCACGTGGGTTCCTGATAGCCAATTGTCGCTGCAGCCGAGCGCTGGCCCCATCGCCGTCCTCGATCGCAACAATTTCGACGGTTTGACCATAGCGGGACACGAAAAATGCGCGCTCCCTCTCTGCTTTTGCGAGAGAGTCGGAAACCATGCATATGTCAGACCCTTTTAGCAATGCGTATCGCATAAGTCTGCCCTCAATTGCCGGCTTCACAATCATAGATTGGCATTCCGGAAAATCAACTCTAGTCAGCACTGCTGGCGAACTTTGACGCAGCGATCCACTCAGTTCTCTCCAGGCCCCCGAAGAAAAGAGGCACAGAGAAAATCAGCTCCCCTATGCCGATGGCAATGCATACGAGAGAAATCGCGATCAGGAGCTTTTCCATGCGCGACCTTAGCCGCTAACTCGCCCATGTGCGAGCAGAAGATTCCGCGCCCGTCTGCTGTCATCCTGCAAAGGAGAGAACCATGACCGATGCCCGAACCAATATTCTCGACTTAAGCTTGGACGGCAATGATCGTCGGCGAGAGTGGCATTTCTGGCATTGAGAAGATGACAAGCCGATCGAGATCGAGACGCTGGCTCCTGAATGGCAGAAGGCGCTTGGGTGGCTCTCTCCACAGGCATCACCGCCAGATACCGAAACGCTCCTGCATATACTCAATGCATCGACGGTTGGCTTCGGCGCGATTTGCACCCTCAATCGTTGCCCTGTAGAGCGAAGAAACCTCATGGGCGCCGGTCGAAAATGGCTCGGCGAGCCCGGCCGGAAGATAAATCGGGATCCCCTTGACCGCGAGCATGCCGGATAGCCAGTAATCGTCGACCGTCCAAAGAACGTTTGGAATGTCGTAGGCTATATCGCTGAAGAACTCGGGCCGGACGACAACACCGCCGAGGCCTTGGAAAATATCGGCATACCCGCCCCTTTCTATGAGGGTCGGCATCGGCCGGCGCACCTCGGCCCCGAAAACCTTCGTGGCGACCTTGTAGTGAAGCCTGCGGGCGCGAAGCGCCAAGGTTAGCTTTCGCTTGCGCACTGCCCTAGGCAAAAACGGGGTCGAGGTTGCAAAGGCTTTCGGAACATCTTTACCGATCAGCGCGACACACTCGTTCGGCCGCTCTTTCTGCACCAAGAATAGTCGCGAGGCCCAGTCGGGCTCGAAGACCTTATCGTCGTCGCAAAATAGGATCTGTGCGGCCTTCCCGCGAAATTCACGGGTAGCAAAAAGCACCTTGGACGCCGGTCCCATGTCATCGTCGGGACGCACAATCGTAATCCCGTCCGGAACGGCAGGAAGTGACCCATCATAATCTGGGAACCGCCGATATCGCTTTGGAATGTAGAGCCGTATTTCGTTGATCGGGCCGATCTGATCAACGAGACTCTTTAGGGTCGGAGCGAGCTTGGCGAACCGAGGGGGAATGCTGGAGAGTGATATGATCCGCAATGGGTGCTCGATGAAAATGTAACCCGCTGATCAAATTCAGGTGTCGCTACCGTGCCATTCGCGGTCACGACAAGTCAAGGCCAGAACACCTGTGAAGCATCATATGCGGATCACGGCAACTGACGAAGCAAATTGGCCTCGTATTCTGACTTGGAACGCACTGCTAGGGGCCTACCGGCCGAATACCACCATCACGACTCGCCGGCCGAGCCTTTCTTGAAGCGACATACACAGCGAGAAGCCCGGCAGCACACGCATTCTTCCAGGTTCTGCGATAAGGTGGGTGTTACTCAGGCAGATGCCTTTTGCTCCTCACCGCGGACACCGACGCCGATTTCAACGTCGTTCGGGTGCATCAAGCGGCGCATCGTCCGCAGCCGCTCGATGAGGTCACTGCCGTCGACCGAGGCCCGGGTCAGCTCGAGCTGCTGATACTCGCGTGCCGCCTGCTGCCAATGTTCGCCACCGCGCCCCTCCGGCCGTCCTTCGGCTTCCCAGAGTGCGTAAGCGCGCTGATTGATCCAGTCGTCTTTGCTGCGTGACATAACAAGCCCAGCCGTGAAGGAACGTATTGTTGCCTTCAGGCTGACAAACGAGCATTACGGAGTCGTTACCGCAGTGCAAAAAATACGCTTCGGGGCCTTCTCGTTTGCGATCAGTCGAGCTTCCGTTCATCACGGCGTTCGGCGAGCTCGACGATGATACCATCGGGGTCGCGAAGGAATGCCACCCGGTCGAGCACCTCCGAATTGACGGCGGGACGCGGTCGCTCCTTGATTGCCACTCCGGCAGCCTCCAGCTTCGCGAAGCTTTCATCGACGTTATCGACAAGGAAGGTAATGTGCAGCACGCCCGATGTTGCGGCTGGAAGATCAGAGGCAGGCCCCGCGCCGCCGGGCGGCGCAAAAATCTCAAGCATGCCATTGCCACTATCCAGGAATGCCACTTCAGTGCCGTTGGCCATCGTCTTTCGTAAATGAAGGCGCAGACCCAGGAGGTCGCGGTAAAAGGCCAGTGACCTGTCCATGTCGCCGGTGACCATGCCGACATGCTCGAAGCTCTTGATCATGGATCAGGCCCCGGCCGCCAGACGCCGCTCTTCTTCCGGCAACCAGGAATGGTAGAGCGGATGATCGGAAAGGATCGGCAGCGGTGTCGGCTTGCCGGTGCGCTGCGAATGATAGGCCGCCGTGACGAGCTCCAGTGAGTTGCGAGCATCCTCCAACGTCACCGGCGGCTCGCCTCCCGATGTCAGCGCATGGTGGAACAGTTCGAACTGTCTGGTATAGCCGTCTTCCTTGACCACATAACCGGCCAGCGCCTCATCGACACGCTGCTGATGCTCCCCGGTCCCGGCAACGAAGCTCCACGGGTCCCGGCCCATCGTGTAGGGCTCGAGAATACTTTCCGCGACGAGATCCGAAAAGCAGAACCGCAGACGCGAGATTTCTTTCCGTGAGCCCAGTGTCATCGACAGCGTCGCCAGCGAGCCGTTCTTCATCTTTACCGAAAGGGCTGCCGTATCCTCGACCTGGATCGGGTTTACGAGTGTCGCCCCGTAGGAAAAGATTTCGGCGCAGGCGCCGTGAACATAGTTCAGCATGTCATGCGCATGGATCGCATGACCAAGCAGGCCGCCGCCCAGCTCGGTCACCCATTTTCCGCGCCACGGGACGGCATAATAGTCGGGGCCGCGCCACCAATGTGTTTCGATCGTGGTGAGGAACGGCGTCCCGGTCAAGCCTAGATCGATCAGCATTTTCAGCTTCTGAAGTCCCGAGCCATACCGGTACTGAAATATCGGCATCAGTTGCGGACCTTCGGCGCGCGCTACGATCCTAGCCATCTCGTCCACTTCGGCGATAGAGCCGAAAAGTGGCTTCTCGCAGATGACATGTTTTCCCGCCTCGATTGCCTTGCGGCAGAGCTCGAAATGCGAACTTGGCGGGGTGCAGATATCGATGACGTCAAGATCCGCACGAGCGATCATCGTCTCGGCATCCTGGGTATATTCGGGAATGCCAAACTCCTCGCAAAGCGCTTGGCCGCGTTCCTCGTCCAGCGAACAAAGGACCGCAACCTCAAACAGATCGTTGTTCCAGGCAAAGCCTGTCAGGTGGCGCGAGGCGATCCCCGCTCCGATGACGCCGACACGAAACTTCTTGGACATGGCGGATTCCTCAACGATGACCCAGGCGCGCTGCCCTTGATTGTGCTTCCAGCGAAAGGCGGCAGACTTCGTAAACATGAGCCTGGGACATCGCCGTCTCCGTACGGTCGCGCACGTCGGCGGCGAAGGCATCGAAATAGTCGAGCTTTTCGCCGCTGCAATCGATGTGGGTCATCTCCGTGCCGTTGACGAGGAAGAGGTGGTCCTTGCCGGGCCGTCCGGCGATATCGATGTATTTGCGCAGTTCGATGTAGCCTTCGGTGCCAAGGATGGTCAGGCGACCATCACCCCAGGTCGGCAGCGCCTCTGGGGTGAACCAGTCGACACGCACATAGCCTGAGGCTTTCTCGGAGCGAAGCAGTACCTCGCCGAAGTCCTGAAAGGCTGGCTTGTCGGACATGCCGAAGTTTCCGACCGAGCTTGCGACAACCTCGCCGCTGGTCGAGCCCGTATAGAAGAGAAACTGGTCGACCTGATGCGAAGCAATATCCACGATGATGCCGCCGAACTGCTCCGGATCGAAGAACCAGGCGGGGCGTGTGGGCAACTGCAGCCTGTGCGGCCCCATGCCGAGCGTCTGGATCACCGTGCCGATCGCCCCCTCCTTGACGAGCTTGCCCGCCTTGACAGCGGACCGCACGCAATGGCGCTCGGAAAAGCAGATCGAAAAGATGCGACCGGTGTCGGCGACGGTGCGCTTGACTTCCTCGAGTTGGGCAAAAGTCGTCACGCCTGGCTTGTCGGTCATGACATCCTTGCCGGCTTTCATCGCACGGACGGCCAATCCGGCGCGGTCGCGCGGGATTGCGGCGATGCAGATCACGTCGATCGAAGGATCAGCGAAGATCTTATCGCGATCGATCTGCGGCGTATCCGGATAGGTCTTCTTGAAGTTTTCCAAGAGCGCTGGCACTGAGGTCTGCGGGCAGTACCCAACGAACTCGGCACCGGCCGCAAGCAGGCCCTTCACATGATCAAACGTGTGCCCATGATCGATCCCGACGACGGCAAATCTCAACATAACAGCAATGTCCTCCTGGAAATTCTTAGCGTGCAGTCTTGAGCCCTGCGCGGTCTCCTCTGGTCGAAGCAGACAGCGAAACTCAGAGGCTGTCAAGCTTGGAAAGGCAGTGGAATTTCGGAGAAATCACGCTAACAATAGGAAAATACATGAGATTTTTTGTATCTAAATAGTTATTTAATTGATTGAGGTGAGCTAAGGCATGTCGGCGCGCTGCTGTCTGTGCTTGTGGTTATCCCGCGAGCTTTGTTCGCTGCGGGCACAGGTTGTTCGTTGATCGCGCGTAAACCGAGCGGGCTGTCACGCACCTAAAATTCAAGACAGTAGGTTGCCTCTTGCCCGGATCAACAGGCGAAACCGGTCAACGCTGCTTGACGCTTGGGAGGGGAAGGAAAAGGGTGACCCCGCGCAGAAGCCTGATACTCAGCCGGGCGAAACCGCAATCGCGACCTCACGTCGGCGAACATGTTAAGGGTTGAACCGGCGCCCTGAGCGCTAGAAATTGTAGGCGCGCGCCTGCACAAATGGAAAATCCGGTGGTATCATCGAACTAAAATGGTGTGGGGTGCAAAATCCGTGCTTGCCCCATTTCCATCCTCAATCGTGATCTCGCGGACGCACGCGGCTTTTGACACTAGGGGGTTGTTTTACCATCCCTTCGCGGTCGCAACCACTGCGCAACGATGATGTCTTGATCAACAATTCTGGGAGGATCATCGATGCCTGCCACAGTAACCGTCTGGGAGAAGGATCCTGCGTTGGCGGCCAGAATCACGGTCGTGCCAGCACCAGACATAACAAAAACGCCATTAGCATTTCGCCTAATTCCATCGCTCGGCAACAACCCTCCGCAGGCGGTGGAGTTCCGTTACTGGAACGCCGCTGCAACACTACGACGGGCTGCGGACTTCTGGGCGGCCAGCAGCCAGGCGCCTGTCACATGGCGCGGCGGCCAGGTAATAGACGTATTTTTGGATCGGAGTGAGGGCCTAAATTCCGAGTATGATGGAACGACTTTGAGCTTCTACCACGGTTCAACTGTCGCGCACCCAACTCTCGTCATCTATTCCGGCGAAAGTCCTGATCTGCTTTGCCACGAACTCGGTCACGCCATTCTAGATGCAATCCGCTCAGATCTGTTCGACGCCGAGGGGTTGGAAGTCGAAGCCTTCGGCGAAGCTTTCGGTGACATGAGCGCGATCCTGTGTGCAATGCAGCTTCCAACGTTCTGTTCCTTCGTACTCGCGGAAACCTCGGGCAGGAGTTTTTGGAGTAGTTCGAGCCTCTCGCGAGTTGCGCAACAGTTCGGCTCCGCCCTGCGTTTGGTAAAGCCCGCAGACGCGGACGAGGATTGCCTGCGGAACGCGTGGAATAACCATTTCTACGTCGACCCCTCAACGGTCAGCAAGGTTGGCCTGGCGGACACGATCTGGAACAACGCGCACTCATTTTCCAGGATATATACTGGGGCTTTCTTCGAAGCGCTTTCTGCCATGCTGCCAGTCAAGGCCGGTGGTAACGCCCCGGGACCTGAAACGCTGCGGCAGGTCAGCGATGACATGCGCGATATATTGGTCGATGCCACGAGAAGCGCGCAGCTTGTTCCCGGTTTCGCGGCGGAGATCGCCGCTGCCATGATCGAGGAAAGCGATAAGTACCACCACGCCTACCCGGATGTTTTTCAAGGAGTGTTCATCCGGCGTAACATCCTTCCACAGGCCATCAGCTGAACGATGAATTGCGCGCAGCCTGTTCGCGCAGAAATTGCTTCTCCTGCAGCAATCCGTAGTGTCTTGGTTGTCATAGCTAGTTATTTAGTATATTCTAATATTTAATCTACGAACCCGGACGACGGCGCCGGCGACCGACCGGATTTCGCCCGGTGCGTTGAGCCGGGAACCGGCTATCCACTTAACATTCGATTGAAAATCGTTAAGCAAATTGATTCATATCAAGGGGGCATTCCATGGCATTCGTACGGAAAAGGTCCGCAATTCGATGGCCATCTTTCGCGCTTGGGGTGGGAATTTCGCTCGTCATGGCGAGCGCGGCGCTAGCGCAAGCTCTTCCCTCATGCACCTACGAACTTAATCGAGAATATCTGAGGACTGTTGTGAACCCCCCGCCATCTGATCGACAGGAGATTATGGATCTTTTGCATCGCTACAACTGGGCGCTTGATGACGCAAGTACTCAGGGCGTGGAAGCCATGCTGCTGGACGATGTCACGTTTGAGTTGTGCACAGGCCGCAAACAGTTGCAAAGAAAAACCAACAAGACCGAGCTTCTTGATTACCTCGATACAGTAAATGCCGAGATGGGAACGATCAGCAAAAGGCGGCACATTGAAAGCAACACCCTACTAAACGCCGTCGACCAAGATACGGTCCAGGGCAAGTCGACAGTCGTGGTTACGATTCAATTCACAGCGATCGAGACACCGGTGCTCGATTACACCGCGACAATGGTAACCACGTTCAAGCGAGTCGGGGGCGCTTGGAAATTCGCGATGATCGTTCTCTTGCCGGATTCACCGAGAGTTACGTTGAGCGCCCGTTGAAGCTGTTGGTCCTCGAACCCGGAGGAGGCAGTGCGGTCTATCGCTTTTGGATTGCTCGGCGCGTTCTCGGTGGCGGTGCTGCTATCGGGCTCTTACTCGTATGCGCATGTTGCAGTTGATTCGAGCCGATTTGATCATCCTGGTTTCAGCTTAGGACACGGCGTACATCTTGCCGATGACGCAAAATGGCGAGATCTCAATCTTTGCGCCCCGTGGTCCGTTTGTACGGTCCCGGCACGGCCAGCGGCGCCGTTCGCAAAAGCGCTTTCTGATGGTCCACCATCTCGGCAATGCGTAAATGACCTGAAAGCCTACCTGATCTGCAGGAAATTCCGTCTAGCCGCGGCCAACGACCAAATTGAAATCGGTCCGGTGCGCGCCCCGGATGACAACGCCGAGGCTACTTTCTTCGCCGAAGCCGTAAGGCGCTGGAACGGCGATTTTCAGTGGAAACCCGCTTCAGCAAGCCCCGACATCATCACGCGATTTGGCGACGAGGCACGCTCCGTTTTTGGCCCGATCCCGGACGTAGATTGCGGCAACGCAGCTGCGAAGGTCATACCGCTGGAAATTGACGGCAATATCGTCGACCTGAAACCGAATCCAAATGTTGCCGGCAGCCCTCTGCAATTCGAGCATCGCGACCCCAAGGGCAGAATCGTCAAGTGGACCACCCAGATCGCTAAATGCGATAAGCCCTCGCTGGCGGGAAACGTGACCTACTGCGGAATGAATTCACGCATAATCCGTACCGTGGCAGGCACGGTTGAGTGGGTCTCGCTCTGCCGGAAATCTACCCCTCACCTTGAAATCGAACCGGAATCATACTGGGAGAAAGACAACCCTACATTCGCTCGACTTGGTATCATTGGTTTCAATCGAGAAAGTGGAGAAATCGTTTTTTTTGATGGCGACAAGGATCAGCAACGCTTCGACTGGACTACACCCATCGTCCCTCCAGGCGGTCGATCCTATGCGGACGCCGGAGGGCGCGCTGCCGCCACCAAAATGTACGACCCTACATTTCAGATCCAATGTTCTGCATGTCATGACAACAAGGGTCCGTATGTGGTTAGCCCGCACATCGGCCAGGCCCGCATCGGATACCCGGGGGGGGCGGCAAGCGAGAGAGCCCTCGCTTTCAGCCTTGGGGACTACGTCCCGAAGATGAAGCGGGACGAAAGCCTACCATTTCGGGTCGTAGGTTCCGCTTACACCGCCGTTTACGCAACCGACATTGTTCGAGCGAGAACGGTCGAGGACCCTTCTGGAAATTGCACCAAGTGTCATACGCTCACGACGCAAATTACCGGGCAGCGCATTGCGGCAGATGCCGCCGGGCGACTCCCGGAGGTCACGAATCCGACTTGGACACAGGTCGTCAGTGTTCGGGCGGAGTTGCTGAAGCTCAGAGAAATCGATGCCCATCGAACGGAATGGGCCCGACGGTCAGGGGAAGGCAAGATCCATCCGTGGATGGTCCCACACGAGGGCAGTAACGTCGCCGTGGAGAACGGCCAGATCAGCGAAGACGACTGGCGGCAATTGAGCAACTGCATTTGGGAGGCGGGAGGCGAAGAATGTCGATATCGCCCGCTCTTCACAGCCTGTCCCGCACCCGGCGTGCAATCAGGTGGAGACGGCTCCCAGCCGACCGGCCTATCGTCGGCGGTACTCCCGGTCCCAACCGGAGCAGTCGGCGCGGACCGAATTCTTCGACTGAGATGGCACTACCTCAATGACTACGGGCACGTTTCCCAGCGCGATGATGTCCGGTTCAACATTGCGATTAGGGCGACTCAAATTCCGCGATTCAGACAGGCACCCTTGGAAAGCGATTTTCCAACACTCGACGAAGCTAAGAGTGGCACGGACGAAACATCGGCCGGCAATGGGGTCGCCTCTGGCCGCGCGATGTTCATTGGCGACCTATCATACTTCGGCCACCTGAAATTCACCGCCCCTGCACCGGCCACTACGCCGCGCGAATTTCGCGCCGATCTGCCGGCCATGTGCAACCGTCGGTACCTCGCGCGTATTCTTCCCAAACGATTCTGTTTCGATCAAAGTGGCGTCCGCTATGGAGATCGGGGGCAACTGATTTTCGCTGATGTGGCATGCAACTGAAACCCGGTGGGACGAGCGTATGTAAGCTCTGAGGCGAAAATCCAACAGCTTCTTGGACGCACGGAGAAGTGCTATCCTTGGAACGCATGAATACCCAGGGAGCGAGCGAGTTCATCACCGGTTTGCTGGGAGTTCCGATGGAAGACGTGAGGAAATGGCTGGAGGGGTTGGGGCTTGAACACCTCGCTGGCATATTCGCGCAATCGCAGATCGATGGCGACAGCCTCCGCATGCTGTCGGAGGACGATTTGCGCGAGATGGAGATCCCCGTCGGTCCGCGCAAGAAAATTGCTGCCGCCATAAAGTTGCTAAATGCCGACGATGCAGCCAAAGCCTTCGCGACCTCGGCGGAGCGGCGACAACTCACGATACTGTTTTGCGATCTGGTCGACTCCACCGGCTATGCAACTCGTCTCGATCCCGAGGACTTCACCAGACTGACGAAGGCCTACCTGGCTGAATGCACTGCCGCGGTGCGAAACCACAACGGAATTGCCGCTAACTATGTCGGCGACGCTTTTCAGGCATTGTTCGGGTATCCGATTGCGGAAGAAGATGACGCCGAACGTGCTCTTGAGTTGGCCTTTGAAATTCTCCAACTGGTCCCCGAGGTAAAGGTGGCCGGTGGGCCGCCATTGCGTGTCCGCATCGGTATCGCGAGTGGGCTTGTCGTTGTCGGAGACTTTGTCGGTGCCCCGGCAGGCGTTTCGACGGTTGCTCTGGGATCGATTCCCAATTTGGCTCAACGCCTTCAGACCATCGCAGAGCCCCAAACCATCATGACCGACCAGCGGACCTACGATGCCGCCGCCGGCGCCTTCGAGTTCACCGATTTCGGGTCCCAAACCCTCAAGGGTTTTCCGAGTGCTGTTCATGTCTGGCGAGCCGACAGGCCCAAAGTCCTGGAGAACCGCTTCGCGAAGAGACGAGAGCTAACCGAGCTTGTCGGGCGCAAAGCAGAAATCGCGGGTTTGCTGGAGCTGTGGCAGGAGGTCATCGCGGGTAAGCGCGCTCAGGCAGCCATGATTGTCGGCGAACCTGGTATCGGCAAATCGCGGCTGATATTTGAGGTTCAACGGCGGATTCCGCAGGGCACCTACCTGACGCTTCAATGCTCCAGCACTTATTCAAATAGTGCCCTCTTCCCTTTTTTGACCCTTCTCAAACGATACGCCGGCATTGAGGGCAGCGACCCACCGGAAATCGCCATGACGAAGCTTGAAGCGGTTGTCGCCTTGAGCACCGTGCCCGTATCCGATTCATTGCCTGTATTTGCAGAACTTCTGGCAATCGACCGCCACAAACTGACGGACGGCCGCCCTTCCGCCCGACAACGCGGCCTATCCCACAGGGTCCTGATCGACTGGTTGCATTATCTCTCGCAAATCGGACCGGTTCTGCTGTCGATCGAAGATGAGCAATGGATCGACCCTTCATCGAGCGATCTGCTCGAGGCTCTGCTCGCCGAAGCGGGACCATTTCCCCTTTTAATCCTGATTACCTCCCGCGAAACGCAACGACGAACCGCAACCGGGGCGGTCCTCAGCAAAATCGCACTGGGTCGCCTCTCCGACGAAGACTCCCGCATGCTCTTGCGTAGCCTCATGGCGGGGCGCGATATCGCGGATGAAACGGCCGGACTTCTGCTGGAAAAGAGCGAGGGAGTCCCGCTCTATGTCGAGGAATTAGCCCGAGCTGTTCTGGAGAACAGCCCTCTTATTGAGGAAGGTGGCCAGCATTCACATAAGTTATCCGTCGGCGTTCCTAGCTCCATCCAGTCATCGCTGTTGTCGCGCCTCGACAAGATAGGTCCCGGAAAGGTGATCGCTCAAGTTGCAGCTGTTGTCGGGCGCGAATTTGACCTGCCGATTGTTGCCCGGGTTTGTGGCCTGTCGCAAGATATCGTGGAACCGACGCTGCAGCGTTTGGTCGAAGCTGGTCTGGTGATGCGGCAGACGACGGCCAGTGAAGCGCGCTTCGCATTCACCCATGCGCTCTTGCAAGAGGCCGCACGGGAAAGTCTCCTCAAGGAGCGGTGCCGTGAGCTTCATGCCGAAGTTGCCCGAACTGTTGAAAGTATCAATCCAAAGCTCGCGGCCGAGCACCCTGAGATCCTCGCGCAGCACCTCGCTGAAGCCGGGCTTTTCGAGGAGGCGGCCGATAAGTGGCTGGCCGCAGGTCTCAACACCGGTAGGACTTGGGCCAAGGTCGAAGCCGCAAACATGTTTGCCAATGGGCTCGCCTGTCTTGCCAAATGCGTTCCATCGGAAAAGCGCGATCGCATGGAGCTGGAACTCGAACTCGAACGGGGCGACGTCCTATACGCCACCTTCGGCTATGTCACCGACGAGGGCAGCGCCGCCTATCGCAATGTCATTCGGCTTAGCGAGGAGCTCGGTGATGTGGAAGCGCCGATCCGCGCGCTCGATGGCCTCTTTGGCACCGCCCTCAACTCCGGCCGCTTCGCAGACGCCACATGGGCGGGCGACGAACTGCTGGTAATCGGCAATACCCGCAATAGCTTGAAGGCACTTGTCCTCGGGATGCAATTCAAGGGCATGTGCTTTTTTTCGCAGGGACATTTCGGTCCGGCCCGCGACTATCTTGAACAGGCGCTTCGCCACGTGGACCGGGCCGATGAGATCGGCAGCGATTTTCCGAGCATGGCAATGCTTTACCTGTCATGGACATTGCAATTGACCGGGCATGAGGCAAAAGCAATCGAACTCTACGCGGCAGCGGAAGCCGACGCGCGCCGCCATTCCGCGTATCAACTGGCGGCGTGCCTTGGCAACTGCTGTATCCTTTATGCGCTCCGTGACGAATTCCAACCCCTCCAACACAAGCTTGACGAGTTGTTCACGCTTGCAAGGACGAATGGCTTTCGCATGTGGACGAACGTCGCGTCCTTCTTCCAGGGATGGATTATGGCGCGCGGAAACGATCCTCTTGGCATTGCGAAGATGGAGCAAACCTGTTCGAATTTGGGGGATCAGGAAATCGACAAGTCCTGCTACCTCGGATTGCTCGGCGAAAGCTATCTGCAAGCGGGTGATTTTACACGGGCCGCCGCCACTCTGGATGAAGCCTTGGCGCTCGTTAAACAGACAGGGGAAAACTACTTTACTGCCGAGCTTCTTAGGCTGCGAGGGAAAGTTGAACTTCGTTCCGGCCGGGAAAGTGGCGCGGCGCATTACATTCGTGCAGCGCTGGCCTTTGCTCGTCAGCAAGGTGCCACAACCTGGGAACGGAAAGCAATTCAGACCCTTCAAACACTGACGGAGGGGTAGACGGTGCCCTGCCCGGGCGTCCCACTGGAGTATAATCTCTCCAGTTCGACACTCGGCTCTAAGCTTTTCGTTCGCATTCCAGACTCGAGATAACATCTTTCCCTCCCCGGATATCAGGAGTTCCCGAAAAGTCGCCGCGGCGGAAGTTCGGACAGTAGCCCCGCCGCGGCGTTGTGCGCTTGGGGGTACCGAACGCACAAGTTGGAAAGGAGAACCTATGAGCGATTTACGCATCCGCATGTCTTGCCTGCTCGAATTCGACCAGCGTTCCAAAGAAGTCTGCTGGATGAGCAAACACGACCGGAAGGCCATGTGCGCCGATTTTCGGCGAGCCGGAGCCTAGAATTCGAGCTCCGGCCTCTACCGCGCATGGCCGCTGACACTGGTCCCCGAGCAAAGTCAAGCTCGGAAACGTCAGTGCTTATCTCGGTAGTTTGGGAACGCCTGCGCCGAAGTTTTGCAGTCGGCGACGCTTTGCTTCCTGAGCCATGGCGATTGTCCAAGACATCGTGAATGGGGCTCCACAAGTGCTGCGGAGCCATGGTGGCGAAGCTGTCGATCTCGCGCCATTGGCCGCTTGTGCGAGGTACAAGGCGCAGTGGACGCTCTTGTTTCCGTTCCAGGCGTTGCGTTAACGATATCTTAACGTGAAATTTGACGTCGCCTTAATTTCTGCGATGTTCACCCCGGGGGCATTGAGGGGTTTTATCACAGTGAAAATGAATGAATTGGCTCGGCGTCTCGGCGCCGTGGCGATCTCGCTCGCGCTGGCGAGTTGCACGACAACGCCAGCTGAATTTAATAAAAAGCCGTCCGCCGTTAGCAAGGCTGCGCTCTGCAAGACCGCACTTGAAACGCAAGACCCACTATTTCAGCAGCAATTGGTTACGGAACTGGGCAGGCGCGGCCTAGATATTCCGGCGTGTGAGAAGATGGTTCTGCAGCAAAAGCAGGCAGCGGCGGCGCTGGTAGCGGTCGCATTGGTTGGAACCGCTGTTGCAGTCTGTGCGAACGGCAACTGCGGAGGAGGAAACTACTACAGCCCTCCTCGGCGTTATCCGGGAAATTGTTATTCCTATTACGATCGAGCAGCGGACGGCTCGCTTTGCGGTGACAGAAGCGCGATGTCTCGGCCTGGCGGATGGTGATCGATCTCTCTTTCGCGACCACGTAAGGCGCCAAGAGTCCGGCTATTTGTCGAAAGAAAAACGAAACCATAGGGTTAGACTCTGTCGTTAGTCCTTTATGGGAAAACCACCACGCGAAAAGGAAATCATGGATACGACTGCACGAAAATCCGGCGACACGGACAAGGAGATGGGCGAGCGCGTTCGGGCGATGAGGTTGCGCGTTGGAATGACGCAAACGGAATTGGGCGCTGCGCTTGGGGTCTCATTTCAACAAGTTCAGAGATATGAACGCGGTGTAAACCGGCTCTCCATCGGCATGTTTATCGCCGTCTGCAGGACACTCAAGGTCGATCCCATGGACTTGATTGGCCATTATTTCTCTGAGGGGACCGTGTAAAACTCGTCCCCAGGAGTGAAAATGAAGATCGGTTGGAGCAAGTACCACGTTCGAACGAAGCGATCGTGGCCACCAAGTAGCTCCGGTCCAGGTGGATATCGGGGCGAACTGGGGGCGTTTCCGCTATTGTTCGAAGCGCCGTGACTTCTGTAGGAAATGGATTTCTCCAACTCAGTCAGACGCAGCTCGACTTCGGGTGAAAACCGGGCATGTTTCATTGTCCCACAGAAGCCGAACAAAGCCGAGCATTCACACCTCGCGCTCTACAGCGGATACCGCCACTAATGCGCTGAATCCTAAGCTCATTCACGCTTCGATGCCACCAACAATCGGAAGTCGTTTGCGACGCCCCGACAACACAACGAGCGGGCTTCCCGATTGGACCTCCTCGATGCGCCGCCGCTCGCGACGAGTGGTGAGCCAGATGCTAGTCCTCGCCCTTTGAATCCTTGGCCTTGCGTCCGGCAAGATCGATATCGTGGGCTGCCTGTTCTATGAGCTTGCTCGCAGCCGCTCCGGCACCATCGACATCGCGCATGCGCAACGCTTCCACCACGGCGTGATGACACCGAACGGCATCGTCACGATTGAAGACGGTCTTGTTGGAGGTCTCGAACGAGTAGGTAAGGGCTGCATCGATCAGGCTGCTAATCTGTCTCAGAACGGGATTGTGGCTGGCTCGATATAGAACACGGTGAAACTCGACATCGGCAGCTGAGAACTTCTCGACGTCCTCGCTGGCTTCTTTCATGAGTTGCCAAGCGCCATCCAGGTCAGCGATCTCGCGGAGGGTCGCACGCTCGGCGGCCAGACTGGCGGCGAGCGGCTCAAGCACACGTCGGGTTTCCAGGACTGCGCCAAGGAGGTTAGCATCGAAGAGCTCTGGTCCGTGCCAGCTGATCACCTGAGGATCCAGCAGGCTCCAATTGTCCGGGTCAGAAACGACCGTACCCACCCGGGGCCGCGTCACCACCAGACCCTTAGCGGCGAGAACCTTGATCGCCTCTCTTATGACCGTACGACTGACTCCGTACGATGTCCCCAATTCGTTTTCAGTGGGAAGCGCAGTGCCGGGAGCGTATTTTCCCGACAAAACTTCCTCAGCTAGCGCTCTTGTCACATCGGGCATCACCCGGGGGCGCTGGCCTCCAGAAGCGCTCGTTTCTCCGATGTTTTGCGCCGAGCGCATCACGATTCTCCTCACTCTTTGACGCCACTTTTCTATCAGATCGCGGAGTCGGGAAAAAAGCTAGTTAGGCCAGCGATATAAATTCATCGGACAAGCCTGACCGCGGGGACTCACGCCGGATGCTGTTGGACACTCAAGCCCCCATCTACGGTCAGGCATGTAGCGTTCATGAACGGGCACTCGTCGGAGATCATAAAGACCGCCGCCATTGCAATCTCTTCGGGAGATGCAATTCTTCCGCCGGGATGAAGCTTCATCGTCTCGGCCTTCGCAGCCTCCGGATCGGGAAAGTTATTCCAGTAGTCGATAACCTTCTGCGTGGCGACATAGCCAGGAGCCAGCGCATTCACGCGAACGTTCTTGGCCGCGTATTCCAGGCCCAGCGACTTCGTCATGCCGAGAAGCGCGTGTTTGGCCAGGGGGTATGGAAACGTATGCGGAATGATCGTGAAGGCATGGGTGGATGCGATGTTGAGGATCACCCCACCCCCCTGCTCGATCAGCCCGGGTAAAACCGCCTTCGAGCAGTTCCATGCCCCTTTCAGGTTGATGTCGAAGCAACGGTTCCATTCGTCGTCTGTCGTTTCTAGCGGCTCCGAGAAGACATTGACCCCGGCATTGTTCACCAATGCGTTTATCTGGCCAAAATCGTCGGAAGCTTGGCTGGCAGCCTGTCTGATCGCGGCGCCATCCGTGATGTCCACCGCGTGTGCTATCACTCGATAGCCCTCTTCTCGCAGCTTCAACGCCTCGGCGTTCAGGAGAGCCTCGTCACGGTCGATGAGAAGCAGGCTTGCGTCTTCCCGGACAAATCCTTTGGCAATGGCAAGGCCAATGCCCTGTGCCGCGCCCGTTATCATGATGCGCTTGCCTGACAGCCGCTTCGACATAAGTGTTTACTCCTCCGACTTTCCTGTGATGCCGCCGTCCGGTTCACACCTGATGTGCGGCAACCGTTGTATGCCTGTACCGTATGCCATCCGTCAGTTTGTCTCGACCCGCAAACGGAAACCTCCCATAAGCGACTCGCCCTGAGCGAGAACCCTAAGCCCATCAAGGCCCGGTAAATTGTGCCCGTTCGCCAGGTGAGACATGGGCTCGAAGCAGAAATAATCCCGCTTGAACCCGGGATCGAAGGTCGTGTCCGACAGGAAAAGGATAGCGTGCCGAAGTATCGGATCAGCCTCCATACTGAGAGCGACGCCATGCTCGGGCCACGAGATTCTCGCGTGGCCGTTCCAGTTCTCAAATCCGTTGTTGACCCATCGATGAGGCAGACCGATGGCTCGGTTGAAGTCCAGATCCGCTGGAATGCTCGTCCGCTCTCCTGGCAACCATCCCTCGACCTCCGTCCAGAATGCCTCGGCGCGGGCCTCAAGTGTGGTCTGGGGCGTCAGCGGAAAATATGGATGCCAGCCGAGACCGAATGGCAATCTTTGACGACCGCGATTTTCGACCGTCATCGCGATTGTCAGGCTGTCGTCGTCGATCGTAAAGCACTGGCTCGCCAGATACTCATGGGGCGTGTGCCCGCCCCTGTGCTCGAAGCTCATCTCGATTGACCTGTCGGTCTGACCGCCGAGGTGCCAGTCAGCGAGCCAACCGTCTCCGTGGAGGTAGTGAGGGTCCCATTCGGTATTCGGGCTAAGGGTAAACACAGCTCCGTCGAAGACAAACCTGTTGTCCCTAACGCGATTACCGAAGGGGACAAGCGGAAAGCAGGACGCTTCGGGTGCGCCTGCATCGACTTTGGGTGCAGCTCTGAGCAGCGGCACTCTCCGGCCGTCGCCCTGCTTCCACAGGCCAAGGATCGATCCCCATGGGTGCTTACACGAAGCGAAAGTGATCCTGAGCCGATATCCACAAGTGTCACAGCTTAGCCCTCTGGACCCTGATCCATAACCGTCGATCGAGACGTGTCCTCAGCTGGGCTTGAGAGATGCGCACGATCACCACTCGGCAAAGCTGCCGTCTTCGTGACGCCAGATGGGATTGCGCCAGCGATGACCTTCCTTGGCACGCTCGATCACGTACTCCTCGTTCACCTCGACACCCAAACCTGGGCCTTGCGGAATGCTGACGAAACCGTCGGCATAATGGAACACCTCCTTGTTGGAGATGTAATCCAGAATATCGTTGCCCGTATTGTAATGGATACCCAGGCTCTGCTCCTGGATGAAGGCATTGTAGCTGACAGCATCGACCTGGAGGCACGCAGCAAGAGCGATCGGACCGAGCGGGCAATGCGGCGCGACGGCGACATCATACGCCTCTGCCATCGCGGCGATCTTTCTACACTCTGTGATACCGCCAGCGTGGCTGAGGTCCGGCTGTATGATATCGACATACCCGTCCGCCAGCACGGACTTGAAGTCCCAGCGCGAATAGAGACGTTCCCCAAGCGCGATCGGGGTCGAGCAATGGTTGGCGATTTCCTTCAGCGTCTCGCGATGCTCGGAGAGCACGGGCTCTTCAATAAACATAAGCTTGTAGGGTTCCAGTTCCTTGGCGAGAACCTTTGCCATCGGCTTGTGAACGCGACCATGGAAATCTACACCGATTCCGACGTGCGGGCCGATTGCTTCCCGGATTGTCGCGATTGTCTGGACAGCCTTGTCGATTTTCTCGTTCGTATCGACGATCTGCATCTCTTCGCAGCCATTGAGCTTGATCGCTTTGAACCCGCGAGCGACGACGTCCCTGGCATTTGCTGCAACATCTGCCGGGCGGTCCCCACCAATCCAGGAGTAGACCTTGATCTTATCGCGTACCTGGCCGCCGAGCAGCGAATGGATCGGCTGCCCCAGCGCCTTGCCCTTGATGTCCCAGAGCGCCTGATCGATTCCCGCAAGCGCCGACATGTGGATGGCTCCGCCACGATAGAAGCCGCCGCGGTACATCACCGTCCAGTGGTCCTCGATCAGGAACGGGTCCTTGCCGATAAGGTAGTCTGCCAGCTCATGCACTGCCGCCTCGACGGTCAGAGCACGCCCTTCGACGACCGGTTCACCCCAACCGACAATGCCCTCGTCGGTCTCAATCTTCAAAAACAACCAGCGCGGCGGGACCATGTATGTCGTCAGCTTTGTAATCTTCATCCGTACTCTCCTCAGCGCGTCGAAGTCAGCTCAAACGCGGTTCTATGGTCACATCGACGCGGCATTCCTCCCGCTACCAACGCATGTAGCCAATTTTTCATACAATAGCAATTGACTGGTATGATAAATTGAAATAGTTCATCTACATGCCAGGGAGGCATAGTGTTTCCACCAGGAGGGAGAGAGAAATGCGCATTTTTCGTGCAGCAGTTTTGTTCGGGACCGTGGCTCTGATGGCCGCAAGTTCGGCTTTCGCGGCCGACGTCAAGATTGGCTTCATCGTCAAGCAGCCCGAAGAGCCGTGGTTCCAGGACGAATGGAAGTTCGCCGACGTAGCAGCCAAGGAAAAGGGCTTCACGCTCGTCAAGATCGGTGCGGAAGACGGTGAGAAGGTTCAGTCCGCCATCGACAACCTGGGAGCACAGGGTGCTCAGGGCTTCATCATCTGCACTCCTGACGTCAAGCTTGGACCAGGCATCGTAGCCAAGGCCGCGGCCAATGACCTCAAGATCATGACCGTCGACGACCGCCTGGTAAACGCCGATGGCAGCCCGCTTGAGGATGTGCCTCACATGGGTATCTCGGCGACCAAGATCGGTGAGGCCGTTGGCCAGACGATCGCCGATGAGGTCAAGAAGCGCGGTTGGGACGTGAAGGAAGTGGGCGTAATCCGCGTCTCCTACGATCAGCTTCCGACTGCCGTTGACCGTGTGAACGGTGCCCTCTCTGTGCTCAAGGCTGCCGGGTTCCCGGAAACCAACATCTTCGACGCCCCTCAGGCCAAGACCGACACGGAAGCCGCCCTCAACGCAGCCACGGTCGTGCTCAACAAGAACGCCGGTATCAAGAAGTGGGTCGCAGTCGGCCTCAATGACGAAGCCGTGCTTGGTGCTGTTCGCGCGACCGAAACGGTTGGCATCCCCGCCGACAGCATGATCGGCGTCGGCATCGGCGGTGCGGATTCGGCAATCAACGAGTTCAAGAAGCCGACGGCAACGGGCTTCTTCGGCACTGTGATCATCTCGCCGAAGCGCCATGGCTACGAAACCGCACTGAACATGTATGAGTGGGTAGCCAACGGCAAAGAACCTGAGAAGCTGATCCTGACGGCTGGCCAGCTCGCGCTGCGGGACAACTACGAGGTAGTCCGCAAGGAACTGGGTATCGAATGATCAGCTTCTAAGATGAATTCAGTCCGGCGGCTTTCTGTCGCCGGACCTTCTCATGGGATGCTGTCATGCAGGACTTTCTCGAATTCAAAGCGATATCCAAGGGATATCCCGGCGTGCAGGCGCTCGCCGATGTTTCGTTCTCCGTAAAGAAGGGAGCGGTCCACGGCCTGATGGGCGAAAACGGAGCTGGCAAGTCAACGCTCATCCGCGTTCTCTCCGGTGACCAATCCGCCGATACCGGCGAAATCTCGATCAATGGCTCGACCCAGCACTATCGCTCGGTTCGTGATGCCTTCGATGCGGGCGTTATTGTCATTCACCAGGAACTGCAGCTCGTCCCCGAACTGACGGTAGCGGAAAATCTCTGGCTCGGGCGCTTTCCCGGGAAGGCCGGGGTCATCGACCGCAGCCGCCTTACGAACGTTGTTCGAGAAAAGCTCAGCGAGATCGGGATTGAGATCGAGCCTGGTGCCAAGGTGGCCTCGCTATCGATTGGCGAACGCCAGATGGTGGAAATCGCGAAAGCCGTGATGGCGGATGCTCGCGTGATCGCACTCGATGAGCCGACGTCGTCGCTGTCCTCGCGGGAGAGCGAAATTCTGTTCTCCCTGATTGAACGCCTGCGCTCTCAGGGCAAGGTCATCCTTTACGTATCGCACCGCCTCGACGAGATATTCCGTCTTTGCGACAGCCTAACGGTCCTTCGTGACGGCAAGCTTGCAGCACATCACGCGGACATCACCGCTGTTACTCGCGAGCAGATTATTTCGGAAATGGTCGGGCGCGAGATATCCAACATCTGGGGATACCGGCCGCGCGAGTTCGGCGACGTCCGTCTTGAGGTCAAGGACATTGCAGGCCGCAAGCTCCGCACACCAATCCGCTTCTCGGTTCGCCAAGGAGAAATTCTCGGGTTCTTCGGCCTGATCGGTGCTGGCCGCAGCGAGATGACGCGCCTCGTGTATGGCGCGGACGCACGATCGCAAGGCACCGTCAGTGTCGACGGCGTCCAGGTCACCGCCGACAGCCCGCCGCACGCAATTCGGGCCGGAATTGTTCTGTGCCCGGAGGATCGGAAGTTCGACGGCATCGTGCAGGGCCGCAGTATCGAAGAGAACATGGCGATCTCCTCTCGCCGGCACTTCTCGCCGTTCGGGATCCTTCAGCCGAAGAAGGAAGCCGAACTCGCCGAGCAGTTCATTGCCAAGCTGCGTGTACGCACGCCGTCCAGGAAGCAGGACATCGTCAACCTGTCCGGCGGCAATCAGCAGAAGGTGATCCTTGGCCGCTGGCTGTCCGAACAGGGCGTGAAGGTACTGATCATTGACGAGCCCACACGCGGTATCGACGTCGGTGCGAAGTCTGAAATCTATGAAATTCTCTACGAGCTTGCTGCACAAGGCATGGCAATAGTCGTTGTCTCAAGCGAATTGCCGGAAGTGATGGGCATTACCGACCGCATCGTCGTGATGTGCCAGGGTCGCGTCGCAGCAGATATCGAGCGCGACGACTTCGACGAGCGGCGAATTCTCGCCGCCGCCCTCCCCGATGTGGCCAATGCCAGCGAACTCCCCAACCAGCAGGTCCAGTAGCGATGACGTCTTTGAAAAAACTCCTACTCGGCGAGCAAGGCCTCGTCGTTATTTTTGCCATCGCTTTCGCCATCGTGGCAGCAACCGTTCCAAACTTCCTCACCGAGCGAAACATGCTTGGGCTTCTGCAGTCGGTCGTCACCATCGGCATTGTCGCCTGCACCATGATGTTCTGCCTTGCATCCCGCGATTTCGACCTTTCGGTCGGATCGACCGTCGCGTTCTCGGGGATGATAGCCGTCATGGCCTCGAACGCCACCGGTTCGATCGTACTTGGACTTATAGCAGCGCTCCTCTGTGGTGGTGCTGTTGGTCTCGTAAACGGTGTGGTTATCGCCCGTTTTCGGATCAACGCCCTTATCACCACGCTGGCGACGATGCAGATCGTTCGCGGTTTGGCGCTGATCGCATCCGATGGCCGCGCAGTCGGTATCAACGATCCCGGCTTCTACCAGTTGGCACTCTCGAAGTTCTTGGGCATCCCAACTCCGATCTGGGTCATGGCGATCTTCTTCGTGATCTTTGGCTTCGTACTGAACCGGACGGTCTTCGGGAAGAACACGCTGGCGATCGGCGGCAACCCGGAAGCGTCGCGTCTCGCGGGTGTCAACGTCTCCAGAATGCGCATCTGGATCTTTGCGCTGCAAGGACTCGTTTGCGCCGTGGCGGGCGTCCTGCTTGCGTCGCGCATCACATCGGGTCAGCCGAATGCTGCAACCGGGCTGGAACTATCGGTCATTTCGGCCTGTGTTCTGGGTGGCGTGTCGCTCGCGGGTGGTCGTGCGGCTATGACCGGAGTGATCGTCGGTGTCCTGATTATGGGCATTGCAGAGAACGTGATGAACCTCCTCAATATCCAGGCTTTTTATCAGTATGTCGTGCGTGGATTGATCCTTCTGCTCGCCGTTCTGTTGGACAACCTGAGATCTGCTGCGGCTGGGAGGCGCGGTTGATGTGAGGCGGCGCATTACGGCAATCTCAGACCGATTCCAGCGTAAGCCAACCACGGCACCGTGTCCGAAAGCCTTTGGTGAACAAGGTTGTTAAAACCGCGCGTTGGGAACGGGCTTGTCGAAATCGCCGCCACCCCATATCCGCTGGGCCTTCGTCTCCTGATAATCGATTATATTGATTATCGGATGCCAAGTGCAACAGCCCATCCCGAAACTGAGGGCCAAGGTAGCAGCTCCTGAGGTTGCTCACTCTCGCGGTTTGACGGACCATACATTTAATGGGAACGGCGTGCGCGGATCTCATCATGGCCTGGCTGCAACAGCAGCCCTCTCGGGAGAGGCCGGATACATTCACGCAACTGGAGTCGTCATTTTACGATGTCGCGGCCCCTCGCACGGACGAGGCGGACCATACATTTTTTGCGAGAAGCTCGCGGAGTGAGCTGCATCCAACATCTGTTCGGCGAGCAGCTTCTTCAGCCTCGCGTTCTCGTCCTCGAGCGCCTTCAGCCGCTTCGCCTCTGATACCTCCATGCTGCCCGCTCGATATTGCCCACAATGCGCGACGGCGATGCTATCATTTGCATACTCTCGGGTGCTAAAATCCCCGCGACGAACAGCGAGGGCGACTGCCAGCCCATCAGACGCCAGACGAGGAGCCCGTGTCTTGAGATTGCTGACGCGCCTTTTTCGGAGGTTTCTGGTTTTCTGTCTGGGTGTACTCAGCGTTTGGCTGATCGTCTTCGTTGTTTTCGATACTGCGGACAACAGGTTTCCATGGCTCGTTGCGGTGTGCCTCACATATGGCCTGGCTGCTTACGTCATTCTTCCGAACGTGGTCCGATTGTCACTCAAGGTTCTTCATCGGGGGCTGATCCCCAGATACACGATCACGGCGGATGGCCTGCCCGGCGATCCTATAAATTTCGCCCTCATCGGCAATCTTCAACAACTACGCGAGGCCTTTGCAACGGCGGGCTGGACCACGGCCGACCATTTGGGGATCGCAAGCACGTTGCGAATGATACGCGCTTTCCTGATGAACTCTGCCTATCCCACCGCACCTTTCAGCACCTTCTATCTCTTTGGACGACGGCAGGACATAGGATTCCAGGAGCCCATCGACGATAGCCCCCGCAAGCGCCATCACATCCGTTTCTGGGCCCTTAGTCTTGCCCATTCCGAGGACGACATGAGCACGGCGAGCTTCTGGTTGAATACCGACAGGCCATCGCCCGAGGAGCGCGTCCTGTGGGTTGGGGCGGGCACCAAAGATACTGGGATTTCTCTGACTTGGCTGACATTCCAGGTCACACATAAGACCGATGCCGATACGAACGCCGAGCGCGACTACATTGTCAATGAACTGAGGGCAAAGCAAGTAATCGGGGAGGTCGCGCGGCACCAATCCGGCTCCCGTTTGAACACCGGAAAGGTCAACCATTACATTACCGATGGCGAGATCGCGTTTGCCACCTTGACTGTCAGTGTCACGGGCGCCGGTCACGCCGGTGCCGTTGTCGGGCAGGATACATGCTGATCCGACCAACCAGACCGAATGAGTTCAAAGTGCCGGGCGCTCTTGATCAAGAGAAAGACCGAACTTGACTAAGGCTTAACAAGAGAACAGAATGTGAACAAACGCAATTAACCTGACCATTCGACTGCATTCTCCACGAGAGCGCCGTCGCGGCGACGGAGATTCCCATGCTAATGCGCGTTCAAAAACGGACCACGGAAACGGAAACAGCCTTTAACGACTGGTGGTCGGCGCAATCCAGCGATTTTAAAGCGCTTCACAATATGGATGAACTCCTGCGTGGTTTCAAAGCTGGCTTTACTGCCGGACGGAGAAAGAAGGTTCGCCGCTTCACGTTCACTGCCGGTAAAATGAGGGTCACCGTCTGGGCCGCGAACCAGGCCACTGCAAAGGCCATGGCAATGAGGGAGGCAGACAGAAGAGCGCAAGCCATCGGTATTTCACCGCCAAAGGCTGGTTGGACATTGCGCATTGTTGGGATTGCCGCGCCGTGAGTAGCGACGGACGCAGCAGCGCGGCAGCAGCAACCATTCACTTGAACCATTGGTGTTCCGTTGCTGGCTGCGAGACGTGGGGCGGTTTTGGCCATGCTTCATCGAAGTCGATTGAGACGCAATGGTGGTGCTGGGAGCACTATCCCTACAAGCCTAGTGCAACGACAGCTGTTGCAGATGCTCTAGCCACCCAGTTGCCGCAAACTGGCGACTGACAATTTTCTCGTCGTTTCTTTTTTGCTGTTGCAACGAGTCCTCGGACATCTCGACGGGTTAGCGGTGCCCGGTCGGCCATGACGTTCATCGACGGACAATGTTCGGCGCCTTATCATGTACAAAATTCTGGTCGCAAACCGCCTTTATGACCAATCAAATGAACAAAATTTGACTAGAGGCCGACCGCAATGCCAGAATGTACAGAATTCTGGACGTGAGAAGGTTTCATGTCCACTCAAATGAACAAATCCGTATAACTGTGCCTCGTCAGAGAAGCTACTCTAGAGTCACGCGCCAGGCCCTCACGATGCTCGGCAAGCTGATCCGCGTCGCCCGCGCCAAACGGGGCCTAACCGCGCAGGAACTGGCCGACCGCGCCGGCATCAGCCGTACAACGCTCTCCAGCATTGAAAAGGGCGCGCCGGGCCCTGAGATCGGCATCGTCTTCGAGGTCGCTTCGCTCGTCGGCGTTCGCCTGTTCGACTACGACGAGCGCACCCTAGAGATGCATAATGCCCGCCTCGACGAAAAACTGACCCTGCTGCCCAAGAGCGTCCGCCACGCCGTGAAGGAGGTCGATGATGACTTCTAAGGCGGATACTCCCGAAGCCTTTGTTTGGAATTGGCTGCCGGGGGCGACGGAACCGGTGGTCGCGGGCCGCCTCGATCAGGACGGCGATCGCCTGCTCTTCACCTATGGCGCCAGTTACCGGCGCCGTAAGAGCGCCATTTCCCTCTATGAGCCGGAACTGCCGCTTCAGGAGGGCACGATCGCCCCGATCACCGGCCTGTTGATGGCAAGCTGTATTCGCGACGCCTCGCCTGACGCCTGGGGCCGCCGGGTCATCATCAACAGGCTGACGGGCAAAAGGCCCGACGCTGCCGGCGTACCGGAGATCAGCGAACTGACCTTTCTGCTCCAGTCGGGCTCCGACAGGATTGGCGCACTCGATTTTCAGGCATCGGCTACCGACTATGTCCCCCGCCTTGCCGCGCAAGCTTCGCTCGCCGAACTCCTCGAAGCGGCCGAACTCGTTGAAAGAGGCGTCCCTCTTACCCCGGCGCTCGACCAGGCTTTCAATAACGGCACCTCGATCGGCGGCGCGCGTCCCAAGGCTCTGATCGATGACGACACGAAGAAGTTCATCGCTAAATTCTCGGCGATCAACGACACCTACGGCGTCGTGAAGGCCGAGTTCATCGGGATGAAGCTGGCGACCGCATGCGGTCTCAACGCCGCTTCAGTCTCCATGACTCGCGCCGCACAAAAAGACGTCCTCTTGATCGAGCGCTTCGACCGCACACACACAAAGGACGGCTGGATACGCCACGGCATGGTCTCGGCCCTGACCATGCTGGGCCTGGATGAGATGATGGCCCGCTATGCCTCCTACGAAGACCTTGCAGAACTCATCCGCCACCGCTTCACCGATCCCAAGGAGACCCTCAAGGAGCTTTACGGGCGGATTTGCTTCAACGTGCTGTGCGGCAACACCGACGACCATGCCCGTAACCATGCCGCGTTCTGGGACGGCAAGAAGCTGACCCTGACACCGGCGTATGATATCTGCCCGCAAGGCCGCACCGGCAACGAAGCCACGCAGGCCATGCTGATCAAGGGCGAGAGCCGCGCCAGCACGCTCGCCACCTGCCTTGCCGCCGCGCCGGACTATCACCTGAAAGAGGCGGAAGCCGCCGCGCTGATCGAACACCAGATCAAGACCATCGCCGAGCATTGGCAAGCCGCCTGCGATGAGGCCGAACTGAGTGCCGTCGACCGCAAGCTGTTTGCCGGCGCCAGTTTCTCAATAGCTATGCCCTTGACCGGCTCGAAGGTCACAAAGCGCTGCAAGACTCCTTCGCTGCCGCCCGGGCTGCGCTGATCGCCAGCGGAGGCGTCCAGGGATGAAACGCCCAGGCAGCTCAAAGGACGCGCATGACCGGGAGCCCCCGACCCCGCTGTTTGAGGTCGTTGTGGATACCTCGGGGGGCATACCGGGCACGAGCTTGGATTTTCATGGGAGGTTCTCCATGAAACCGATCGCCATACTCAAACGCCTCCAGCTCGGCCGGAATGTAGCCAATTGCTGATAAAAGGCACAGTTGCATAGAATCTTATCTATCGCGTTACATTCCTATGAATGTTTCGGCGCTAGAACACCCAAAAGATCGCGGAATGGATGCGAATGGGGTGTTTCGTGAGGGGACTTGTATTGACGCGTTTCCGCACCTCGGTGGACGGAGCGACCGCAGTCGAATTCGCAATCATCGCTCCCGTTCTTATTTTCCTGACATTCGCTATTGTCGAGTCCGGTATTGCCTTTGCTGCCGACATCGTTCTCAAAAACGCTACCTATGACGCAGCGAGGACCGGCCGAACGGGGTTTGTGTCGGAAAACTCGACACAGGATGCGACCGTAAAGGCGAAAATTCGCAACCAGGCGGGCGTATTCATGGATGCCGACAAGCTCGTCATCACCAGCCTGTCCTACAAGGGCTTCGATGCTCTCAAAAAGCCCGAGCCATTCACAGACAAGAACGGCAACGGCGTTCGCGACGATGGCGAAAACTTCACCGACGTCAATGGGAACGGTGTCTACGACATCGACCAGGGGGCGAACGGCTACGGCGGTACGGCACAAGTCGTCCTCTACACCGTAACCTACCCATGGACCTTCCACACTCCGGTTCTCAAGCAGCTTGTTGGCAACGGCGGCACCGTCGAACTGACGGCAACAGCGGTGGTGCAGAATGAGCCGTACTGACCTGATCTCCAAGCCCTTGCGCGTTCTCTCTTCCGTAACCCGTCGGCTGGCGGGAAACGAGGAGGGCGTCGCGGGTATCGAAATGGCGATCATCACGCCCGTGCTGCTGCTCCTTCTCTGCGGCGGCAGCGAAGTCAGCCTCTATGCCCGCTCGCACTTCCAGACAGCGCAGATGGCATCGACGGTAGCGGATGCGGTTGCGCGCTACGAAGCGATCACGTCGTCGGACATCACTTCGATCTTTTCGGTGTCATCCGAGGTCATGGGAAACGAAGACTTCAAAGAGAACGGCTACGTGATCCTGACGTCGGTTTCCCGCACGGGCGGCGCGGCACCGGTCGTTGCCTGGCAGTGCAAGGGCGGCTCTGACGCCCAGACGAGCAAGATCGGTGTTGTCACCAAGGCCGCCACACTTCCGGGCAACCTCACCCTCGATGCTACCGACAATGTGATCGTCGCCGAGGTCTTCTATCGCTACACCCCGCTATTTTCCAATTTCATGCCGGTCGAGACGCAACTCTACAAGACGGCGGTCTTCCGCCCCCGTCTCGGCAGCCTCACGAGCGCGCCCGGTTGCTAGTCCACAAGGAAAGGATGATCCAATGTCGTTGATGTCCATGATCTCCCGCTTCCGCAAGGCCGAGGAAGGTGCCGTCCTCCCCTTCGTCGGCATCGTCAGCCTGGCGCTGATCGGGGCAACGGGGTTCGGCATAGACGCGGCCCGCCTGATGCTTCTCCATTCGAGCCTTCAGCGCGCCATCGACGCCGGCGCTCTTTCGACCGTCGCCAAGCTGGACACCGCCACCATCGACGTGGAACTGCGAAAGTTTGCGGTCGCCAATTTCAACGATGGGGAGATTGGCGGGACGCTCGACAGTCTGACCTGGACCATTAGCTCGGACAACAAGACACTGACCGTCAAGGCATCGGCCAGCGCTCCCGCGACGTTGATGAAAATCCTCGGCGTCCAGACGATCAGCACCAGCGCGGAAAGTGTCATCGAACGATCGACCAATGGCCTTGAACTGGCGCTTGTTCTCGACAACACCGGCTCCATGAAGGGAACGCCGCTCACGAGCCTCAAGTCCGCGGCCAACACGCTGGTGAACACCCTCTATGGCAACGACGCAGTTGCCAAAAACCTCTATGTCGGCATCGTTCCCTTCTCGCAGTCGGTCAATGTCGGGACGAGCCATACCAGCTGGATGAAGTCCGGCTCCATCGCCGCGCTGGACTGGGGAGGGACATCATGGGGCGGCTGCGTCGAGGCGCAAAGCGTCAAGGCGGACGACATTTCCGACACGGTTCCCTCCAGCAAGCCGATCACGCCCTATTACTGGCCAGACGGCACGGATACTAACAACTGGATCAGCGTCGACCAGAATGGCAAAAAAACATACGCCAAGAATCTCGGCACGTCCCTCGGTCCCAACATGAACTGCCCCGCCGAGGTAACGCGCCTGACACCCAAGAAGGCAACGGTTGTTGCCGCCATCTCGGCGATGAAGGCGGTGGGCAACACCCACATCAACTTCGGGGCCGTGTGGGGCTGGCGGATGTTGTCTCCCAAATGGCGTGGTCTCTGGGGCGGCGACATGGCAACCTACAACCTGCCGCTCGACTACTACACGAAGAACATGAACAAGGCGGCAGTCATCATGACCGATGGCGAGAACACGATGACCGAAAAGGTCTACACTGCCTACGGCTGGCTGGCCGACAAGAAACTCGGGACGGCCGACAAAGATGCCGCGGTGACGGAACTCAACGACCGCCTGGCCACGGTCTGCACGGCGATGAAGAACTCCGGCATCATCATTTACACAATTGCCTTCAATGGGCCCGACGAAACCACCCAAAAGCTTTTGAGCAGCTGCGCCAGCCAGAACGCCTTCTACTTCAACTCGCCGACAACGGCCGCGCTCCAGTCGGCCTTCAAGCAGATCGCGGATTCACTCTCCAACCTCCGTGTCAGCAAATAGAAATCGCGCGATAGTGTCGAATGCCTCCTCATCAGACGCGGATCCACAATATGTCCGACTGTAGGAAACAGATGCTGGCTGCCGATAGGCACTCTTCACTACTGAGAGCAATACGGTCACATCTTCGGCTGTGTTATCCGGCTGTCCTTTTGGGAAGATCGTCCTGATCAGTGTTGGAGCGGATCGACGTAAGTCGAGGTGGCACCCTATAGTTGCGATTGGGAAGCTCTGCTACCGGGAAGTCCAAAGCCTTAGTTGCAAAACGCGGTACTGCGGCGCGTTAGAGGGAGTCTCCAATCCAATCTTCGTGACCATGACGGATACGGATCACGAGAACGCTCCCATCATCGTTGATCCGATAGATTACCAGGTGAGCCTTGAATGTATGGATTCTGACAGGCGGCGAAATCTCATGGCGCTCACGCGTCATTCGAGGACTCGCGGCTATGAGATCGAGCACATCAAAAAGCTCATCGTGATATCGTTTGGCGGCCAAGGATCCGAAGTTGCGGATACCTTGTTCGGCGATTGAGACGATATCCTCTTCCGCTTCAACAGAGAGCCTGAATGGCATCAATCACGTCTGCGGGTGATCTCGGCACGCGCAACGGCAGCGGAAAACAATTCGTCCTTCGAACGGCCTCCTACGCCGCTTTTGATTCCGTCATCGACGAAACGTTGCATCTCCGCAATTTTGTTAGTCCGGGCCTGGTCTCTGCGGATAAGGTCTCGAACGTAGTCACTCGCGTTCGAGTATCGACCGGTCTTGGCTTGCGCTTCGACCCAGTCTTTCATCGGGTCCGGGAGGGATACATTCATGGTTGCCATTAGAGTCTCCTTGAGGTCTCAGGCTATCCTGTGATGGCAAAGTTTGTCAAACTATTGAAGCCCACTAAGAAAGCTCCTGAAAGGGGTTCTGCGATTGGCGGCCTAACCCCAACTGCAAGTCCAGCGCATTCCGCGGCCAGGACGGCGACAAGAAAGGTCGCGGCCACAGGAATGCGCAAAGGTCATTGCGGTTCGCCCACGTCCACTGCCGCGCGGAATTGCCTCGCGTGCAGCGATGTGAGCGTCCGCGGGGCAGGTGCCTGAGCTTGCCTTTTGAGTTTTTGTCGGTGGGGTGACTGGGTTTTTAATTGTGCGTTTTGCGGGTGCTGTTATTGCCACGCAAAGACCGTCTCGTTCTTGGTAATTTTGGGCACAGACGAGCGGGCAGATCCGGATCTTCTGCATGCGAAGTTGCTCAAGGATCACCGATTCTTGACCCATGTGTGTCAAAGCCTCTTGCGCGATTTGTAATGCGTTCGCGCCGAGGGCTACGCCGCACGCCTTCTCATCGTTCCCGGCCGCCATCAACCCCTACGGCAGGCACGTTGTTGATCCGATCACAATCGCCCCGATCTCGACTCCATTTCCATAAATTCTGCAAAGGCGTCTCGTGCGCAATTTCGACGTGGCGTGGTTGGTAAAGCAGGAAGCAGGGACGCAATCGCAATGTCACAAGGGACGAATGGGTAAGTGCCGTCTCGCGAGTTTCATGCCGACATCAACGGCGGAAATACCAGGTGATTGTCGTGGAACTCCAAGCAGCTGGCCAGGCAATCCGGCATGCCAATGGTCCCTGTACGCTCCCCAATAAGCTTATGCTTCCGTCCAGTTGGAGAACGTGGCAGCCTGCCCCAGCCGCATTCCGGCTTCTGACCGCAGTTCCCAGACGAGCCCGTCCTCCATCCAAAAATGCGCGCCGGACTTGCGAACTCTAAGCCCACGATAATTCGCGATAAATCCGTGCCGTGCGACTTCATCGAGAAGCGCCTGGCGCTCCAGTCGATCCGGAGCTTCAGCAGATAATCGAGAAGGCAATTTCGTAAACTCGTCCCACGAGTATCCGAAACATCGCTGTGCCGTGAGATTTGCATAAATGAACCGAGGATCCGGCTCGGTATTGTGAGCGACAACCACAAAAGGGGCGTCAAGGTAGAGCCATTCGGCTCCCTGCCCTGGCTCAACAAGCGGTCGGCCGACAGCACGCAGAAAGCTTTGCGCAAGGAGTTCGAAGAAGGCTTGACCGGTTGAAGGCTCATCAGGCGACATTTGGCTATCCTTGCTCCAGTTTAGGCTCTTGTTGAGGCGCGCCATGATGCCGCCGACTTTGACACCAAGAACCAGGATAAGGTCGCTGGCGTGTGATCCGGCCACCTTAAGCTTTTTTTCAAATCCACTACCCGATATCGGAGTTGCAATGAAAACGATACTTACCTGGGCAGTCATGGCCTCTTGCGGCGTTGCCGCTCTGTTGCCGATGGCCGCGCCTGCGTCTGCCCAGGAGTGGCGAAGGCCACATTATGACAATCCGCCGCCTCCACCGCAGCGCCATCACCATCACGACAATGGCGCCGCGATTGCCGGTGGTCTGGCTGCCGGCGTCATCGGTGGGTTGATCGGTGGCGCGATCGTAAACAACAGCGGGCCGCGCTACATCGACCCGCCGCCTCCACCACCGCCGCGTTGCTGGTTCGAAGACCGGCGGGTGCCGAATGCCTACGATGGTGGATGGCATATGGAGAGCTTGCGCGTCTGCCAGTAGCAATTGGCTGATGTTTCTCAGGTCTCAGCGCCTCGTTGCAACGTCAACGTGGCGCTGGCCACGGCCTTGGCGAGGACTGCAAACGGGTGTGAGCTTGAAAACTACTCATTCGCCAAGGCGAAGTTTCCATCCTGATGGTTTCTCGTTCAGTGTTGGTCGGTCATGTCGGCCTTCGCTGGCGGCCCAAAGGTTCAACGAGGATGACAGCTTGAGCTGAGGGATGCAGCCGGTCTTCCTGGATCTGCTCAAGGAAGCTCGGACGCTAGATATCAACGACAATTTCGGGATGGCTTCAAACGCGCTCGCAGGTACCCGGCCAGCGCGCCTGGCTGCGCAAGAAATGGCCGGGATCAGATTTCTTGCACGACTGAAACCAATGGCCATTGGCGCTCAGGACGGCAGGCAGCACAATCACTTGTGAAGCGCAGCGGTAAGCCACGACGAGGCCCGGTCGATCGCCACCGTCCTTCTGGATTTCAATGGCAGCAGGACATTGTACCGGCCTTCCGGGGACAGTCTCGTCTCATCGAGCGCCACCAACGTGCCGTCATCGAGGAATGTCTGAACAAGGGTGCCCCAGCCAAGCGCAACCCCCTGACCGGCGCGCGCAGCGAAGATCGTCTCCGTGTAGTGACTGAAGCGCAGAGACGGCTTCACCTCGAAGTGCACGCCAAGTTCGGCGAGCCATTGGCCCCATGACAGCCAGGATCGGTCTTCAGCATCGGTCTCGATGAACTCGTCAGTCGTGGCCAATGGGCCGCTGCCTCGCCGGTCGAGGTAATCAGGCGAGCAGACGAGCATTATGACGTCGCCGCGCGAGGCGATCACCGTTGCGTCGTTGAAAGGTGGCAGCCCGAACCGGATGGCAAGATCGACGGCACCGCTGTCCAGATCGATTTTCGCATCCTGGGAGATCACGCGGATCTGAATGCCCGGGTTCTGAGCGCGAAAATCGGCGAGCCGCGGAAGCAGCCAGAAAGACGAGAAGGCCACGGTCGCGCCGATGGTGACCACATCCTGGGCCGCCGCCTTGATGGCATCGATCGCATCGGAAATGTTCGAGAAGCTCTGCGCGAGCGACGCCCCCAGCACGAGGCAGGCGGCAGTCGGCTCGATCGCGCGGTGCTTGCGCACGAACATCGGCTGGCCCAGCTCTTCTTCCAGCAGCGCGATTTGCCTGCTGACGGCCGCCTGGGTAACCCCGAGCTCGCCTGCCGCAAGGGTAAAGCTCTTTCGGCGAAGGACCGCTTCCAGCATGATCAGCGCCGTCATCGACGGCAAACGCCTGCGAAACTGCATTTCATGCCCTCACATTACCATTCGTTATGCGAACGTGAGAATTAATGCCGTTGAAGAGCCTTGGGAGCAAGAGCAGTCTGCATGAAGGCAAGCATAAGGGGCTCTCATGCTAAACAAACTTCCCTCTTCCATCTCCGCCCTTCTCGACGCTCGCACGAACGAGCACTCGCTGCCCGCCGGCCTCTATACGCGCGAAGACGTCTTCGAAGCGGACATCGACGTTTTCTTCCACAAACACTGGATCTGCATCGGTCTCGACTGCGATGTGCCGGAAGCTGGCGATGCCACTGTCATCGACATCGGCAAGACGAGCCTCATCCTTTTGCGAGATGACGACGGCGACATTCGGGTGCTGCACAACGTCTGTCGCCACCGCGGCTCGCGCCTGTTGGACGCAGGAAAAACGATCGTTTCAAAGCTGGTCTGCCCCTATCACACCTGGACCTACGAGCTTACGGGAGAGCTCAGCTATGCTCCCCACATGGGCAAGGACTTCGACAAGGACTGCCACGGACTGAAGTCCGTGACCTTCAAGTCGATCGGCGGGCTCATCTATGTCTGTCTTTCCGACACCCCACCAGAGGACATCGACGTCCTCGAACGCACGATGGTCGAGCGCCTTGCTCCCTACGACATCCGCAATGCGAAGGTTGCGCATCAGACAGACGTGATCGAGGAGGGCAACTGGAAGCTGACGATGGAGAACAATCGTGAGTGCTACCACTGTTCGGCAAACCATCCCGAGCTCTGCGTGTCCTTCGTCGACCTCGACTTCGGCTTCGACCCGGAAACCTTGAGCCCGGAGGATCGCGCGCAGGCTGAAGAGCATTTCCGGCTGTATGAGGAGCAGACGAAGGCATGGGAGGCGGATGGCTTCCCATCTGCCGCCGTCGAGCAACTCTCCGACTGCGCCACGAATTTCCGCACGCAAAGGCTGATCATCGCCGGCGCAGGCGAGTCCCAGACCCATGACGCCACCGCCGCGTCATCGCGGCTGCTCGGCCAGATGACGCGGAAGGACCTGGGGGACACCCATCTCTGGGGTCACAACTCCTGGAACCACTTCATGGGCGATCACGCCGTGATCGCCATCGTGATTCCGCTGTCCGCGGGCAAGACGCTCGTGCGGACGAAATGGCTGGTGCACAAGGATGCAGTCGAGGGTGTCGATTACGATCACGACAAGCTCACTGACGTCTGGATTGCCACAACCGACCAGGACGCTGACCTGGTGGCTCGCTCCCATGCCGGCGCGCTCGATCCTGCTTACCTGCCAGGCCCCTACTCGCAATTCTCGGAGACGAACCTCGACAAGTTCGCAACCTGGTATATCGATCGGATGCGCGCAAATGGATATTGATTTCGCACAGAAGCAGGACGGTTCAGTCTCGCGCGATACATGGGATCCCGAGCACGACGACACACTGGTGTGCCTGGACGTCCATCAGGAAACCCACGACGTCAAGAGCTTCACCTTTGCGTCGCCGCAAGGCAAGCGCTTCAGTTTCGATGGCGGGCAATACTTCCTCTTCGACTTCCCGATTGGCGATGACGCGGAGGCCCGCTGCTACAGCATCTCCTCGTCACCGCACCGCTCCAACGCTTTCACCGTGACGGTGAAGCGCGTCGTGAACGGAAGAATATCGAACTGGCTTCATGACAACATGCAAAGCGGGATGACCGTGAAGGCTCAGGGCCCGCTCGGCTATTTCGTATGCCCGCGCGTTGCCGCCCCGAAGCTTCTGCTTCTTTCCGGCGGCTCCGGCATTACGCCCGTGATGTCCATTCTGCGCGGTCTGGCGGATCGCTGCGAGCCTGCCGACATCGTCTTTCTTCATGCCGCCCGCTCGCCGATCGACCTGATCTTTCGCAATGAGTTGAGCTGTCTTGCGGCACGAATGAAGGGTCTTCGCCTGCAATTTCTGCCTGAAAGCGTCGATGGAGAGCCATCCTGGCCGGGGCTGACGGGGCGCATCTCGCCCGAATTCCTGAAGCTCGCCGTGCCGGATATCGCGGAAAGAACCGTCATGTGCTGCGGCCCAGCACCTTTCATGGCCGCGGCACGCTCGATCACCGCACAACTCGGCGTGCCCCAGGGGAGCTACATCGAAGAGAGCTTCGATGCCGCCATCATCGAGGAACCGGCGGCCCTCGGCGAGGCCACGATGCCAAGCAAGGTTTTCCAGGTCGAGTTCGCCAAACAATCGAAAAAGATAGAGGTCGCAGACGACCAGACGGTGCTTTCCTGCGCCAAGAAATCGGGCGTGCGGCTGCCGTCATCCTGCTCCAACGGCGTCTGCGGCACCTGCAAGTCGAAGCTGGTTTCCGGTGCGGTGGATATGAACCACAATGGCGGCATAAGGCAAAGAGAGATCGACGCCGGATTATTCCTGCCTTGCTGCTCCAAGCCTCTCAGCGACTTGGTGATTGACCGCTAGGGCCGGCACAGGCCCGGCACCCTCTCCTTCGACAACAATTAGGGATCGACCATGCTGCTTAGCGACAGCATTTCCGACCAGGGCTCCTCGGTATTCAAGGACGAACGCAAGCAGGCCTATCTCAATCCGGCAGGAGCCGACCGGCCGCTCATCAGTCCGATCCCCCACCAGACGCTCGATGCCGCGCGGCGATATCGCCTGAACCGCCTTCGATCGAAAATGCGGGAATGGGATTGTTCGGCGCTACTCTTATACGATCCCGTCAACATCCGTTATGCGTTCGATTCATCGAACATGAGCATCTGGACGATGCATAACCCCTCCCGATATGCGCTCATTCTGGCTGATGGGCCTGCAATCATGTTCGAATTCGAGGGCGCGGAGCACGTCAATGACGGACTTCCCGGTATCGATGAAATCCGGACGTCGAAATCCTTCCTGTTCTTCACGTCAGGCAATCTGGTCGAGCAAAGGATGCAGGACTGGGCCGACGAGATCGCAGATATCCTGACGTCCCACGGTCGCAACAAGAGGCTCGCGGTCGACAGGCTGGAACCAGCGCCGGCATCCGAGCTTCGAAAGCGCGGTTTTCAGTTGCTCGACGGCCAGGAACTGGCCGAACGAGCGCGCTCGATCAAAAGCCCCGAAGAAATCGAACTGATGCGCTGGACGATCCGGGTGTGTGAAGCCGGCATGGCGCGCATGTACGAGATGTCCGAGCCCGGACGAACCGAGCGGGAAATCTGGGCGGAGCTACACTTTGAAAACGCCCGAAGCGGCGGCGAGTGGCTCGAGACGAAGCTGTTGACCGCCGGCCCACGGACCAATCCCTGGTACCAGGAGTGCTCCGACTACGTGACAAAGCGCGGCGAGATGATCTCTTTCGATACCGACATGATCGGACCATACGGATATTGCGCCGACCTCTCGCGCTCATGGACCTGCGGCCATGTGGCAATGAATGACAGGCAAAGGGAGCTTTATTCCGCAGCACTGGACCAGATCGAGCACAACCTGTCGATCATCCGACCCGGCATGGCATTCGTTGAATTCAACGAAAGGAGCTGGCGCATTCCTGAAAAGTACCAGCCTTATCGCTATACTCTGGCAGTGCATGGGACAGGAATGGCCGACGAATGGCCCGGCATCCTGCTCCACCCCGATTTTGACCAGAACTTCGGCGGTTTCATTGAAGAGAACATGGTTCTCAATGTCGAAAGTCTGATCGCGGAGGCATGCTCGGAGAGCATCAAGCTGGAAACTCAAGTGCTTGTCACATCCCGTGGGGCCGAGCGGCTGGACTCTTTCCCCTGGGAGGACATCTGAAGCAGTGGGTGCGCCCGGTCTGGCAACGCATCAGGATTGGCAGATGACCGGAAAGGCGAATGAGCGACTTCACCATCTCGTCTGCACTGTTTTCAGAATGTGGCTGCTACCGTTACCGGCTGGAGCGGCAGTGGGACCCTCGGAAGGAAGCCGTCGGTTTCCTGATGCTCAATCCGTCCACCGCCGACGCCCACAGCGTCGATCCGACGCTTCGCAGATGTATCGCCTTTGCAAGATCATGGGGGTTTGGTGGTCTTGTTATCGGAAATCTCTTTGCTCTCCGATCGCCAAAGCCAAGACTGATCTACGAATGCGCGGACCCCGTGGGGCCGGAAAACGATCGCTACTTGCGTAAGATGCCCGAAAGCTGCGAGCGCATCGTCTGCGGTTGGGGACGACATGGCGCCTACCTTGATCGAGCCTCCGGCGTTTGTCGAATGCTTGCGACATCGAAGCTCTACGCGCTTGAGGTCACGGCGGGCGGGTACCCGTCCCACCCGCTCTATATTTCCGCCGCAGCCGAGCCAAAGCCGTTCCAAATCGTAAACCCGTGACTTTCCCCTGCCGCACCCGATCGACAAGGCGCATTATCGCGCGGCTAGACTGACTGCCCCAATTCCGGCAGGACGTCGAAGAGATCGGCGACGAGACCATAGTCGGCAACCTGGAAGATTGGCGCCTCCTCGTCCTTGTTGATGGCGACGATGACCTTCGAATCCTTCATGCCGGCGAGGTGCTGGATGGCACCCGAGATGCCGCAGGCGATGTAGAGATCAGGAGCGACGACCTTGCCGGTCTGGCCGACCTGCCAGTCGTTCGGGGCGTAGCCGGCATCGACGGCAGCGCGCGAGGCGCCGACGGCAGCCCCGAGCCTGTCGGCGACCGGCAGGATGACTTCCCTGAACTTCTCGGCAGAGCCGAGCGCACGGCCACCGGAGATGATGATCTTCGCAGACGTCAGTTCCGGACGGTCGGAGGCCGACAGCGCGTCCCTGACGAAGGTCGACAGTGGCGATGAAGAAAGAGCTGCCGTCGAGATTTCCTCGACGGCAGCAGTTAGGCCTTGGGGAACGGCCTGGGAGAACGAGGCGGTGCGCACGGTGATGACTCGTCTGGTGTCGGTCGCCTGCACCGTCTGGATGGCGTTGCCGGCATAGATCGGCCGCTTGAAGGTGTCAGCCGAAACCACCTCGATGATCTCGGAGACCTGCGCGACATCGAGCAGGGCGGCGACGCGCGGCATGACGTTCTTGCCGGTCGAGGTGGCGGCGGCGATGATCGTATCATAGCTTGCGGCCAGCGAAACGATCAGGGCGGCCAGCGGCTCGGCCAGATTGTTGGCAAGGCTTGCGTCCTCGGCAACCAGCACCTTGGACACGCCCGACAGCTTGGCAGCCTGTTCGGCCGCGGCCTTGGCGCCGGCGCCGGCGACAAGCACGGTCACTTCGCTTCCCTGTTCCTTGGCGATCTGTGTCGCCGCNGTCAGCGTCTTGGCGGTCTGGTCGGAAAGGTGGTTGCCGTCGTGATCAGCCAGAAGAAGAATGGCCATGGATATATCTCCCTTTCTCGAACCTTTAAAGCACGCCGGCTTCGACTTTAAGCTTCTCGACCAGCTCGGCGACCGACTTGACCTTGACGCCCGCCTTGCGGCCGGACGGTTCCTCGGTCTTCAAGAC
>NZ_AZNV01000022.1:0-105943 GCF_000510625.1 Rhizobium sp. IBUN
GCCGTTGCCACCGTCTTCGGCCGCAAATTCCTCGGCTATGCTTTCTTCAAAGCACCAGGGCGGGTGGTCAAGAGACGGGTTGCCGACAAGGCAATCAAGGCGTTCAAGGAGCGCATTCGCGAACTGACACCGCGCGTGACGGGTCGATCCCTGAAAGCGGTGGCAGAACGGCTGCGCCTCTTCGTGCGCGGATGGAAAGCCTACTTCCGGCTGGCGCAAACACCTCGGGTCTGGCAAGCGCTGGACGAGTGGATGCGCCATCGTGTGAGGGNAATCCAGCTCAAGCAATGGAAGCACGGCAGGACGATCTTTCGGGANATGATGGCAAGGGGAGCGAAACCTGGGGTGGCCCAGCAAGTGGCAGCAAATGCCGGTCGCTGGTGGCGCAACAGCGGCAAGCTCCTTAACGCCACCCTCACCATTAGATGGGCTGACCAACTTGGAATGCCCAGGCTCGTCTAACCTCAATCTCTCGAACCGCCCGGTGCGGACCCACATGCCGGGTGGTGTGGCAGGGGTGCGATCACATCGATCGCCCCCTATGCCGATTTCAGTCAGCCCGACGCCCCTTGTGTATGGCCGATGCACATGCAAGTTTCCCCTGCAGAGATCGGGAGGGCACCATGCAAACAGTCACACTTCTTGCGTTCGCAGTCGTTTCCTTCGTGGGTATTGCCACGCCGGGGCCGACCGTACTCCTGGCAATGACCAACGGCTCCCGCTACGGCGTCAGGCGTGCCGCTGCCGGCATGGTTGGAGCGGTGCTCTCGGATTTTGTCCTGATCGGCGCCGTTGCGATCGGTCTCGGGGCACTGCTCGCGGCTTCCGAATTCTGGTTCTCGGCCCTGAAGTACGTTGGGGCAGCTTATCTGGCGTTTCTCGGGATCATGATGCTGCGGTCGAAAGGCACGATCGATGCGGCGTTGAGGCAGGGGGCGGCGGATGCGGGCGGGACGCCGGTTTCGATCGCGTTGAACAGCTTCATGGTCGCAGTCACCAATCCGAAGGGCTATCTCTTCTTTTCGGCCTTCCTGCCACAGTTCATCGATCCGACCACCCTGCAGGCAACCCAGTATGGCGTGCTAGCACTGGTGTTCGCCTCCCTCGATTTCATGATCATGCTGGCCTATGCCGTGTTCGGCGTGCAGGCCGTCCGATTCCTCAAGACGAACGGCGCGTTGGGGCTTGAGCGCGCCTGCGGCGCCGCGCTGCTTGCCCTGGCCGGTTCGCTTGCGCTCTATCGTCGGGCGACGGTCTAGAGCCTTTCAGAGTTAAATGAAGCGTTCTGCCGGAGCAGGTTTTCGACAGGGCAGGGGCGATTGGCGAAGGGCATACCCCAGTGAAGGGCCCTAGGGCAGGGATACGTGCCCGACGCGATAGATCTGGCCTGAACCTGCAATAAGCGGCGCCGATCGGCGCAAGCTGAAGCGCACCAGCGTCCAGTTGGTAGGCTCGAAGGCCGAAACCGAGGCCAGGACGTCGACCTGTCGTGCTTCTCGTTGCGCCTGCCTGACCTCCACGTCTCTGATCTCGGTGAGCGGGGAATAGGGCTCGATGGCGACTATCTCTTCGACAGCAAATTTCGCCTCTGCGACCGCGGAGCCGGTTTCCGCTTGCCATAGGATCCAGGTCTTCACACCGGGCCAGCCGAAAGACTGTGTCACTCCCTCGAAGCCAGGGCCGATAAGAAAGTCGCTGGCGCGCTCCGGCTGGTGCCAGAGATAGAAGGGCGCATAGAGGTTTTCGCGGGATCCGAATTCACCCTTGCGGGCGCTTAGATATGCCTTGAAGCCGAGACCCGGAAATCCGTCCAGCATCGGTCCCTTGTCGCGGATGCGCCGGTCGATGATCGACATGTCATATTCGGCCGGCAGGGTAAAGCTGTACTGCATCGCCATCATGAACGGATCTCCACCGGCTCCAGCCAGTCGACGTTGCGGCCGGCTTCGGTTGCCTGGAGGCTGATGTAGCTGAACGGGTTGTCGCGTCCGGCGCCGCGCCAATGCTTCTCGCCGGCGGTGAACCATATAGCATCGCCGGTCCGCAACTCTTCGACCGCGCCACCCTCGCGTTGCGCCAGGCCTCTACCAGTTAGAACATGGAGCAGCTGCCCGCGCGGATGCGTGTGCCAGCGCGTGATCGTACCGGGATCGAGGCTTGCCCGCATCGCCGTGTTCTCGCCGCCGGCTCTTCCTTCCAACAGCATCTCCACCCAGAAGGGCGCGGTGGCAATATCGACGGGCGAGCGGACGGCATTGCCCGGACGCTGGATCGTCATGCGTTCAGGGTTGCCCATCATCCCGCACTCCCGAAGGCGCGGGCTTCCCAGCCGGGTTCGCTCATCTGCGCCTTTCCATCGCCGAACGACCACTCATCCGGTGATGTGGTGGTGACGACGATCATGATGTCTTCCGGCCGGATGCCCGGCGACTGTCCGAGAAGCTCGGCCGCGCGCTTGAAGAATGCCTGGCGGGTCTCGGTCGAGCGCGGCTTTCCGGCGGTGATGGCGAAAAGCACGAAGTCGTCGGAACGCGGTCCGGCGAGATAGTTCCGGTCGAAGATCAGTTCGCCCGGTTCATGCTGGTGGATGACCTGGAAGCGGTCGGCAGGCGGCACATTGAACGTCTCGACCATGGCGCGATGAATGTTGTCTGAAACGGCGCGAAGATACTCCGGCGACTTGCCGCGTAGCAGAGAGATACGAACAAAGGGCATGACGGCCTCCTTCGGTGAATTCTTGACAGAAGAAGCATCGCACGCCACGATATTGCGGAAAATCAGAATTAATTGAACATATGATCCTTAAAAATGGGACTATTGTGATGCGACGGACGATCTTCGATCTCGATGTTCTGAGAACCTTTGCGACCGGAATGGAGCTCGGCAACTTCGCGCGAGCGGCCGACCGGCTTGGCCGCTCGACCTCGGCGGTCAGCGCTCAGTTGAAGAAGCTGGAAGAGCAGGCGGGCACGCCGATCTTCCGCAAGGCAGGGCGCGGCCTTGCGCTCACCGATGCCGGCGAGACGATGCTGGCCTATGCGCGGCGGTTGCTGGAACTCAACGACGAAGCGGCCGCAGCCGTGCAGAGCATCGAGCTGGAGGGCTGGGTCAGGCTCGGGCTGCAGGAGGATTTCGGCGAGACCCTGTTGCCCGACGTGCTCGGCCGCTTTGCGCGCGCGCATCCAAAGGTCCGCATCGAGGCGCGCGTGGTGCGCAATGTCGAACTGATCGAGCGCGTCACGTCAGGAAAGCTCGATCTGGCACTGGCGTGGAGTGATGGCACGTTGACGCCGCATTGCGAGCAGATCGCCGAAGTGCCGATGCGATGGATCGGGCCGGCGGAAGGGGCTGTTGACTGGAGCCTCGGCGGCGGCGAGCCGATGCCCCTCGCCTCGCTGGAAGCCCCGTGCCTGTTGCGCTCCGCGGCAACCAAGGCGCTCGACGTGGCGGGCATTCCGTGGCGGCTTGCGTTCGTCAGTCCGAGCCTCGGCGGATTGTGGGCGGCGACTGCCGCTGGCCTCGGCATTACCATTCGCACACCGATCGGGCTGCCGCGAAAGGTCAAGCCGATTGTCGCCGACGCAGCCGGCTTGCCGGAGCTTCCCTCGCTCGGTCTCGTCCTGCATCGCGCCGAGGCGGAGCCTGGGCCGGCGACGGCGCGGCTTGCGTCCATCATGCTGCAATCGGTGCGGGAGGCCGTTGCTGATGTCGTGCCGCAGGCGGTCCGCCCGGCGGCAAGAGCCTATGCCTGATATTCGCGCTGCGCGTTGCGGCGGATCGCTTGCGGTGGCTGGCCGAAAGCGCGCAGGAATGCGCGTCGCATCCTCTCACGATCCGCGAAGCCTGTCTCCGTGGCAACGACGTCGATCGGATGCCGGCCCTGTTCCATCATCAGCCGGGCCGCCTCGAGGCGCAGGTTCTCCACCGCTTTTGCGGGCGATTGCCCTGTCTCGGCGCGGAAGGTCCGACTGAACTGGCGGGGGCTGAGCGCCGCTGCTTCTGCCAGTTCTTCGACGGATAGCGTGTTCTTCAGGTTGCTGCGCGCATGGGCCAGCGCCTTCTGGATCCTGTCCGATTTGGGTTCCAGTTCCAACAGCGCGGAAAACTGCGATTGGCCGCCGGCCCGGCGGTGGTAGACGACGAGCTTGCGGGCAACGGCGCGGGCGATGTCGGCGCCGTGATCCTTCTCGACCATGGCAAGTGCCAGATCGACCCCGGCTGTCATGCCCGCCGAGCTCCAGACAGAGCCGTCGATGATGAAGATGCGATCCTCCTCGAGCCTGACCTTGGGGTAGCGCGATTGCAGCTCTCGAGCGAGCAGCCAATGCGTCGTGGCGCGCCGGCCGTCCAGCACACCCGCGTCGGCAAGCAGAAATGCACCGGTGCAGATCGAGGCGACGCGGCGGGAGGCGGCAAGCGCGTTGCGGATGAATTCGCCTTCTCGTGGGGTCGGCAGCTTGATGCCGACGGCGCCCGACACCAGCAGAGTATCGAAAGTGGGGTCGTCGAACCGCGTCGTCTCCATCGTGACGCCGAAGGAGCCGCGCACCGGCCCACCGGTCTCGGAGAGATAGGCGATGTCGTAGACCTGTTCGCCGAGTTCGAGGTTGGTGAACTCGAAGGCGGAGATGGCGGCGAGGCTCATCATCTGAAAGCCGGGAAAGAGCAGGACGGCAATGCGCTGCATGGCTCGAAACTCCGTTTGTCCTAAAAGGTTGTTTATATGACATTCAAGACATTGGCAATCAGGCGTAAGACTCTCCTCAGGCCAACAGCAGGCGCTGTTGCCCAACACGGAGAACGACAATGACCGAGCAGCACAAAGGAACCGCACTCGTTACGGGCGCATCATCGGGGATCGGCGCCATCTACGCCCACCGGCTCGCAAAGCGGGGTTACGATCTCATTCTAGTCGCGCGCAATGCCGAGCGCCTTTCCGAGCTTGCGACCAAGTTGACCCGGGAGACGGGCAGGACGGTTGAAACGGTGCCTGCCGATCTCGGCAATAAGGCTGATCTGGCGCGTGTCGAGGCGGTGTTGAAGAACGACCGCAGCATCACCCTTCTGGTCAACAATGCCGGCGTCGGCGGCACCGCGCCGCTGCTGGCCTCCGATGTCGACAAGATGCAGGCGATGGTCGATCTCAACGTTACAGCGCTGATGCGGCTGACCTACGCAGTCGTGCCCGGTTTCACGGCCCGCGGCGGCGGCTCGATCATCAACATTGCGTCGATCGTGGCGATCGCGCCTGAAGTTCTGAATGGGGTCTATGGGGCAAGCAAAGCGTTCGTTCTTGCTTTCAGCCAATCGCTGAAGCACGAGCTGGCGGATAAGAATATCCGCGTTCAGGCGGTGCTGCCGGGGGCGACGGCGACCGAATTCTGGGGCATTGCCGGTACGCCGGTCGAACACCTGCCGACCGAGATCGTCATGCAGGCGGAAGACATGGTGGATGCGTCTCTTTCCGGCTTTGACCAAGGTGAATTCGCGACGATCCCGGCGCTCGAGGATGCCGGATTGCTGAAGGCCTACGAGGATGCACGCCAGGCGCTGATGCCGAACCTGTCACGGTCGGCACCCGCGGCGCGCTACAAGGCTGCGTAGCGTAAGAGACGGGGTGGGCAGGCTTGTTCTGCCTCTACCCGTGCCGGGCCAGTGCGCCGGCGAAGATATCGGCGTCGACGTTGCCTCCCGAGGTGACGACGACGACGTTGTCTTCCTCCATCTCATCGCCGTGGAACAGCGCTGCGGCAAGGGCGACCGCGCCGCCCGGTTCGACGACAATCTTCAGTCGCACAAAGGCTATCACCATGGCGCGAAGCGCCTCCTCGTCTGTCACGACGATACCGGGGCCGGCAAGGCGCTGCAGGATCGGGAAGGTGATATTGCCGGGCTGCGGGGTAATGATCGCATCGCAGATGGAGCCGGTCATCGCCGCGTTGCGCTCGATCTTGCCTGAGGCCAGCGACCGTGTCGTATCGTCGAAGCCTTCAGGCTCGCAGGGACGCACGCGGAACGCAGGCGCGCTAGCCTCGAGCGCAAGCGCGATCCCCGACGTCAGGCCGCCGCCGCCGCAGGGCACCAGCACCTCGGCAGCCATGATGCCTTCCTCTTCCGCCTGTTCGGCGATCTCGAGACCCGTCGTGCCCTGGCCGGCGATCACCTGGGGCTCGTCGAACGGCTTGATCAGGGTCAACTTGTGTTCGCCCGAAAGCTTGGCGCCGATGGCGTCGCGATCCTGTGTGGCGCGGTCGTAGAGCACGACTTGGGCGCCGAGGGCGCGGGTGTTGGCAATCTTCAGTTTCGGGGCGTCCGACGGCATGATGATCACCGAAGGCACGCCATGAAGCTTGGCGGCGAGCGCCACACCCTGCGAGTGATTGCCTGACGAGAAAGCGATGACACCGTGCGCGCGTACGGCCGGATCGAGTGCGGAAACGGCGGACCAGCCGCCGCGGAATTTGAAGGAGCCGGTATGTTGGAGGCACTCGGCCTTCACGAATACCCGCCGTCCGGCAAGCTCGTCGATGAAGGGAGAGGAGAGAAGGGGCGTGCGGCGCGTATGTCCGCGCAGACGGGCGCGGGCGGCAACGATCATTTCAATGCTGGTCATGGAGACTCTTTCGAATGACGGTATGCCCCTGCATAAGGCTACACGTGATGCTTGTGAACGACGACTTTGTCACCGTGACACGAAAAGCGCCATACTACGCGCCAGCATCAACGGCGACTACCTCCGCGCTCGCATCCGATAATCAGTATCCGCCGGCGGAGCCCTCGGAGGCGCGGCTGTCCATCGCGCCGTTGTAGCGTGCGCCGCCACCCTTCTCGATATCGGCGAGGCTCTTTCCGCCGACAAGGACGCCGGCGGCCTGCCCCCATTGCGGTGGGCCGCTGCCGTCATCCAGTGTATGGCCCATGGCGATCAGCGCCCGGATCGTATCAGGCGAGAGCGTGTAGGGCTCGAGATAGATCTTGTCAGGCTGCCATTGGTGGTGAATGCGTGGGGCGTTGACCGCCTGGCTGATGTCCATGCCGAAATCGATGACGTTGAGGATCGCCTCGAGGGTGATGGTGATGATGCGCGATCCACCGGGGCTGCCGATGACCATGAAGGGCTTGCCGTCCTTGGTCACGATCGTCGGGCTCATCGAGGAGAGCGGCGTCTTCTTCGGTGCAATCGCATTGGCCTCGCCCTGAACGAGACCGTAGAGGTTCGGAACGCCAGGCTTCGAGGTGAAGTCGTCCATCTCGTTGTTGAGCAGGATGCCGGTGCCGGGCGCGACAACGCCAGCGCCGAAGGAACCATTCAGCGTATAGGTGACCGCGACGGCATTTCCTTCGTCGTCGATGATGGAATAATGCGTGGTCTCGACGCTTTCCTTGGCTCCGAGCGGCTTCAGGTCGGCCGACGTGCTGGATTTATAGGGATCGATCTTGGCGCGGATCGCCTTGGCGTAGCTCTTGTCGAGCAATGTCGACATCGGGTTCTCCACGAAGTCGGGATCGCCGAGGGCAGCGTTGCGGTCGACATAGGCATGGCGCATCGCCTCTACCATCAGGTGAACCGTCTCAGCAGAACCGTAGCCGAGGAAGGAGAGCGGGTAATCCTCGAGCACGTTGAGGATTTCGCAGATGATGACGCCACCGGAGGAGGGGGGAGGCGAAGAGATGATGTCATAACCGCGGTAGCTGCATTCGACGGGCTTCAGTTCACGCACCGCGTACTGCTCGAAATCCTCCTTGGCGAGAATGCCGCCCTTCGCCTGGCTCGCCTTGGTGATCGCGTCGGCCGGCATGCCCTTATAGAAAGCGTCGGGCCCTTTGTCGGCGATGCTGGAAAGAACGGCGGCGAGGTCGGGTTGCACCAGTTTTTCGCCTGCGGCGTATGGCTTTCCTTCTGCTTTCAGGAAGATCTTTGCAGCGGCTTCATCCTTCGCAAGCCTCTTGGCGCTGCCGGAAATGTTGGCCACGTCGCCTTGTTCCAGCGTGAAGCCTTCCTTGGCGTAGCGAATGGCCGGCGCCAGCAGATCCTGTCGCGACTTCGTGCCGTACTTTTCTCGCGCCGTCTCGAAGCCCATCACGGATCCGGGCACGCCGACGGCGAGATAGCCGTCGAGGCTGGCGCGGGGAACGATATCGCCCTTCGCATCGAGATACATCGTCTTGGTGGCTGCGAGCGGCGCGCGCTCGCGGAAATCGAGAAATGTCGTCTTCCCGTCCTTCAGCCGGATCGTCATGAAACCGCCGCCGCCGATGTTGCCGGCCGTCGGATAGACGACCGCGAGGGCGTAGCCAACCGCAACCGCGGCATCGACGGCATTGCCGCCGTTCTTCAGGACACCGACGCCGACATCGGTCGCCAGATGCTGTGCGGTCACCACCATGCCATGTTCGGCTTCAACGGGCGCGGGCGAGGCGGCGAACGCCGACGGTGCAAGTGAGAGCGACAGTGCGGCGGCAACCGCGAATATTCTGATGTTGGGCTGATCCATGACTTCCCTCAAAGCATGACGGTGCGATGGATATGGGACGCAACGAGCGCTCGGCAATGCACTGCGCTCAGCAGTGGTGTGTTCCGTTACTGAAAGGTTAGTTTTCGGTTGCGACGGGCCCGGACAGGCTCGCTGGATCGCCGAAGGGCGCGGCAATGTCTGGCGGCCGCGCGGGCTTTTGGTGCACCAAGCGGTGCTCGGCCTGGCGGGCGGCGGCCTGAAGGTCGCGGGTCGCGCCACTGATCTTCTCCATGGCGGCAATGGCGACGTCGGTGACCACATAATCCGGCTTGTGGCCGAGGCCCTGTATCCTCACTAGTTCGGAGCCGGCGATATCGCGGGCCAGTCCTTGCGAATGAATATGTTCCCAGACGATGGCATCGCTGTCACCGGTGATGACGACAGCAGGTGCGGTGATCCTGGAATATTGCGGAGAATGCGCCTTGAGGTAAGCCAGCAGGCGGGTGCAGTCGATGGCGTTGTTGTAAAAGGCGCGCGGACGTAGCGCCAAGGTGGGGCCTGTCTTCGCGATATAGTCTTCCGGGCGCGGATTGGGACGGAAGACGTTCATCGTCGCCTGCTCCAGCCGTCGCAAACCTAGCGGCACGACAATGGCGTGGGTAAAGAGCCAGCCGAGCATGGGCATTGCAGCCAGGTGATAATACCAATCGATGCCGCCCGGCCAGGGATGAGTCGCGGGGGCGAGAAAGAGCAGGCCTTCCGTCTTGTCGGGATGGCGCACGCCGAAGGCGGCCGCGATGGCGCCGCCGAAGGAGTGGCCAACGATGATAGCCCGTTTGATTCCCCGCTTCTCCATCAGCGTTGCGATCGCGTCCGCCTGTCCGGACGGCAGGGCATTCTCGGGGCCGCCGCGTTCCGAGTAGCCATGACCCGGCCGGTCGACGAACAGCATCTCTGCACGGCCCTCTAGCGATCCCAGGAAGGCGCCGACTTGATCGAGCAGATTGCCGCCTGCTCCGTGGATAAAGACCAGCGGCGGTAGATCGGCGGTTTCGGGACGTGGAACATGGACGGCATTCAGCTGGTAACCGCCGATATCGGTAAGTTCGCCAATATTGGGATAATTGGCCTCGAACTGCCGTTCCATGTAGATGGAGTAGCCAACAGCGGCGGCAACAGAGGCAATGAAAGCGGAAGCTTCGGCAAGCATGGCAATATCTGCTGAAATCACGTAACCGAGGCTAAGATTGGGCTGCGCGCGCCGCCGTCAAGATCAGGTGCGGCTGCCGGCCAGCTTTTCGGAGAGTGTATTCATCTGCTCCTGGGCGCTTCGATTGGCAGGATAGATCGCCAGGAAACGTTCCCAGGCTTTCAGGGCCAGCGCGTCGTTGCCCGTTTCCATTAGAATGGCGGCCATGCCGGAGAGCGCGCCGAAGTGGCGGGGCTCGATGTCAAGCACGCGCTCGATGTCGGACATGGACTTGCGATAGTTGTCATTGGCGTAGTTGAGCGTCGCCCGGCGATTCCAGCTCTCTGCGTAATCCGGCTTGAGGGCGATCGCCTGATCGAGGAAGTCGAGGGCGGCGGCGGTGCGCTTCTCCTGGATCGCCTTGTCGGCCCACTGCATCAGGAGATTGACGGTCGCGCTGCCCGAGTCGTTCCACTCGGTACGGATTTCATCGGCGATACCGCTTGCTTTGTCAGGGTCGCGCTCGCGCTTCAGCTGTTCGAAGAGCTGATTCACATGCTGCTTGGGTGAGAGGTTTGCGCCCGGCTGCTCGACGATGACATCCTTGTCCGCAGCTGCGGCAGGGAAAACAGGAGCGAACAAGATAAGGGACAGCGGCAACGCCGCGCAGGTCATAGCAAAAAAGCGCATGGCGGACATAGTAGCCCGCCATCGCTGAAGATCAAAACAATTTGATTTGATTGCAGAAGCAATCCCCGGACGGCGGGCGCAGAATGCCACGAAGCCGTACAGGCGCGCTATATCAGCCCTGACGAGCCTTGTAGCGCGGGTTCAGCTTGTTGATGATGTAGATGCGGCCCTTGCGGCGAACCAGGCGGTTGTCACGATGACGAGCCTTGAGCGACTTGAGCGAATTCTTGATCTTCATTGTTTTGATCCGCGATGTTTGAGGGGGAATTCACATTCGCCCGTATCTATTACATTCAAAAGCGCGCTCAGGGCGCGCTCTTCAGGTTGGGCGTGCAGATAACCCGACGGTTCCGCTGTGTCAACCACATGACGGTGTTTTTCCCGTGGCCGAAGCGGCTTTTGTCAGGGAAAAACCGGCAATTTTGCGGTCAACGTGGTGACGTGGCCCATCTTGCGGCCGGGGCGGGATTCCGTCTTGCCGTAGAGGTGGACCAGCGTGTCGGGTCGCTGCAGCCAGTCGGGCAGGGCCAGAATATCGTCACCGATCAGGTTCTGCATGACGCAGTCCGAGTGGCGGTCGGCATTGCCGAGCGGCATGCCGGCGACGGCACGGATATGCTGCTCGAATTGCGAGACAACGCAAGCGGCTTCCGTCCAGTGACCGGAGTTGTGGACACGGGGCGCCATTTCATTGGCGATCAGGCTGCCGTCCGCGAGCACGAAGAATTCGATGCCGATGACACCGACATAGCCGAGCGCCGCCAGGATCTTCTCGGCGGCTTCGCTGGCGGCGGCTGCCGTTTCCGCAGCGATGGACGCGGGTATGGTCGACGTGTGCAGGACGCCATTGCGGTGAATGTTTTCGGCTGGGTCGTAGCAGGCGACGGTGCCGTCGGCCGCGCGCGCCGCGATGATCGAGATCTCGCGCTCGAAGGCAACGAAGCTCTCGAGAATGAGCGGCACGTTGCCGAGTGCTGCAAAGGCGCCATCCGGCGCATCGGCTGCGGAGCGGAATACTCTCTGTCCCTTGCCGTCATAGCCGAGGCGGCGGGTTTTGAGGACGCCGCGTCCGCCGAAGTCCTTCAGGGCCACTTCGAGATCGGCCTGGCTGTCGACCGCATGGAAGCGCGCCGTCGGGATGCCGCATCCATTGATGAAGCGCTTTTCGACCAGCCGATCCTGTGCGGCCTCGAGCGCCTTCGGTGGTGGATAGACCGGGACCTTACTTGCAAGGGTTTCGGCGGCGGTTACCGGAACATTCTCGAACTCATAGGTAACGACGTCGCAAGCCTTCGCAAGTTCGGCCAGCGCTGCAGGATCGTCGTAGGCGGCGACGATCTGTCCGTTGGCGACCTGCGCTGCTGGACAGTCGGCCTGCGGTTCCAGGACGACGGTGCGGAAGTTCAGTCGTGCAGCGGCCATGGCAAGCATGCGGCCGAGCTGGCCGCCGCCAATGATGCCGATCGTTCTTACTGTCATAGGTCGTCCATCGGATATTCGGCTACCGCGGCGCTCTGGCGCTCGCGCCATTCGTCGAGCCGGTCGGCAATCTCTTCGTCCGATAATGCCAGTACGGCTGCTGCCAGAAGAGCAGCGTTGATCGCACCCGCCTTGCCGATGGCAAGCGTGCCGACCGGGATGCCGCCCGGCATCTGGACGATGGAAAGAAGACTGTCCTGACCTGACAGTGCCTTGGATTGGACCGGGACGCCGAAAACTGGCAGCGGCGTCATGGCTGCGGCCATGCCGGGAAGGTGGGCCGCGCCGCCGGCGCCAGCAATAATCACCTTGAAGCCTTCATCGCGGGCGGACTTTGCGAAGTTCACCAGGCGATCCGGTGTGCGGTGGGCCGATATTATGCGCGCATCATAGGGAATTTCGAGCGCCTCCAGCGTGTCGGCGGCGTTCTTCATGGTCTCCCAATCGGACTGGCTTCCCATGATGATGGCAACGGATGGTCTGTCTGTCATCGTCACGGCGTTCCCTTCAGGCGATGATGTCAGGGATGATCTGGTCTTCCAGCTTGGACAGCTTGTCCTTGATGACCAATTTCTTCTTCTTCATGCGCTGGATGCGCAATGCGTCGCATCCTGTGGCAATCATGGCGTTGATGGCGGCGTCGTAATCCTCGTGCTCCTGGCGCAGTCTTGCGACCATGAGCCTGATTTCCGCCTGTTCCTGATCGGCCATTTTGCATTCCCCATAACCGTCTTCGGACATCGTCCGTTCTGCCGATAATTTCCGCAAGCTCCTATCACCAATTGGAGGTAACGGCTAGCGGCTGTTCGTCATGATTTTGCCACGTGTTCTCCTTGCTTTCACCTTCGACAAGGCTTCAAAAATATGTCACAGTCGAAGGGTTGACGCCTTGGATCTCCGGCGGTGTTGGCCGGGGAGAGGTAAGAGGAAGGAAGGGTCAAATGACTGTTCAAGCTCATCTTGAGTCACTCCAGAAAAAGCATGTTGCTCTCGAGGAGGAGTTGCATTCGCTTATGACATCCCCCTCCCGAAACGATAATGAAGTAGCTGAGTGCAAACGCAGAAAATTGCGGATCAAGGACGAGATTGAGCGCCTTAAATCATCCTTCCATTGAGTAGGATGCAATAAATCAACGAACGCGGCCCTAGGCGAGGAGGGCAAAACTCCAATTTCACCAAAAGCTTAGACCAGTTCGTGCTCGACAGGCGGTTATGGCGCCGGCTCCGACGGAAAGTCGCGAGCCGGCGTCCTTCGTTTGAGCGGTCGGGCTAGGCCCAGAACTGATCGAGCCAGAGATTGAGCCTGTCGAAGCCGCGATTGTTGACCGCATAAATGCGTCGGGTGCCTTCTGCGGTCACCGAAACCAGATTGCAGTCCAGCAGCGCCTTGAGGTGCTGGGAGACGGCGGGGCGGCTGATCGGCAACCCCTCGGCAAGTTCGCTCACGGTCTTCGGCGCGCGTCGCAACTCCTCCAGCAGGAAGCGCCGGTGAGGGTCGGCTATCGCGGTGAAGGGATCCACGTTCGACATAGCGAAAACGCTACGTCAAACGGCGCAATCGGGCAAGGAAATTGTGCGACGCAACGAAACCCAAAATTGTCAGAAACCCAAGCCTTCCTTCGCGATCAGGACGGCGGCAATGAGCGCCATGGCGTACATGAAAGGGTAGAAGATCGCGGGCTTCATCCGGCGCACGCACCAGGCGCCGGCAATCGTCGCAAGCGGCGCGAACGGCAGCAGCGTGGCCGATGTGGAGAGGTTCTGCGTGTCGAGCTGGCCGAGCGCGAAGTAGGGTATGAGCTTGACGGCGTTGAGAATTGCGAAGAAGCGGACGCTGGTTCCCGTATACTCCCGTGGCTGCATCTGCAGCGGCAAGGCATAGATCTGGAACGGTGCTCCGCCGGCATGAGCGACGAAGCTGCCATAGCCGGACAGGCTTCCCCACGTCGTCGCAAGCAGCGGCCGTTGGGCTCGAGGTGGCGTATGCTTTCCGGCTGCTGGGCCGAAGTTGTTCCAGAAGTAACGAAGGCAAAAGAGGATGGTGACCGCGCCGATGACGACGCGAAGCGCATTGCCTGGAACGAGCGCCGAAGTCGCCCAGCCGAGCCCGATGCCGAACAATGCGCCCGGCAGCATGATCTTCAGCGTTGTCCAGTCGCCGTGTCCGCGCCAGATCACGAGCGAGATCATGTCCATGAAAACGAGGATCGGGAGCAGGATCGCGGCGGCCTGAACGGGCGAGACGACGAGAGCGAGAAACGGCAATCCGATCAGCGACAAGGCATCACCCATGCCGCCTTTCGCCAATCCGACGAGGATGACAGCAGGAACGGCGGCGTAGTAAAATGACAAGTCCATCGGCATGCTTTTGAAATCCTCCACTTGCCAGTCCCGTCTAACGGAACTACTCACACGAGACGAGTGCAGATAGGCCGCAAAACGACCTGTCCTGCTGTAAATGGAAAGAGTTCATGACCGAACCGGAAAACCGCTGCCGCCTAGTTCTGATCGCGCCCGACATTGCCGATGTCGACGAGCAGGCGAAGATCGTCGGTGACGCCTTGAAGGGCGGTGACGTCGCCTCGGTGATCGTACCGCAATACAGCCTCAATGACGGCGAGTTCCAGAAGCACGCCGAGAAGCTGGTTCCCATCATTCAGGAGTCAGGTGCGGCCGCACTGCTAGCGGGCGACAGCCGCGTCGTCGGGCGCAGCAAGGCGGATGGCCTGCATCTGACCGGTCCGGCGAGCGAAATTTCCGAAGCGATCGACAAGTATGCCGACAAGCTGATCGTCGGCGGCGGCAATGCCGCTGATCGCCACCATGCGCTTGAGATCGGCGAGGAGCGACCGGACTACATCTTCTTCGGCAAGCTCGACGGCGACATCAAGCCGGAGGCGCACCCCAAGAACCTCGCGCTCGGCGAGTGGTGGGCTTCGATGATCGAGATCCCGTGCATCGTGATGGGCGGTACGGATCCAGCTTCCGCACTGGCCGTTGCCGAAACCGGCGCGGAGTTCGTCGCGCTGCGGCTGGCGGTTTTCGCGGAAGCCGGGCGTGCGCCGTCCATCGTCGCCGAGATCAATGCGCTCTTGGACGAAAAAGCGCCACGGTTTGAGGATTGATATCGCGCTCATGCCGATCCTAGCCCGTCATCTGCGCCTGTCCGCTGCCTTTACTGTCGCCATTTTGGTGGGATTTACCCATGGCGCTTCGGCCCAGGTTGTCGACAATGTCGTGACACGGCCACTGGCGACCGCCCCAGAGTCGCTCAAAGCCGGGCGGCCGCAGACCGATGGCACGGGACCCTCGACGGGCGTTGGCGTTTTCGACCGCATGGGCGCGAAGTTGCCGGACCTGCCGCCGGAAAAGGATTATAAGGGCGTTGTCGATGAGGCCTACGGCGCCTATCAGCGCGGCTACTATCTGACGGCGATGGAAAAGGCTCTGGCCCGGGCACAACTCGGCGATCCGGCAGCGCAGACGCTTATGGGTGAGCTTCTGGCGGACGGGCTGGGCGTCAAACGCGACATGAAGAACGCGGCCTTCTGGTACAGCAACGGTGCGGAAGGCGGCGACGCTGCAGCAATGTTCAAATACGCGCTGATGCTGATCGAGGGCCGGTACGTCAAGCGCGACAAGGCCAAGGCCGACGAATACATGCACAAGGCGGCCGATGGCGGAAATGCTTCGGCGCAATTCAACTGGGGCCAGATCCTCACGACCGACAATCCCGGCGACAAGGGATTGAAGCTTGCCCTGCCTTATTATGAGAAGTCTGCCGAACAGGGCATCGCCGACGCGCAGTATGCGGTGGCGGAGATTTACGCCTCGCTGCCCGACTTGCCGGAGGAAAAGAAGGAGCTGGCGCGCGAATGGATGGCACGTGCTGCGCATGCCGGCTTCGACACCGCCCAAGTCGATCTTGGCATCTGGCTGGTCAACGGTCAAAACGGCCCGCGCGATTTCGTCAAGGGTTTCCAGTGGCTGAGGCTTGCCGCCAATCGTGGCAACGTCGTTGCGCAGAACAAGCTCGCGCACCTCTATATCAACGCGCTTGGAACCAAGCCGGATCCTGTCGAGGCCGCGAAATGGTATGTCCTGTCGCGCCGCGCCGGTCTGCCCGACCCGGAACTTGAAGACTTCTATCTCGGCATTGAGGACGACCAGCAGAAGGCGGCCATCGATGCTGCCAACAAATTCCGCCGCCTTCAGTGATTTAACCCCTGAAAGGCTCTGAATGGACCGGCGGCTCGTGCCGCCGGCTTTCTGTCTCAGGCGAGATAGCCGCCGTCGATCGTCAGGCTGGCGCCGGTGATGAAGGACGCTTCTGAACTTGCGAGATAGGCCGCAAGGCTTGCAATCTCGCGGTCTTTTCCCATGCGACCGAGGGCAATCAACCCCTTCAACATCTCATTGGCATGCGGATCGGTATTCATGTCCGTCTCGGTAGGTCCGGGCTGGATCGTGTTGACGGTAATGCCGCGCGGGCCGAGATCGCGCGCGAGGCCGCGCATCATCGCAGCGACTGCGCCCTTGGTCATGCTGTAGACAGCGGATGTCGGAAAGCCGCTGCGTTCCGCGGTCACGCTGCCGATGGTGATGATCCGACCGCCTTCATGCATATGTTTCGCTGCGGCCTGCGTGCCGGCAAAGACGGCCCGCACATTGACGGCGAACATGCGGTCGAAGTCCTCCAGAGGGAAGGTTTCCAAGCTATTCAACAACAGGATTCCTGCGTTGTTGACGAGAATGTCGATGGAGCCAAAGTGATCGGCAGCCTTGTCGATGGCTCGCTGCAGTGCTGCGGCATCCGCGCTGTCGGCTTGAATGGCAAGTGCCCTGCCGTCCTTCAACTCGATCTCAGCTGTGATTGCTTCAGCTTTCTCCTTGGAATTGGCAAAGGTGAAGGCGACTGTGGCGCCATCCATCGCCAGCCTGCGAACGATCGCCGCGCCGATGCCGCGTGAGCCGCCGGTCACGATTGCGACCTTTCCTTCAAGTGGTTTCGTCATTTTTATTTCTCCTTATTGGACTGTTTAATCTAGAATCGGGTGCGGAAAATCAGCGCTCTTCGATTGGGCTGTTATCGAAGGCTGCGGATTGCGAGACTGGCGATGGTGCGCAGGGTTTCGGGGCTTGCGCCGTTGCGGGCGCTGACTTTCATGCCGGATAGGGTGGCACCGAGAAACTGGGTGGCGGCTTCGGGATCGATTTCCGCCGATAGCTGGCCTTTCCTCTGGCCATCCTTCAGCAGCGTGAAGATTGCCTTGGCAAGCATTGCCGAGGCGCTGTCAGTCAAGGTCGCCACATCTGCGTCGGTGCGGCCAAACTCGCAAATCGCGCTGACGCCGAGGCAGCCCTTCGACGCCTCCGAGGCAGGTCGAGATGCGAAGGCGAACAGGGCAGCCTCCAGGGCATCAAGCGGTTGCGCGCCGTTTTGCATGTCCGCGATGATGCGCAGAATACTGTCGGTATTGTAACGCTTCAGAGCCTGGAGGTAGAGACTGCGCTTGTCGCCGAAGGTATCATACATGCTCTGCCGGCTGATCTTCATCGCCGCAAGCAGGGTGTCGGTGGAGCTGCCCTCATAGCCATGCTGGGAGAAGACGCCGATCGCAGCGTCGAGAGCATTGTCTTTGTCGAATTCCTTGTGCCTTGCCATGGACACGCAAATAGCAATTCCGGATCAATCTGTCCAGAAATATTTGAGTCGCATTTTTCCGTCGGCGTCGTGGTTCTACGGTCTCCTCTTGAAATTTTCCCGATTTTGTGGTCTTGAGGCGGCCAATCTTATCGAGCGCCGCCTTCTCCGGCGATCAGGGACCTTTCCCACCCTGACAGCGCATACCGTTTACCGCTCAAGGAAAAGTGCTCACATGGCTCGTTCAGCTCTCCTCAATGTCATGGTTCAGGCTGCCATCAAGGCAGGCAAGTCGCTGGGACGTGATTTCGGGGAAGTGCAGAACCTGCAGGTCTCGGTGAAAGGCCCGGGCGATTTCGTCTCGAATGCCGACCGCAAGGCCGAAAAGATCGTTAAGGACGAACTGCTGAAGGCCCGCCCGACCTATGGCTTCCTCGGCGAAGAGAGCGAGGAAATCAAGGGCACGGACGGAGCGCATCGCTGGATCGTCGATCCGCTCGACGGCACGACAAACTTCCTGCACGGCATCCCGATGTTTGCGGTATCGATCGCGCTCGAGCGCAACAATGAAGTCGTGGCTGGTGTCGTCTTCAATCCTGCGACGGACGAACTCTACACCGCTGAACGCGGCGGCGGCGCCTTCCTGAACGATCGCCGTCTGCGTGTCGGCGCACGCCGCGTGCTGTCTGATTCCGTCATTGCCTGCGGCGTACCGCACCTCGGCCGCGGAAACCACGGCAAATTCCTCGTTGAACTCCGGCACGTCATGGGCGAAGTTGCCGGGATTCGTCGCATGGGCGCGGCGTCGCTCGATCTCGCCTATGTGGCTGCCGGTCGGTTTGATGGCTATTGGGAAACTGCGTTGTCGGCCTGGGATATCGCTGCGGGCATCCTGCTCATCCGCGAAGCCGGCGGCTACGTGTCCGATTGGGAAGGCGGCTCGTCCATTCTCGAGACGGGCTCGGTGGTTGCAGGCAACGAGTATATCCAGAAGGCATTGCTTGAAGTCGCCAAGCGCCCGATCCCGGCTCGGTAAATCGCTGTTGTAAAGGCACGGTTTTCGTTCCGCGCATACTTCAATTCGGCACAATGTTGCTCTAGTCTCCGGCTGAAATGAATCCGGAGGCTGCGGAACCTATGGAAAATGTGAATGTGGCTGAGTTCGGCTCGACCGAAAAAACCACGGGTAATTACAGCTATAAACTTTCCAGTCCGATGCCGTTTCTTTGGACGATGGTGCTGTTTCTGATCATCGTCGGGTTCATCGCAGCCATTCTTTTCCGGCAGACGCAGACCGCTTTCATGCACAATCCGGGCCTTAACGGTTTGATCCTCGGCGTATTGGCGGTCGGTATCATCCTCGTCTTCAGCCATGTGCTGTCGTTGCGCCCGGAAGTACGGTGGTTCAATTCGTTCCGCGCTGCAGGCAGCGCCGACAAGGTCGGCCGCAATCCCAAGCTGCTTGCTCCGATGCGGACTCTGATCGGCAGCCGCAGCGCTTCGGCGGGAATCTCGACGGCGGCGTTTCGCTCCATTCTCGATTCCATTGCCAACCGCCTCGATGAATCGCGCGACGTGTCGCGCTACCTGATCGGCCTCCTCGTCTTTCTCGGCCTGCTTGGTACGTTCTGGGGTCTTATCGGCACGATCGGTTCGATCAGCTCGGTTATTCAGACGCTCGACGCGGGTTCGAACGGTTCGACCGATGTTCTCGGAGCGCTGAAGGAGGGGCTTTCGATGCCGCTTTCGGGCATGGGCCAGGCATTCTCGTCGTCGCTGCTTGGCTTGTCCGGCTCGCTCATCTTGGGTTTCCTTGATCTGCAGGCAGGCCGTGCTCAGAACCGCTTCTACATGGAGCTGGAGAACTGGCTTTCGTCAGTGACCGACGTCGGCTCCGATGTGGCGATCCCGACCATCAATCCCAACTCGGCGGTCTCACCGGACGACGTTCGGGCGCTCTCCGAATATATGCGCCGGATCTCAGAGGAAGGCAGCGGCGGCACCCAGAGGTCGGTTGCGGCAATGGCAAACCTTGCCGAAGGCATTCAGGGCCTAGTCAAGAACATGCGCAATGAACAGCAGATGCTTCGCGACTGGATCGAGGCGCAGCAGGACGAGACGAAGGCGATGCGGCGCACGCTCGATCGCCTGGCTGAGAGGATCGGCTCGCAGGAAAAGCACGGCTCAGGCGAACGCTCTCAACGCATGCAGCAACCCGAAAAGACCGAGGGCAAGTAAGCCATGGCTCTTGCCCGCAATCGTCGCCCCCAACGCGCGGTGGACTACTGGCCAGGTTTCGTTGATGCACTATCGACACTGCTGATCTCCATCATGTTCGTGCTGACCGTCTTCGTGGTCGGACAATATATCCTGAGCCGTGAGATTACGGGCCGGGACGAGGTGTTGAATCGGCTGAACAGCCAGATCAACGAATTGACGCAGCTTCTCGCCCTGGAGAAGGGAAGCAAGCAGGACCTCGAGGATAGCGTCGCCAATCTGCAGGCCTCCCTAGCGTCCGCCGAGAGCGAAAGATCCCGCCTGAAGGCGCTCCTTGATGCTGGGTCGGGCGGACAAAGCGCTGCGGAAGCACGTGTCGGCAACCTGACGAAGGAACTCGACGAACAGAAGCAAATGAGTGACCGGGCGATGAGCCAGGTCGAGCTTCTCAACCAGCAGATCGCCGCCTTGCGCAGCCAGATCGCCGCTGTCGAAGCTGCTCTGCAGGCTTCCGAGCAGAAGGATCAGAGTTCGCAGGCGAAGATCGCCGATCTCGGACGGCGCCTGAACGTCGCTCTTGCGCAACGCGTGCAGGAGCTCAACCGCTACCGGTCAGACTTCTTCGGGCGCCTGCGCGAGATCCTGTCCGACCGCGAGAATATCAGGATTGTCGGCGACCGCTTCGTCTTCCAGTCGGAAGTGCTGTTTCCCTCGGGCAGTGCGGATCTCAATCCGGACGGGCAGGTCGAGATGGCAAAGCTTGCGACGGCGCTCCTCGACGTTGCCAAGGAAATTCCGCCTGAGATCAACTGGGTACTGCGTGTCGATGGGCATACGGACAATGTGCCGCTCGCGGGCACCGGACGATATGTCGATAACTGGCAGCTGTCGTCCGCACGTGCGATCTCGGTCGTCAAGTTCCTGATTTCCCACGGCGTGCCGGCCGACCGTCTCGTCGCCGCCGGCTTCGGCGAGTTCCAGCCGATCGCACCAGGCGACACGCCCGAGGCGCGCGCAACCAACCGTCGTATCGAGCTCAAGCTGACCGAGAAGTAGGGTTACGCGACGCCCGACCGAACGTCGGTGAGGCGATCCATCAGGAAACAGCGCACCGCCGGGCTGTCGCTGAGGCCGATTGCTGAAAGGTAGGCGGCCTCTGCCGCCGGATAGTCTCCAACTTCCGTCAGCAAGTGCGCGCGAACGGCCCAATAGGGCTGGTAGGCTCTGATTTCCTTTGCGTCCATGGCGTCGAGAGACGCCAGCCCAGCTTTGGGTCCCTTCGTGCGACCGAGGACGGCGGCACGGCTGACGCGGGCGCCGATCGTCGGCTGCATCATCAGCAGCGCATCATACAAGATCACGAGAGCGTCCCAGTCCGTCAGGCCTGTCAGCCGGCGGGCGGCATGAACGGATTGAATGGCGGCCATGCACTGGAACGGACCGAAGCGGTTGGCGGCGCCGGCCTTGCGGAGCAGCGTGTCGGCTTCGGCGAGCATGATCGCATTCCAGCGATCCGTCGACTGCTTGTCGAGCGCGATGTACTCGCCCTCGGCATTGTGCCGCGCGGCACGTCGACCCTCGCAATAGAGCATCAGGGCAAGCAAACCGATCACCTCTGGCTCTTCGGGAAGCATTGAAAGCAGCGCCCGGCAGAGCCAGATGGCTTCGCTGGAAAGGCCACTGCGACCGCCATCGGCGCCATCGAGATTGTCCCAACCAAGCCCGTAGGCCGCGTAGATTGCGGAAAGAACGGCGGACAGACGCTCGGGCAGCGAGTGTCGATCGGGTATGGCAAACCCGATGCCGGTATCGCGAATGTTCGCCTTGGCCCGGACCAACCGCTGGCCCATGGCGGCAGGCGAAACCACGAAGGCCTGCGCGATTGCTTTTGCGTCGATGCCCAACACGACTTGCAGCATCAGCGGCGTGTGAATGCCTTTGTCGATTTGCGGATGAGTGCAGGCGAAAAGCAGCTTCAGGCGTTCGTCGGGCAACGCGTCGGTGGCCACTTCGTTCATCCTCGCCTCGGCCTCCTCGAAGGCCAGGACGATCGTTGGTCGCGCATTCTCGCGAACGGATCGATGGCGTGCAGCTCGCATGAGGTTGCGCCGCGCAGCGACCAGCACCCACGCCTCCGGCCTGTCGGGGATGCCGTGTTCCGGCCAGACCCGCAGAGCATCGACGAGCGCTTGTGACAACGCATCCTCGGCGGCCGGCAGATCGCGGGAGCGGGCCGCCAGGAAGGCGACCAGCTTGCCATAGGATTGACGCGCCACCCTTTCGGCGACGCGTTCGGCTTCGACCGTCATGTCCGCCTCACATCTGAAGGCGAGGGCGCACTTCGACCGAACCTTCTGCGGAGACCGGAACCCGGGTCGCCCATTCGAGCGCCGTATCGAAGTCCGGTACGTCGATCAGATAGAAGCCTCCCAACTGCTCCTTGCCCTCAGGGTATGGACCATCCTGCACGTCGTGGTCCTCGCCCTTGCGCCGCACCACCGTGCCGGTTTCGGGCGCGGTCAGGCCGGCGCCGCCGGTCATGATGCCGGCTTGGATCAGAGCCTGCGTGTAGGCGATCCAGCCGTCGCGGTAGGTGGGATCGGCGCGGCGGGCAAAATCCCGCGACGATTCGCGAACGATGAGCGCGTATTGCATGTGTATTCCTCCAGAATGGTTGTATTGACCGGCGTGCAGGCATCTAAGAACCAAAAGCAGAATGCTGCAACGCTTGGGGGATCGGCGGTAGACCGTTCCGAGAGAATGAGACTCGGCGTTGGCTCATTTCGACATCCGGCCAAAAAAATTTCACGGCGGAAAAGTGGCGTTGTCGCCGGGCGGGTCTCCGCGTAGGCTCGTGGCGTTTGGGGGAGAATGCTTTGATTGAGTGTGATGTGCTGGTCATCGGCGCAGGACTTGCCGGGCTTGTGGCTGCGGCGGAGGCAGCGGAGCGCGGACGGAAGGTCTGCATCGTCGAGCAGGAGGGCGAACAGAGCGTCGGTGGGCAGGCATTCTGGTCTCTGGGCGGGCTGTTCTTCGTCGACAGCCCTGAACAGCGGCTGCTGGGCATTCGCGACAACCTCGGCCTGGCGCGACAGGACTGGATGGGGTCCGCGTCATTCGACAGGCCGGAAGACTATTGGCCGCGTCGCTGGGCAGAGGCCTATCTGGAGTTCGCCGCAGGCGAAAAGCGTTCATGGCTTTATCAGCAGGGAATGCGCTGGTTCCCGGTGGTCGGTTGGGCCGAGCGGGGAGGCGGCTTGGCGCATGGCCACGGAAACTCCGTACCGCGCTTTCATGTGACCTGGGGAACCGGGCCGGCTGTGCTTGCCCCCTTTGTTCGCCGCGTGCGCGAAGCGGAAGCGAAGGGCCTTGTTACGCTTCTGTTCCGGCATCAGGTGGATGATCTTCTCGTTCAGGACGGCGTGGTCTGCGGCGCCCGCGGCTCGGTCCTTCAGCCCGATGCTTCCGTGCGAGGGCGGGAGACAAACCGTATGTTTTCGGCGCTCTTCGAGGTTCGGGCCGGCGCGACGATCGTCACATCAGGGGGTATCGGGGGTAATCACGACGCGGTGCGCCGGAGATGGCCGGTCGATAGGTTGGGGCGGCCCCCGGCCGAAATGGTCGCCGGCGTGCCCGCCCATGTAGACGGTCGAATGATCGAGATCGCCGAGCGTGCTGGCGGGCGGGAGATCAATTCGGATCGGATGTGGCACTACACGGAGGGCGTGAGGAATTGGGACCCGATCTGGCGCAATCACGGCATACGCATCCTGCCGGGTCCCTCCTCCTTCTGGTGCGACGCCTGGGGTAACCGCTTTACTCCGCCAGCGATGCCCGGCTTCGATACGCTGGGGACCCTGAAGGCGATCTGCGCAACCGGGCAGGACCACAGCTGGTTCATCCTGACCAAGGCAATCATCAAGAAGGAGTTTGCCCTTTCCGGTTCCGAGCAGAATCCCGATATCACGGGCAAGGATATCCGCCTGCTTCTCAAGCGGTTGGGCAAGGAGCCGCCGGGGCCGGTTCGTGCGTTCATGGACAAAGGCGAGGATTTCGTCGTTCGCGACACGCTGGAATCGCTTGTCGACGGCATGAACGGGTTGACGGGTGAAAAACGTGTGGATGCGAGCCGCCTCAGGACGCAGATCGAGGCGCGCGACAGGGAGATCGCCAATCCCTTTGCCAAGGACGCACAGGTGGTCGCCATTCGCGGGGCGCGGCGCTATCTCGGGGATCGCTTGATGCGGACGGCCAGGCCGCATGCACTGCTTGACCCCAGGGCCGGGCCGCTCATTGCCGTGCGGCTGCACATCCTGACACGCAAGTCGCTCGGTGGTCTGGAGACGGATCTATCCGCGCGCGTGATCGGCCATGGTGGCGATCCGGTTCCGGGGCTTTATGCGGCGGGTGAAGTGGCGGGTTTTGGTGGTGGAGGTATGCACGGATACAATGCGCTCGAGGGAACCTTCCTCGGCGGCTGCATCTTTTCCGCCAGGGTAGCCGGGCGGGCAGTTTAAAGGCGGCGTTTGTGGCGCCGCCTTATGTGATCAGGCCTCAGCCTTCGTCGTGTCGACGACTTCTGCGCCGGGAGAATTCTTCTTGATGGATTCGATGGCGCTGAGCGCCGATGCCTTGGCTTTATAGCCTTCGGATCCGAACATGGCTTCGCCATTCGGAGCTTTGAAACGGAAACGGAACTCGCCAGCCTTGTCCTTGTAAACTTCGAACTTATACATCGATTTTTCTCCCGGAATCAGGATGTTGTCCTATCTGCAGGTGCAGCCTAGAACAAAAAACGCAACTATTCCATCGGGATATTTGCGCGCTTTGCAACCGACGCGACTGACGGGCCGTCAGGGACGACATACGCCCCTGATGTTCGAGAAGACCGACGAAAACTTGTTGATCAGGTAGGGCGCAAAGAGCACCAGGCCGGAATAGAAGAAGTTGGCGCCCTTCGTCATATCGGGGATCTCGTTGCCGCTGGCGAAGCGATGGAGGCAGGCAAGGCCAAAGCCGACATAGAGCATCAGGATCGCGACGGTTCCGACAAGCGCGATAAAGCGGCTCGAGCTCGCCTTCATCATCGTGACGGTGAGAGGGACTTGCCCTGCTGCGAGCGCATTGCCGGCGGCATCAATGGCGTTTCCGGCCGTATCAGTCTTAGTCAAGGCGACTTCCTCCGACAAGGCATCGGTGAGCGACCAATCCCGGGCCTCCCGCAGCGAGCGATAGCACAGCAGCATCGATATGACGACGGCTACGGCGACGAGTACGACTAGCATCTCGGCAAAGCTTATCGAGTTCAACTGAGCCTCCCCTCAAAACGCGACGACATGGCGTTCACCCATAAATCGGGTGTAATCTTTGCGTGCATTATGCCAATATACACGCAAAGATTACACGCCGTTGCAACCGGCGGAGGCCGGGGGTCGAGGAAGAGCGTGTGGTCAGGCAATCATCTTGCGGCGGCGAGAAAGTCCCCGGCGCCGGTTTCGAACTGCAGCCTCGCAAGCTTGGCGTATATGCCGCCCTCCCTGATGAGGCTCTGATGTGTTCCCTCTTCGACAACGCGTCCCTGATCCATGACGAGGATACGGTCGGCCTTCAGCACGGTCGCAAGGCGATGGGCGATGACGAGCGTGGTGCGGCCGGTCATCAACTCGTCGAGGGCCTTCTGCACAAGCGTTTCGCTTTCGGCGTCCAGGGCCGACGTCGCTTCGTCGAGAAGCAGGACCGGTGCGTCCTTGAGGATGGCGCGGGCGATGGCGATGCGCTGGCGTTGACCGCCGGAAAGCGTGATGCCGCGCTCTCCCACCTCGGTGTCGTATCCCTTCTCCAAACGAGCGATGAATTCGTCGGCCTGTGCAGCGATCGCGGCGGCCCGCACCTCTTCGCGGCTTGCCTCGGGACGGCCGAAGGCGATGTTGTCGTGAATGGAAGCCGCAAAGATCGTGACGTCCTGGGGCACGATCGCTAGGCGCTTGCGCAGTTCGTCGGGGTCGCTGCTGCGTGCATCCACTCCGTCGATCATCACGGCGCCCTTCTGCGGGTCATAGAAGCGCAGCAGCAGCGAGAAGACGGTGCTTTTTCCGGCGCCGGAGGGGCCAACGATCGCGACGGTTTCGCCGGGAGCGACGCCGAAATTCAAGCCATGCAGCGCGGATCGCTCCGGCCGTGAGGGATAGGCGAAATGCACGTCGGTAAACTGGACACGGCCTTGCGCCGGAGCGGGCAAGGCAACGGGCGCAGCCGGTGCGGAAATCGGGGAAACCTCGTCGAGCAATTCCGTCAGCCGATCGGCCGCTCCCGCGGCCTGCGAGAGCTCGCCCCATACCTCGGAGAGTGCGCCGAGCGAGCCTGCGGCAATGACGGAGTAGAGAAGAAACTGGCCAAGAGTGCCTGGCGACAACGTGCCGGCGAGGACGTTATGGGCGCCGACCCAGAGAACGGCGACGACGCTGCCGAAGATGAGGGTAATGGCGATGCCGGTCAGCAGGGCGCGCGAGCGAATTGCGGCCCGGGCAGCGTCATAGGCGGTTTCGACGGCCATCCCGTAACGCGAGGCGGCGGCATCCTCGCCCCCGAAGGCCTGGACGGTACGGCTGGCCGCAATCGTTTCGTTGGCGAAAGCAGAGGCGTCGGCCAGCGTATCCTGAGCCGAGCGCGAGCGCTTCCGGACGGAGCGGCCGAAGCCGACCAACGGAAAGACGATCAACGGGATCGCACCGATCACCAGGCTGGACAGCTTTGGCGACGTCACGATCATCATGCCCATCGCGCCGAGACAGAGAATGAGGTTGCGCAGGGCGACGGAGGCCGTCGCGCCGACAGCCGACTTGATCTGCGTCGTGTCCGCCGTCAGGCGCGAGACGATCTCGCCGGACTGGTTGACGTCGAAGAACGAGGGAGACAGGCGCGTGACGTGATTGAAAACATCGCGGCGCAAATCGGATACCACACGCTCACCAAGGGTGATGACGAAGTAGTAGCGAAGGGCGCTCGCGATGGCGAGCACGATCGCCATGATCATCAGCATCAGGAAATAGCTGTTGATGAAACTGCCGTCGGCCTGTGTGAAGCCATGGTCGATCATGCGGCGGACGGCGAGCGGCAGAGCAAGCGAAGTGACAGCGGCAAGTGCCAGGGCGGCAAGCGCCCCTGTGACCATGCCGCGATAGTGCATCACGTAGGGTGTCAACCTGCCGAGCGGCTTCAGCGAACGAGACTTCTTTTCCTCGGGTTGCCCTGCGTATGCCAATTCGTCTCCGATCGCCTTCGACACCGCTCATCCGCGGCTGATGGCTCTTGTTATCCTGCCGGCCTTCATGTATAGGCAGCCCATCCTAATGGGAAGCCGTAGCCTTTTGCGTCTGCGGCTTCATTTATTCAATCGGTCCTCTTGTCGCAACGAATATGCGTCAAATTGGACGTTGCATGGCAGGAAGATTGTTATGAAGGCAGATATCCATCCCGACTACCACACGATCAAGGTAGTCATGACCGACGGCACCGAATACGAAACCCGCTCGACCTGGGGTTCTGAAGGCGCAGTCATGAACCTCGAAATCGACTCCAAGTCGCATCCGGCATGGACTGGTGGCAACCAGCAGCTCATGGACCGCGGCGGTCGCGTTTCCAAGTTCAACAAGCGTTTCGGCGGCCTCGGCCTCTAATCGCTGTCGCTTGGCAGAGTTTGTAAGAGCCCCGCTTCGGCGGGGCTTTTTTGTGGAATTGCTCAGGAAATAGCACCAAGCCGATTTCCAGCATCCACCACGGCAGCTTTGCGCCGTGAGTGGACTTCGACACGCTCGTGACGGGCGACCGACTTGTGGCCGGAGAACGAACCCGCTGCGCGTTTCTGGCATGGGAAAAGCGATAGCAGACATTCAACGATCCGGATTGAGGTCTCGAGCTGACCTGCTTCGTTATTGCCGCCGCTCGGCAGGAACGTCGCGAGAGGGTGGAAAGCGGTCATTTGCCTAGTCTTCAGGAAAGATGGCGTTACGACCGGAACCGGTCGTTTGATGTTCTGCCTCTTGCAGCAGGCCCTCGAGACGGGTCGCCCATTCCTTGTTGCTATCTCTGAACGGACCAAGCGCATCGCCGGCAGGCTCCGGGAGATCGCCTACAGCGGCGGAGAAACGGCGAGCCTCCTGACTATGTCCCAACGCCGTGTGGCAGCACGCCTGAATGCGGAGCAGCGCCGGCCAGTCAGGCCGCGCCTTTAGCGCCATTCGTCCCGTGTCAAGTGCGCCCTCGACGTCGCCCGAAAAGAACAGCGCAAGCATCAAGAAACTGAACCAGGCCGCATTCTGCGGATCATGGGGGTTGAGTTCGAGGCCCCGAGCCAGTGGCTTTCGCGCGCCGGCCGCATCGCCCACGAAAAGGCGGGCCATGCCGAGGACGAGATACCCCAAGGCGAAGCTAGGACCGAGTTCGATGGACCGCTCGGCTGCGAGGATCGCCTGGTCAGCCCTGCCTGTGTAGGCCGACACAATCGCCAGCGCATAGTGCGCATACGGATTTCGGGCGTCGAGATATATCGCCCGCAAGGCCGCATCGAGACCTTCCTTCCCGTCCGCGGCGGGATTTTCTGTCCAGCCATAGGCGATGAGGCCTGCGTTGACCCGTGCCCGCCAGATCTGCGCCTCTGGAAGCATGGGATCGAGCTCCGCGGCCTCCCGGAAGAATCGCCTTGCGAGAAGATGGGTTGGCTGCGTTACCTTGTGAAAATTGAATGTACCTTGCCGTACAAGGTCCCATGCGGTCACGTTGCCGGTGTGCGGAGCAACCTGAAGTCCATGCCGCAACAGCAGTTCCGGCTCGACCGCCGCTGCAATCCGCTCGGCGATGGCGTCCTGCACTGCAAATACCTCGGCCACCTGAAGATCGTAATGTTCGGACCAGACAGTGACATCCTTCATTGCGTCGGCAAGGTAAACCGATATCCGCATCCGATCGCAGGTATGCCGGATGGCTCCATCCACCAGAAAATCAACGCCAAGTTCGTGCGCGATAGACTTCGGATCCCTCGGGCCATTCCTCATTGCGAAGCTCGCCCCACGCGACGCGACGCGGAACCATCGGAACCGGGCGAGCGCCACGATCAGGTCGTCGGCGATACCGTCGGCCAGATATTGTCTCTCGGCATCTCCGCCAAGATCCTCGAAAGGCAGTACTGCGATCGCGGGGCTGGATCTCGCCTCCGCATGCCCTTCGCTACCGGGTCCGTCGGTCCGGCTCTCCACCGGACCGGAAAATCTGTATCCCACCCGTGGGACCGTAACGATCCAGTCGCCGCCGTCTGATGCCGGGCCGAGCAGCTTGCGAAGGGCAGCAATCTGAACGGAAAGATTACTCTCCTCGACGGCGAGGCCAGGCCAAACAGCATCCATCAGCGCCGACTTGGCGACGATGCGCCCATCTGCCGCGAGCAGAACGGCAAGCAGCGAAGCGCCGCGGGCGCCGATGGCGACAGGCCTGTTATCACGGAGAAGGCATCCGTTCTCGGTAATGAACTCGAAGGGGCCGAATACAAGGTGCTGGGTGTTCATGACTTGGGAATGATACGCCCGATTTCGCAGTTTTCGGAATTTTTCGGCCTTCGTTCAGGACTTGCGCCGGCTCCGCGCGCAGATTCAGCTCCATGCAGCAGTTGAAGTGGTGGGAACGATGGAGAACGAAACAATGCAAGCGAAGAATGCTCATGCATCAACCGCGAAAATCGTACGCGGCAGTGACAGCTATGTCGCCGAGCAGGGATCTGTCTATCGCTCGGGAGTCTCGGCGGAGAGCGTCGGATCCAGCATGCTGTGGCTCGGGATGATCTCGCTACCCGCAGGACGACGAACCAGCGCCCATCGCCATCAGGGACACGAGACGGCCCTGCTTATGACCGCGGGCAAAGAGATCGAGATTTGGTCGGGGGCCGAGCTTGAACGATGCGAAAAGGTCCTCCCCGGCGACTACCTGTTCATTCCGGCCGGCGTTCCGCATCTTGCCGTGAACCGCAGCACGGAAAACGCCGAGTTCCTCGCTGCCCGCAACGACCCCGCAGCGAACGAGAGTGTCGTGCTGATGCCGGAACTTGACGACATCGTACCCTAATCAGGCTCAGAGGTGCGCTATGGCGATCATCGAACAACGTCTGGCCGCTATGGGTCTGGAACTGCCCGAGCCTCTGAAAGTTCGCGAGGGGCTGCGTATGCCTTTCGCCTGGGTCCGGGTGCGCGGCAACCGCGCCGACATATCGGGTCACGTCGCGTGCAGCCGGGATGGGACATTGGCGAAACCCCTCGGCAAGGTCGGGACGAGGTTTCGCCTGAGCAGGGTTACGCGTCAGCGCGGCTCGTTGCCCTGGCTCATCTCGCGAGCCTCAAGCGGGCAGTCGGAAACCTCGATCGGGTTACGGCGTGGCTGCGCGTCTTCGCCATGGTGAATGTTGCTCCGGGTTTCAATGAGACCCCGCTGGTCACAAACGGTTATTCCGATTTGATACTGGAGCGTACGGCCCTGACGTTGGCGCCCACGCCCGCTCGTCCATCGGCATGGCCATCCCTTTGAATGCGCCTGTAAACTGCGAAGCGGAAGTGGAAATTGACGGGTGACCCCTTAGGGTCGGTTCACGACCTTTGCGGGGTGCGGCGCGAATGACGTTCATGGGGCAACCGCGACCTCCAGCTGTCGTCGCCGCCAACGTCTGCTTTTCGGACGGGGCAAAGCTGTTCTCCTCGACCGATATGGTTTAGGGTTTCGGGTGCCGTCAGGCATACGAAAGCCTCCCATTCAGGAACCCGCGGGTCCGCAAGGGCCGGAAGGAGGCAGGAGGTCTCCCTCCTTGCGTCAACGCATTTGCTGCCTCGCCACTACGCTGAGTCGCGTGGTTGTTGTGCGCACAAAGAAAAACCGGCTGCGCGGGACGCAGCCGGTTTCGTGAATTCAGGTTGCGGCGGTTCAGTTGTTGCCGAAGGCCGTCTGCAGCAGGCTCAGCTGAGCCTGTACGCTGTTCTGGTTGTCGGGAACGATCGGGGCTTCCGCCGGACGGTAGATTTCGCGATCGAGCAGGGCGACACGGTTCTGCAGGCGCAACGAGCGTTCGATCAGGTCGCGGAAGGATTCCGGCAGATCGCCCCAGCCCGGCGCATTGCGGTCGACGTTGAAGCCGTCGAGGCGAACCTTGTTCTTCTCGGCCAGAACCTGATCGCGCGACATCTCGCCATTGTTGACGGCGCGCTGCAGCAGTAGCCAGGAGGCCATCTGCATCAGGCGGGTGGTCAGGCGCATCGATTCAGCGGCATAGAGGACGGATGCCATGCGCGGCAGAACCTTGGAGGCAGCGCGGCCCTGGCCATCGAGATAGGCGGCGGTTTCTTCAACCAGCGACATGCCTTCCGAATATAGTGTCTTGAACTGCGAGGATGCGGCAGCGCGACCTGCAAAACTGATCGTGTTCAATCCAAGCTCTGACATTTAAACAGTCCCTGTTGCACGCATCTACTTATGGTCAGGTAACGCCAGTCGAAGGGAAAAAGTTTCCTCGGCCAGTCTTTATGCGTTTAAGATGGTAGCTTTAGCCGAATTGCGCAAGGCGTTTCTTAAGAAAGGGTTAACTTCCACAGTTTCATGGAAATGGTCCCCAGCGCAATAAAAAAAGAAGAGCCGCAAAAGCGGCTCTCAAGGTAAAACAGGGAGAAAAATCAGACCAATTCACCGCATGGAAAACTGTCTGAGATCCAGAGAAGAACTGGATGAGTACAGTAATACCTTATAAAGCTTAATGGCCACTTAAACCTGTCTCGGATTAACACTCTTCGGTCGTTAGCTTTCTGCAATAGTCAGCCGACGAATTACGAGCGGAAGAGGCTCTCCGCCGCTGATCTTGTCGATGTCTTGCTGGCAGCTTCCGCCTCGAGTCTTACGATTTCCGCCTTGAGCAGCTCCACGCGCGCTCTCAACTCGTCGACCGATAGGGTGGAGAGGTCGGCCCCGATCTCGTGGGCAACCTTCTTCTGCGGCCGGTCATCGTCGATGAAGCTCATATGCTATCCTCCCTTGTATGCCTCAGCTATATTTTAGGGCAGGATCGCCGGTTTCGGGAGTCTTGCCGGTTCCGCGGTCGGCAAGCGACATGCTTTCGGGCGTCAGCGTCTGCGATGTAGCCGTCGGAATGGTGGTAAAGGCGTCGCGATCGCCGGCGGGAACGGCGGCGCGCATGCGGCTGCGGATGATGGCATAGGCGGTGATCAACACATGGGCGATTGCCGTCACCAGGAAGAGGGCGTGCGGATTGATCATCGACATGACGGGGCCGCCGATGGTCGGGCCGATGATGGTGCCGATGCCGTAGAGGAGCAACAAGCCGCCCGAAACCTTTACGAAATCCTCTGCCGAGGCAAAGTCGTTGGCGTGCGCAACCGCGATCGGATAGAGGGTGTTGGCAACGGCGCCGTAGAGGACGACGAGGCCGATGATGAAGGCGGGTGACGATGGTTGCAGGATGGCGATCAACAGGCCGGCGAAGGCCGCGATGGCCGACATGGCTGCCAGCACATAGCGCCGGTCGATGCGGTCGGAAAGCCGCCCTGCCGGCAGCTGCATCACGGCGCCCGCGAAGATGGTGGAGCTCATCATGATGGCGATGCTGGTGTCGGACAGGCCGGAGCCTGCGCCGAAGACAGCGCCCAGCGTTCCGTATGCGCCGTTGGCGATGCCGACGAGGAGAATGCCAAGGCAGGAGACCGGGGAGTTGCGGTAAAGGGCCGGAAGATCCAGCTTCACGGCCTTCAGCGGCTGCGGCGAGGCTGCGGTCGAGAGCGTCGTCGGCAGCATCGCGATGCAGTAGAAGATGCCGCAGACCATGAACAGGACAGGCGTGCGAACATCCTCGAGCGGGATCATCATCTGACCCGCCACGACGCCGAAGAGCGTGATGGCGATATACAGCGAGAAGATTGCGCCGCGGCTCTCGTTTGTGGCGCGCTCGTTCAGCCAGCTCTCGATGATCATCGAGGTGCCGGCGGTCGCAAAACCGGTGACGGCGCGCAGCAGCACCCACCAGACGGGGTGGATGATAATGCCGCTGACCAGGGCGATGATCGCGATAATCGCAATGAAGCCGGAGAAGGCACGGACATGGCCAACGCGGCGCACCAATTTCGGCGCGACGAGGCAACCGATGACGAAGCCGGCAGCCCAGGACGTGCCGAGCAGGCCGAGCGTGGTTGTCGCGTAGCCTTCCAGGTTGCCGCGAACCGGAAGCAGGATGCCCTGCAACCCGTTGCCCATGAAGAGAAACAGCGTCCCGAAGAGAAGCGAGGCGACGGACAGCAGATTTCTTTTCATATAGCCAGACTCTATGCGTTGATTGCAAAGACAGATGGCAACACGGAGTGTCGCCCAGCCTCGAGATGATTGATTGTGCCCCCAAATGCCTTTACGGCATGAATAAATGCAGTCGTGACGTGAAAAAATGTCCGTCCTGTGACATTCAGAAGAGATGGAAAAATAAAGACATGACGAAGCTGATCGCTCTGCTGCTCATCTTGGCGATGGCGATTCAGCTGATCAAGCCACTGGGCGTTCCGGGGCTGCGGCGGCGCATGGATTTCTGGAAGATCGCCCTGATCGCGTTTGGGGTCTGGGCGGTGGCACTGCTTGGCCGCGATCTGTTCGTTTAGTACGTGATTTCGCCGCGCATGACCGGCGCGCAGCTGCCCGAGATCGTCACATCGGAAACGATGCCGTCCTTCTTGACGGCTTCGATGCCGATGATGCTGCGGCGTCCCATCTCGACGCCTTGCTCGATGGTGAGCGAAACGTTCATGTCCGCATCCGGCTCCAGCGAAACGAGGTAGGCGCCGAGGGCTGCCGAGGCGCTGCCGGTCGCCGGATCCTCCGGAACGTTGTCGAGCGGCGCGAACATCCGGGCGCGGATCGTCCACGGCTCTTCCTGGGAGCGCACATAGACGAACAGCGAGAAATCGTGATTGCCTTCGGCAGTCGGGCCGGCGGCATCCTGGAAATAGGTGAGGTTCGGGCGGGCGCGACCGAGGGCGGCAAGGTCTGCCAGTTCCGCGACGGCGAAACTCAGTCCAACGGAGGCGACAACCGGTCGGTGCTTCGCCACCCGGATTTCCTGCGGCTCGATCACTATACAGCGCGCAACGGTTTCCTCGGATATCGTGTTGCCGATGGTGAGCGGCTTCGGCGCACGAATCGATGCCGACAGCACCTCACCGTCGTCACGCTTCAGGTTGACCTCGACGAGACCCGCCTTCTCTTCGAAGCGCAGGCTGTCGCCGACCGGCCGTCCGAAGACCTCGCGCTGTTGGCCGAGCACATAAGCCGTCCCGACGTTCGGATGCCCCGCAAAGGGAACCTCCATGGTGGGTGTGAAGATGCGGACACGGGCGGTATTTACCGGATCTTCTGGCGGCAGCACGAAGGTGACTTCCGAATAGCCGAACTCGGCGGCAATATTCTGCATGTCTGAGTCCGTCAGGCCACGCGCGTCCGTCATCACGGCGAGCGGGTTGCCTTCGAAGCGAGTAGAGGTGAAGACATCGACTGTCGTGAAGGCAACGGTTCTCATGGCGGCTCCGAGAGGGCTGATACCACGATCTCTACCGGCGATCCGCCGGCTGCAGAAGCCGGAAAGTTGTCGCCCTTACAATGCAGAAACCGGCCGTCTGCGACGACCGGTTTTGCTTTTCTTGTCGATCAGAAGATGGCTTAGGCCGCCTTCTCCAGATCCTTCTTCCAGCTGCCCTTGGCGGCGAGGCTGTTCATTTCGGCGCGGTGGGCAAAGGCACGCTGGCCGGCGGCAATGTTTTCCTGCTTGCCGCCCCAAGCCTTCAGTGCCGTATCCTGCAGTGCGCGGCCGTAGGAGAAGGTCACAGTCCACGGCAGGTCATAACCGGAGTTGATCGCGGAAAGATGCGCCGACGCTTCTTCGGTGGACTGGCCACCCGAGAGGAAGGCAATGCCGGGAACGGCCGACGGAACGGTGCGCTTCAGCACCTCGACCGTGCGCTCGGCGACCTCGGCGACGGAAGCCTTGCGGGCGTTCTTGCCGTCGATGACCATGTTCGGCTTGAGGATCATGCCTTCGAGGCTGACGCGGGCGTCTGCCAATTCCTTGAAGACGGTGCGCAGCGTCCATTCGGTGACCTCGGCGCAGCGATCGATGTTGTGGTCGCCTGGCTTGCCGTCCATCAGGCATTCCGGTTCGACGATCGGCACGATGTTGGCCTGCTGGCACAGCGCGGCATAGCGGGCGAGGGCGTGGGCGTTGGCTTTCATGGAGCCCCAGGTGGGCAGCGTGGAGGAGATTGCGATAACGCCGCGCCACTTGGCGAAGCGGGCGCCGGCTTCATAATACTTCGCAAGACGGTCTGCGAGGCCGTCGAGGCCTTCGGTGATGGTTTCGCCGGGATAGGCTGCCATCGGCTTTGCGCCGATATCGACCTTGATGCCCGGGATGCTGTCGGCCGCACGGATGACGTCGACAAGGGGCGTGCCGTCTGCTGCCTTCTGGTGGAGGGTCTCTTCGTAGAGGATCACGCCGGAGATATACTGACGCATCGCGTCTTCGGTGCGGAACAGCATTTCGCGGTAGTCGCGACGGCTCGTTTCCGTCGATTCAAGTCCGATCGTGTCGAACCGCTTCCCGATTGTGGCTGTCGATTCATCTGCTGCAAGCAGCCCGCGGCCACCAGCCACCATACGCACGGCAATGTCTTCCAAACGTTCGCTCATATCGTTTCTCTCCACAGCAAAAAAATCGTCAACCAGTAGATATAGGTCGCGGATAACAGAAGTTTATGGGTGGGAAAACGGCAGCAAAATTGTCTGAAACGTTTGAATTTTTTTTAATCGTTTGAAAGTTTGGGCTTTTGTACTCCAAATGAGCAAAAGACCGCGGAGCTTTCGCGCCGCGGTCTATCTACATGTAAAATTTGTTAAATTCGTTCGCTTGAATTATTTGTGCTTGTTGAGCACAGCGACACCGGGGAGCACTTTGCCTTCCATCCACTCAAGGAAGGCGCCGCCGGCCGTCGACACATAGCTGAAATCGTCGGCCACGCCGGCGTGGTTCAACGCCGAGACCGTATCGCCACCGCCGGCCACCGAGGTGAGCTTGCCGGCCTTCGTGCGCTCGGCCGCAAATTTCGCTGCCGCGACGGTTGCCTTGTCGAAAGGCTCGATCTCGAACGCGCCGAGCGGGCCATTCCAGACCAGCGTATTGGCGCGCTCGATCCATGCCTTGATCGCCTCGACCGACTTCGGGCCGACGTCCAGCACCATAGCGTCATTGGGGATCGCGTCGATTGCGACCGTTTCGTTGGCGGCGTTTGCCTTGAATTCGCGGGCAACGACGCCGTCTTCCGGCAGAATGATGGCGCAGCCGGCCGTGGCCGCTTCGATCATGATCTGCTTGGCGGTGTCTGCAAGATCGTGCTCGCAGAGCGACTTGCCGACATTCGTGCCGCGGGCGGCAATGAAGGTGTTTGCCATGCCGCCGCCGATCACCAGCGCATCGACTTTCTTCACAAGGTTCATCAAGAGGTCGATCTTGGTCGAAACCTTGGCGCCGCCGACGATGGCGACGACAGGACGGGCCGGGTTGCCGAGACCACTCTCAAGGGCCTCAAGCTCGGCCTGCATGGTGCGGCCCGCATGGGCGGGAAGATGATGGGCGAGGCCTTCCGTCGAGGCATGTGCGCGGTGGGCAGCAGAGAAGGCGTCGTTGACGTAGATGTCGCCGTTCGCCGCAAGCGCCTTGACGAAATCGGGGTCGTTCTTCTCTTCGCCCTTGTGGAAGCGGGTGTTTTCCATGAGCAGGATGTCACCGTTCTTCATCGCACCAACTGCCTCCGCTGCTGCTGCGCCGATGCAGTCGCCGGCGGTTGCCACGGAGTGGTCCAGCACCTCCTCGACGGACGGAGCGATCAGCGACAGCGAAAGGTCCTGCGACGGGCCATCCTTAGGGCGGCCGAAGTGCGCCAGCAGGATGACCTTGGCACCTTTGTTGGAGAGCTCCAGGATCGTCGGGGCAACACGCTCGATGCGTGTGGTGTCGGTTACTTTGCCGTCTTTGACCGGAACATTGAGGTCAACGCGAACGAGGACGCGCTTGCCGGCAACATCGTTGAGGTCGTCGAGGGTCTTGAAGGAAGGCATGGAAAAATCCGTTCGTTATTGCCCAAAAGATGCGGCGACCATAGCAAGGATGATCGCAGACGCAAGGCGCTCATTGCGGGTTTTGATCGCCCTTGGCTGATGCCGCCGCAGCCGCTGCTTCCCGGCTTCTGCGACCTTTGATGCGGTCGCGGATGCGATCGATGATGTCGTGCAAATTGAGGAAGATCGGCAGGGTGGTGGCGGGCTCTACAGCCTCCAGCGACATGCCGACCGAGGTGATGTGGTCCTGATCATCGAGATCGCGGACGATGAGAATGATCGAGCCGAGACGGACCCGGTCCGCATAATCCGCCTTGCCGCCCAGACGATGCTTCATCAGTTCGGCGATCGTCAGCCCTTTCTCGGATTCGTTCAGCAGGCCGGGGCCATAGGCGGCGTCGAGATCGGCCGCTGGCCGGGCGGGCGACAGCGCGAATGAGCCGAAGAAATCGGCGTCATCCTCTTCCACCGGCGCGCGGCTGGCAAAGAGCTTGTCGAGCAGCCGCGAGTAGGACGGCACGACGAACAGATAGACGAGGTCGTTCTCGCGTAGCCGGCCCGCATATTGATAACGCATCGACTTGCCGTCGCGGATGACGAGCGACGGCGTCGCCCAGCGCGGGATGCGTTCGCCGCGAAGCACCGGGCTGTCCTTGATAACGCGGTAGGAGAGGAGCTCGTGGTTTGCCGCACCCGGCAGATCGACTTCGACCTTGTCGACGGCACCCATGCGCGGCGGGATGATGAGCCCCAGCTTCTTGGCGACCGGCTTGATCGTCCAGCCCTGTACGAGAAGCGAGACGAGCACGATGATGAAGGCGGTGTTGAAATAGATCTGGCTGTTCTCCAAGCCGCCGAGAATGGGCATGATGGCGAGCAGGATCGAAACGGCGCCGCGCAAGCCGACCCACGCGACAAAGCCGATCTCCCGCTGCGTATAGTCGAAGGGGAGCAACGAGAGCCAGATGGCGAGCGGGCGCGCGATGAAGATCAGGAACAGGGCGAGCAGCACGGCGGGAACGGCAATCGCCGGAAACTGCGACGGCATCGCAAGCAGTCCCAAGACCAGGAACATAATGATCTGGGCAAGCCAGGTCATGCCGCTCTGGAAGCGCTTGATAGAGGCATGGCCTTGCAGCTTGCGATTGCCCGCGTAGATGCCGGCGACATAGACGGCAAGGAAGCCGCTGCCGCCGACCGCGCCCGTCGCCGAAAAGACCAGCAGCGCCAGGGCCAGCACGAATATCGGGGTCAGGCCGCGATCGGTTTCCAGCTGGCTGACGATCAGCGAGATCATCATGCCGCCGAGCAGACCGAGGATGACGCCGAGGCCCATCTCCTGCACGAACATGGCGAGCATACCGATGTTGATGCCGTGATAGCGCTCGCCGCTGGCAAGGATCTCTACGAGGGCGATGGTCAGGAAGATCGCCATCGGGTCGTTGGTTCCCGATTCAACCTCCAGTGTCGAGCGCACCTTGTCACGAATATTGATGCCGCCGATGCGCAGCAGGAAGAAGACGGCGGCAGCGTCGGTGGAGGAGACGATCGAGCCGAGCAGCAGGCCTTCCAGCCACGTGAAGTTCAGCAGCCACATGGCGGCAACACCAATGAGTGCCGCTGTTATCAGAACGCCGACCGAGGCGAGCGTCAGAGAGGGTATCGCCGCAAGCTTGAAGGCTTGGACCGGCGTTCCGAAACCGGAGTCGAACAGGATGACGGCAAGCGCGATGGAGCCGAGGAAGTAGGCCAGATAATTGTTGCTGAACTGGATCCCGAGGCCATCAGATCCAGCAAGCAGGCCGATCGCGAGGAAGAGCAGGAGGAGCGGGGCGCCGAAGCGGAAGGCGAGCAGGCTGGAGAATGCGGCGAGAAGCACGAGCGTCGTCGATACCAGTACGACGATATAAAACGCTTCCATGCCTGTCCCCTTACCCGCAATTCAATACAGACCGCCCCCGGTCCCGCAGTCCATCCAATCGCCCTTTCGTGGTCACTCAAGCCCGCTATGAGTAAACGGCAAAACAAACAGGATGGGTAGGCCTTGCGGTCGACCCCGTGCTGTTTTGCGGCTTCATGCTGCTGTTTTGGCGTGCCTGACGGCAAAACCGGGTGAGTGCTCACGAAGGAGCATGAATCGAGTGTATGAGCAAATCGGGCGATAGGAGGGCAGAAGTTGCGCTCTCGCGCGTTTCCTCTCAATCAATGAGCGGTCATGGAGAAGCGCACCGTCGGCTTCTTGCCCGATCGCGCTGCTCAGGCGTCTTCGTCCTCATCGTCCTCGTCATCGACGATGTCGGAAATCGGGATCAGAAAGACGACAAATTCATCGTCAATCGTTCGCTCCGGATCATCGTCGAACTCATAGGCGTGCTCGACTTCGCTTGCCTCTTCGGCGGTCGCCTTGCGCAGCTTGAGTTCCGTGACGCCGTCCCAGACCGGCTTGCCCTGCGATTGCAGAACCGTCAGATCCTCGCGGAAATCCTCGGCCTCGAAGAAATTCTCGGCATCATCGGCATTCTCGGAGCGAAAGCTTGCGATCGCCTGTCCGCCGATCTCGATCGTAAAGTAGTCCATCAAAATTCTCTTTCGCTTCTGTGCCGTCCAGCTTCGATGGACAGTACGGTGATCGGCTGCGGCGCGCCAGTCTAATCGTTCGGGCAAACGGACTATCGAGGTCCCATGACGCGTGTGGACGCCATTAACGGCTGCCCTTCGGCGATCTGCTTCGAGTTGCGCCCGCCAACAAGGCTGAGACTCAGCACGCTCGCAATCATGAGCAGAACGATGATTGTCATGAGAATTCTCATGGATGAGTCCGCCAGCCAACATCCGGCATTGTCTTGTCTCTATGACGCTAGTCAGTTTGGCTTCAAAAGAAAAGCGGCCCGGTCGCCCGAGCCGCTTTCGACGATTCATGTCGGGACGCTCTTAGATGAGCTTTGCGAAAGCGACAGCCGTATCAGACATGCGGCTGGAGAAGCCCCACTCGTTGTCGTACCAGGACAGGACGCGCACGAAGTTGCCTTCCATGACCTTCGTCTGATCCGTTGCGAAGATCGAGGAGTGGCTGTCGTGGTTGAAGTCACGGGAAACGAGCGGCTCGTCAGTGTAGCCGAGGATGCCCTTCAGCTTGCCGTTTGCGGCAGCCTTGATCGCTTCGTTGATTTCGCCGACGGTCGTGGCCTTCTTGGCAACGAATTTGAAGTCGACGACCGAGACGTTCGGGGTCGGAACGCGGATCGACGTACCGTCAAGCTTGCCCTTCAGATGCGGAAGGACGAGGCCAACGGCCTTGGCGGCGCCCGTCGACGTCGGGATCATGGACAGGGCTGCGGCGCGGGCACGGTACAGGTCCTTGTGCATGGTGTCGAGGGTCGGCTGGTCGCCGGTGTAGGAGTGGATGGTGGTCATGAAGCCGTGGTCGATGCCGACCGCATCATCGAGAACCTTCACAACAGGCACGAGGCAGTTCGTCGTGCAGGATGCGTTGGAGATGACTAGATGCTCCTTGGTGAGCTGGTCATGGTTGACGCCGAAAACGACGGTCAGGTCGGCGCCGTCGGCAGGAGCCGAAACGATGACGCGCTTTGCGCCGGCCGTCAGGTGCGCGGCAGCCTTGTCGCGGGCGGTGAAGATGCCGGTGCATTCCATCGCGATGTCGACGCCGAGTTCCTTGTGCGGCAGCGTTGCCGGGTCCTTGATCGCGGTCACCTTGATCGGCTTGCCGCCGCCAACAGTGATCGTGTCGCCCTCGACCTTCACCTCGGCCGGGAACTTGCCGTGGATGGAGTCGTAGCGCAGCAGATGGGCGTTGGTCTCGACCGGGCCGAGGTCGTTGATGGCAACGACTTCAATGTCGGTGCGGCCGGATTCGACGATAGCGCGGAGAACGTTACGGCCGATGCGGCCGAAGCCGTTGATGGCAACCTTTACAGTCATGTGCATTCACTCCCTAGAGATGGGGCTTGCGGATTGAGTTGGAGAGCGCCGAAGCGCTCTCTTAGAGGTTTGCTTCTGCGGCAGCGACCACGGCGTCCGCGGTGATGCCGAAATGCTCGAATACCTTCTTTGCCGGACCGGACGCGCCGAAGCCCTTCATGCCGACGAACGTGCCTTCCGGACCGATGAAGGCATCCCAGCCTTCGCGGACGGCGGCTTCCACGGCGATCTTGACTGGCGAGTTGCCGATGACTTCCTTGCGGTATGCTTCCGGCTGCTCAAAGAACAGTTCGGTGCAGGGAACGGAAACGACACGGACGCTGACGCCCTTGGCTTCGAGCGTTGCACGGGCGGCAACGGCGAGCTCGACTTCAGAGCCGGAAGCGAAGATCGTCACCTTGGCGTCGGCTTTGCCGGCGAGCGTGTAGGCGCCGAGTTCGCAAAGGTTCTTTTCGCTGTACTCGGTACGCACTGGCGTCAGGTTCTGGCGGGTCAGCGCGAGCGCGGACGGGTGTGTCTTCGACTTGACGGCGATCTGCCAGCATTCGGCAGTTTCAGTCGGGTCTGCCGGGCGGAAGACCCGTAGATTCGGAACGGCGCGCAGGCCGGCGATCTGCTCGACCGGCTGGTGCGTCGGGCCGTCTTCACCGACGCCGATCGAGTCGTGCGTTAGGACGTGGACAACGCGGATGCCCATGAGGGCGGCCAGGCGGATCGGCGGTCGGCAATAGTCCGAGAAGATCAGGAAGCCGCCGCCGTAGGGGATAAGGCCGCCGTGCAGCGCGACACCATTCATGGCCGAAGCCATGCCGTGCTCGCGGATTCCCCAGTGCATGTAGCGGCCGGCGAAATCGGTCGGCGTGATCGAATGCATCTGGCTGGTCTTGGTATTGTTCGACGGCGTCAGGTCGGCGGAGCCGCCCAGCGTTTCCGGCAGGAAGCCGTTGATGACCTCAAGCGCGTCTTCCGATGCCTTGCGGGTCGCAATCGTCGGCTTGGTTTCGATCAGCTTCTTCTTGTAGGCGCTGATCGCGGCGTCGAAGCCTTCCGGCAGGTCGCCGGCGAAGCGGCGGGTGAACTCAGCCTTGTGCGCGGACTTGGCGAGGCCGTCTTCCCAGGTCTTGACTGTTTCGGCCGAGCGGCTGCCGGCTGCGCGCCATGCGTCGAGAACGTCGGAAGGAACGACGAAGGGTTCGTATTCCCAGTTCAGCGCCTTGCGGGTCGCCGCGATTTCATCGGCGCCGAGCGGGTTGCCGTGAACCTTATGAGTGCCCTGCTTGTTCGGAGCGCCGAAGCCGATGATCGTCTTGCAGGCGATGAAGGTCGGACGGTCGGACTTGTGAGCGGCTTCGATGGCGGCGGCAATGGCAGCCTGGTCGTGGCCGTCGATTTCGATCGTGTTCCAATGAACAGCCTTGAAGCGAGCAACCTGATCGGTGGAATCCGACAGGGAGACGGCGCCGTCGATGGTGATCGAGTTGTTATCCCAGAAGAGAACGAGCTTGTTCAGCTTCAGATGACCGGCAAGTGCGATCGCCTCGTGGCTGATGCCTTCCATCAGGCAGCCGTCGCCGCAGATGGCATAGGTGTAGTGGTCCTGAAGCTCAGAGCCGAACTCGTCGCGCAGCTTGCGTTCGGCGATCGCCATGCCGACGGCATTGGCAATGCCCTGGCCGAGCGGGCCGGTCGTCGTTTCGATGCCGGTCGCATGACCGTATTCGGGATGGCCGGCGGTCTTCGAACCGAGCTGGCGGAACTGCTTCAGGTCCTCGATCGTCATGTCGGGGTAGCCGGTCAAATAGAGCAGCGAGTAAAGCAGCATCGAGCCGTGGCCGGCCGACAGCACGAAGCGGTCGCGGTTCGGCCAATGCGGCTTCTTCGGGTCGAACCGCAGATACTTCGTGAAGAGAATCGTCGCTACGTCAGCCATGCCCATCGGCATGCCGGGATGCCCCGAATTTGCCTTTTCGACTGCATCCATGGCGAGGAAACGGATCGCATTTGCCATCCGGTCGTTTTGTTCAGGAGAGGTCATGGCTATTCCACGGGTTCCGGGTGTCGGGGGATGGCCTCGAGCCTGTGGAGACCATCATGAGAGCGGGTGACACATAGCAGTTGGAACGGCCAAGTCAACAAATGGAAGGCCCTCCGGAGGCCTCTCCAATCGATTTTAGACATTTGATCATCGATTTTTACAAAAGTTGAATAGGCGCTGAGGCGGCAGTTGATTTTCGTCATCCACAGAATAGGTCTGCAGCCGCAGGGCCAGCTTTATTGACGTGCCGTTGGCGAGGTGCGTATCCTTTTGGAAATACTGGATCGGTCTCGGGCGCCGATTCGCGGGTCTTGTGCGGGGAACCGGTAGAGACATGACGCCTACAGGCAAAATGGAAGCAGCACTCAACGAGCTCAGGCAAGCCATCTCTGGGCTTGAAAACGCAGTCGAGATGCGCATCGAGCACCAGCGGGAGCAGGGCGAAATCGAAGGCGAGGTACGTCGTATTCATGCCGATCGCTCGAAGCTTGCCCAGGAACTGGACCAGGCCGAATTCCGTGCGAACCGGCTCGAGGAAGTCAATCGCGAGGTCTCGCGGCGGCTGGTGACGGCCATGGAGACGATCCGCGCGGTTCTGGACCGATAGAAAGGCGCGATACATGGCGCAGGTAACGGTAACGATCGACGGCAAGGCCTATCGCATGGCCTGCGAGGAGGGTCAGGAAGACCACCTGACGGACCTCGCGACGCGCTTCGACAATTATGTCGGGCACCTCAAGGGGCAGTTCGGCGAAATCGGTGACCTCCGCATCACCGTCATGGCTGGCATCATGGTCATGGACGAAATTTCGGAGCTCACCCGCCGCGTCGCCGGGCTTGAATCCGAACTCGATTCGTTGCGGAACAGCAGTGATAGCGTTCTCGCGGCAAACGCCCGCACCGAGGAGGGCCTTGCGGCGGCCTTGGGTGAGGTGACGAGCCGTATCCGCAGCATCACCGACAAGCTGAACGGCCGTGCGCCCGCCGAACTCAATTAAATAGGGGCGGCGTCGCCGGCCCTCTGGCGCAGCGCCCAAATCGGCCTTATATAGCGGAGTGCGGTCTGCGCCTCTCGACAGGAACCACAATCCCTGGGGCCATACTCGATCCAAAGGGAGCTGTCCCTGACCAGGCTCGTGGGCCTGGACACACGGTGCCCACCTACGTTTGTAGGCGCCCAGGATCGTAAACATCCATCGGTTGTCGTGGATCGCACTTCCCAAAAATCCGTACACGCTTACTGCTGTTGGGGCACGATGGATATCTTTCCGTCTGCTTTCTCAATCTTGTACATCCCGATCCCGGCCCCAGGTCCCAGGCGAAGTCTGGCGTATAAGTAATCAGGTGGGGTCATGGCCGCCGTCTGTCGCTTGATCATGAAGTTATTGATCTGCTGATCCACTAGCGGCGTTTTCGATATGATCAGAAAAATCCAGCTATTCCTTCCGTAAGGCGATTTGGTGAAGTAGATTTGCGGTCGAACAAAACGTTGTCGAATTGCAGATCGGGGTCTGGATTATCCTCGATGCTGCCAATCGCGGTTTAGCTTTGGAGCGCATCTTCTTTCTTCATATTGTTTATAGCTGTTTCCTGCGCGGTAATGTTGCTTCGCAGGCCCTCAAAGGCTTCGCGGCTCTGTTCGTTGTAGCGATAACTCGCATAGATCCACCAAGCAGTGCTGAGAACGGTGCAGATTACTCCGCACGCCACTGCGACATGAAAATAGATCCGAAATCGGTGTAGAGCACCTTCTTGATCTCGCTGTTGCTCGTCGCGGAGAACAGGTATCGATACAAGAAGACGAGACCGGTCGGAATAACACACATGAAGACGAGTGCGAAGAAAAACGGGCCGTATTTCTCGGCAGTGATCGTCGCGTGTTCCGGTTGATCTATAAGTTCCTTTAGTTTGATCAGATCGATGTCCCTCACCTCACTGAAGTATTCCCTGGACCGGGCCCATAGACGTTGCAGGTGCAGTAGGCGGAGGGCGGACCGAAGCCCGGGCATATTCCAAACTGCGTGACGCACGCGCGCGGACCCTGCGGTGGGACGCCCTGCATTTGCATCTGGTAGACGACCTGCGGCGGACATGACTGCGCCATGAGGCTGTCCGGATAGAGGCATAATCCGATCAGCAAGGCAGCAGACTTCATCGCTCAGACCCCACAATTCCCCAGGAGCACTTTTGAAAGTAAAGATTGCCACAGTTAGCGCAGAATCACAACTTTTGAACGAACATTACAATAATGCTCGTTATGGTTGTATACGGTTGTGGTAGACGCTTTCTATCCTGAAATGCTTTCCGGTGATCCGCTATTGAAGATTCTCGATGGAATAGGCGGACCGCGGTCCGCCGACGACAATGCCTGTCGGTTGCTCCGAATGTGACAGAGACTTCTCTTGCTTGCTGTATTGCGAGTGCTAGTTTCCGCATCTTATCGATTTAATTTCCAGGAGACTTGAGATGCAGCTTGGCATGGTGGGTTTGGGCCGCATGGGCAACTACATGGTCCAGCGATTGATGCGCGATGGCCATGAATGCGTCGTCTACGACGCGAGGCCTGAAAGCGTTGCTGATCTCGTCGGCAAGGGCGCTGTCGGCAGCGCCTCTCTCGAGGAGTTTGTTTCGAAGCTGTCGCGCCCGCGCGCGGTTTGGCTGATGCTGCCGGCGGCGATCACGGACAAGGTCATCGCCCAGCTTCTGCCGTTGCTGCACGACGACGACATCATCATCGACGGCGGCAATTCCTACTATCACGACGATATCCGGCGAGGTGCCGAGCTCATCACCAAGGGCATTCACTACGTTGACGTCGGTACCAGCGGCGGCGTTTTCGGCCTGGAACGCGGTTATTGCCTGATGATCGGGGGCGAGAAAGGAATCGTCCAGTCGCTGTCGCCCATCTTCGCGTCTCTGGCGCCGGGACAGGGAGTCATTGCTCCTTCAGAGGGGCGCACTGCTCATCCGGAAAGCACGGCCGAGCAAGGGTATCTTCATTGCGGTCCGCATGGCGCCGGTCATTTCGTCAAGATGGTGCACAACGGCATCGAGTATGGCCTGATGGCCGCCTATGCCGAAGGCCTGAATATTCTGAAACATGCCAATGTCGGTGCGGCCACGCATGCGGTCGATGCCGAAACTGCGCCTTTGGCGCATCCCGAACACTATCGTTACGATTTCAACTTGCCTGATATTGCCGAAGTGTGGCGTCGCGGGAGCGTCATCACCTCCTGGCTGCTCGACCTGACGGCCGACGCGCTGCATGTCGATCCGGTCCTCACCAAGTATGCCGGCCGTGTTTCCGATTCCGGCGAGGGCCGCTGGACGATCATGGCGGCGATCGATGAAAGCGTCCCGACGCCGGTGCTGAGTGCGGCGCTTCATGGTCGCTTCTCCTCGCGCGACAACGACGAGTTCGCCAACAAGGTGCTGTCGGCCATGCGTGCGGGCTTCGGCGGTCACGTCGAGAAGCCAAAGGGCTAGGCTGAAACTTTTCGTTTTCCAAGCCCGCGCAGCGCCGCCTGTGCGGGCTTTCCTTTTATACAGCGGGATATATTGTCTATACAACGGGATACATTGTCGAGAGATTGCATTTAGGGCAAGGGATCACGGGTCTGGCAATGGGGCGCGCGTGGCATGATGCAACTACTGATATCGATGGCATTCGCCCTCGCCGTGGCCACGAGCGCCGCGGCTCAGACCGCCAACCCGCCGTCGCCGCCTTCCACGCCCACGACTAGTGCGGCTCAACCGCCGGCGGAAGTTCGGCAGATACTCGAGCTGATGCAAACGCCACAGGTGAAGGAGTGGATGGCGACGCAAATGAAGGCGGCGCCGACAGCCACCCTGACGGAGGCCGGCGAAATGTCGGCGCTCTCCGAACTCGTCGGTCATGCGCGCCGCCATGTCGAAATGGTCTCCGGGGCGGCGATGGAGTTTCCCGGCGAAGTCGAGACCGCGTCTGAAGTCGTCGAACGCGAGGTCGCGCCGACGGGCTGGCTGCTGATTACGACGGAGGTCATTGCCCTTTTTCTCACCGGAGCGATTGTCGAGCTGCTGTTCCGTCTTATCGTGCCGAAACCGCGAATCCGACGGACCGACGACGAGGTCGTCACCGTTGCCCACCACGCTGCGGCAAATCTGCTTTATCGCGTCGTTCCCGCAATCGTTTTTGCGATGGCGACACTGGTGCCTTTGCTCGCTTTCAACTGGCCTCCGATCACGCGGTCCATGGCCATCGCGATTGCAGTCGCACTCATCGTCGCCCGCTTTACCGTCGCGCTCGGGCGGCTCCTGGTCGCCCTCGTTACCTTGCCGCGTGCGGATGGCGAGCGCCAGATTTCGCGCGCCAGGGGGCTTTTCTGGTTCCGGCGTTGCGCGACCTTCGCGATCTACTTCGCATTCGGCTGGGCGGTGATCCAACTGATGGTGCCGCTCGGCTTTTCCGAGGGCGCGCGCTACTTTGTCGGCTACATTCTCGGCATCGGGCTCTTCGCCATCGCAGTGGAGGCGATCTGGCACCGTCCGGTGGAGGAGGGAGAGCATCGCAGCTTCACCGTTTCCTGGGGGCTGACGCTCTATTTCGCTTTCCTTTGGCTTCTCTGGGTTTCAGGGTTCAACCTGCTGCTCTGGCTCGGGATCTATGCCGTGCTCCTGCCGCGTGCTCTCTCGGTTGCAACGCTGGCCGTTCGTTCCCTGCACCAGGCCGAGGCGGGCTTTCTCGCCGGGCGCCGGATTGCGACTGTGCTTCTCGACCGTGGCGTTCGAGCCCTTATCATCACGGCCGCGGCTTTCTGGCTTGGCCGCATGATCGGGCTTGCGGCCGATCGCATGGCCGCCGGCGAGACCATGCTCGATCGGCTTGCCCGTGGCGCGATCGGCGGCATCGTCATCCTGCTCGCTGCCGATCTGTTGTGGCACCTGGCGCGCGCATACATCAACGGCAAGCTCGATGACTCCAGGATCGAAGGCGGGATAACGGATGAGGAAAAAGCCAGCCGCGCCCGCCTGCAGACATTGTTGCCGATCTTCCGCAATATCCTCGCCGTGGTCATTGCTGTCATTGCTGTGCTGATGGTGCTGTCGGGCCTCGGGGTCGAAATTGGCCCGCTGATCGCCGGTGCCGGCGTGGTCGGCGTCGCCGTGGGCTTCGGCGCACAGACCATCGTGAAGGATGTCATCAGCGGCATGTTCTATCTTTGGGACGATGCCTTCCGTGTCGGCGAGTATATCGAGAGCGGTAGCCACAAGGGCGTTGTTGAAGCCTTCAGCCTGCGCTCGGTGCGGCTGAGGCATCACCGCGGGCCGCTGACGACGGTGCCGTTCGGCGAACTCGGCGCGGTCAGGAACCTCAACCGGGACTGGACGATCGACAAGATTACCCTGAACGTCACCTACGACACCGACCTCGTGAAGGCGAAGAAGGTGATCAAGCAGATCGGACAGCAACTGCTGGATAATCCCGACTACAGTCCGCACATCATCGAGACGCTGAAGATGAAGGGCGTGGAACAGTTCGGCGAGTTCGCGATTGTCATCCGGCTGGCAATGATGACCAAGCCCGGCGAGCAATTCGTCATCCGACGCAATGCCCTGGCCATGATCCGCAACGCCTTCAAGGAAAACGGCATCGAGTTTGCTGTGCCGACGGTGCAGGTTTCGAGCGAAGGGCACGAGTCCGAGGCGCATGCAGCCGCCGCCCGCCATCTTTCGCAACGCTCGAATTCAGATGAGCCCGCGGCGTAGCATCCGGGACTCGCTTATCGGAGCGGGCTAGCCTCGTTCAGTGCTTTTTTGCCGCTCCAACCCTGTCAACGTTACGAAATTGCAATGTGCGCCGGCGCGCCCTGCGCCAAATTTGCCCCAATTGGAGATGAAGCAGGCGAGATCGGCGGTTCAGGGTCGGGCAGGCTGCGCACTCATAGAGCTTGCGTGCCGCGCATGTTACGTGTTTCGGACATGATTCCCACCAAACTGGAATATTGCGGCGGTACGAGATGTCGGGACACGGCAAGTTAGAAGAAATCGAAGACGCCGACGAATCTTCGGTACGTGGATTCTTCAGGCGCTACCGTGCGCACCTGACAGCACTGGCGACGCTCGCGCTGTTCTGTCTCGTCGGCTTCGCAATCGTGCAACTGACGAACGAAGTGCGATATGACGACGTCGTTCAGGCGCTGGCCGACACCAAGGTCAGCTCGATTTTTCTGGCCCTCCTGTTCACCGGCATGAGCTTTCTTGCCCTCGTTTTCTATGACGTCAATGCCATTGAATATGTTGGCCGCAAGCTGCCATTTCCGCAGGTGGCGCTGACCGCCTTCAGCGCCTATGCGGTCGGCAATACGGCGGGCTTCGGGGCGCTGAGCGGCGGTGCAATCCGCTATCGCGCCTATTCGCGCCTCGGCCTGACGCCTGAGGAGATTGGCCGGGTCATCGCATTCGTGACGCTGTCGTTCGGCCTCGGGCTTGCGGGCGTTGCCGCTATCTCGCTCCTGATCATCGCCGATGAAATCGCGCCTCTGATCAATGTCGGCAGCCTGACCCTGCGGCTGATGGCCGGTGTGGTCATTGCCGGCCTCGGCGTCATCATGTTCCTGGGACGCGAGGGGCGCGCAGTCCACCTCGGTCCCGTCTCGGTCCGATTGCCGGACTCGCGCACATGGTCGCGGCAGTTCCTGGTGACCGCCTTCGACATCGCCGCCTCGGCGACCGTCCTTTATGTCTTGCTGCCACAGGCCGCGATCAGCTGGCCGGTATTCCTGGCTGTCTATGCCATTGCGGTTGGGCTTGGAGTGTTGAGCCATGTACCGGCCGGCCTCGGTGTGTTCGAGACCGTTATCATCGCTTCGCTTGGCAGCGCAGTGAACATCGACGCAGTGCTTGGTTCGTTGGTTCTCTACCGCCTGATCTATCACGTTCTGCCGTTGCTGATCGCTGTGCTGGCCGTCTCGGCAACCGAGCTTCGCCGGTTTGCCGATCACCCGGTTGCGTCAGGCATCCGACGGATCGGCATCCGGCTGATGCCGCAGTTGCTTTCGACCCTATCGCTCCTCCTCGGCGTCATGTTGATCTTTTCGAGCGTGACGCCGACGCCGGACCAGAATCTCGAGTTTCTTGCGAACTACCTGCCGTTGCCGCTCGTCGAGGGGGCGCATTTCCTCTCCAGCCTGCTCGGGCTGACACTGGTCGTTGCGGCACGCGGTCTCGGCCAGAAGCTCGACGGTGCCTGGTGGGTGTCGATCCTGTCGGCCGCGGCGGCGTTGACCTTGTCGCTGCTGAAGGCGATTGCACTGGTCGAGGCCTGTTTCCTCGGTTTCCTGATCTTCGGCCTGTTCGTCAGCCGCCGGCTGTTTCGCAGACATGCGTCCCTTCTCAACCAGACGCTGACGGCCTCATGGCTGACGGCGATCGCCGTGATCTGCGTCGGTGCGATCGTGATCCTGCTCTTCGTCTATCGTGACGTCGAATACAGCAACGAGCTCTGGTGGCAGTTCGAATTTGCCGGCGAGGCCCCGCGCGGTCTGCGCGCCGTGCTCGGCCTTACGATCATTTCCTCGGCGATTGCGATCTTCAGTCTGCTCCGTCCGGCGACGGTCAAGCCGGAACCTGCTTCCACCGACGCGTTGCAGCGGGCGGTCGGTATCGTCGAGAAGCAGCGCTTTGCCGACGCCAATCTGGTGCGCATGGGCGACAAGAGCATCATGTTCTCGGAGAAAGGCGACGCTTTCATCATGTATGGAAGGCAGGGGCGCTCCTGGATCGCTCTTTTCGATCCGATCGGGGAGCGCAGCGCCATTCCAGAGCTGGTCTGGCGTTTCGTGGAGTCCGCACGCGCCGCCGGCTGCCGCGCAGTCTTTTACCAGATCTCTCCGGCGCTTCTTTCGCATTGTGCCGATGCAGGGCTGCGTGCCTTCAAGCTCGGCGAGCTTGCCGTTGCCGATTTGAAAACCTTCGAGATGAAGGGCGGCAAGTGGGCAAACCTGCGGCAAACCGCGAGCCGCGCGCAACGCGACGGCCTTGAATTCGAGGTTATCGCGCCGGAAGACGTTCCCGCCGCAATGGATGAGCTTGGCTCGGTTTCGAATGCGTGGCTCGAGGATCACAATGCCAAGGAGAAGGGTTTCTCGCTCGGTGCGTTCGATCCAGACTATATCGTTGCCCAACCCGTCGGCATCCTGAAGCGGGAAGGCAGGATCGTGGCCTTCGCCAACATCCTGATCACCGCCGCGAAGGACGAGGGGACCATCGACCTGATGCGGTTCTCCCCGGATGCGCCGAAAGGGTCGATGGACTTCCTCTTTGTCCAGATCATGGAATATCTGCGCGACCAGGGGTTTGCGCATTTCAATCTCGGCATGGCGCCGCTTTCGGGCATGTCGAAGCGCGAGATGGCGCCGGTCTGGGACCGCGTCGGCAGCACCGTCTTCGAACACGGCGAGCGGTTTTATAACTTCAAGGGCCTCAGGGCCTTCAAATCAAAGTTCCATCCGCACTGGCATCCGCGGTATCTTGCGGTTTCGGGTGGAGGCAATCCGATGATCGCTCTGATGGACGCAACATTCCTGATCGGCGGCGGATTGAGAGGGGTAGTGAGGAAATGATGAAAAGACACCTTCTTGCAGCCGTCTGCGCCCTGTCGCTGTCCGTTCCGGCGGCAATGGCGGCGACCGAGACGACACAGAGCTTCGAGACCGGGCTCATTCCTTCGCCGCATATTTTCCTGCCCGAAGGCGACGTGAAAGGCGCCGTTGTGCTGATCTCGGATGGCGCCGGCTGGGGCGATAATGAGAAGGCAGAGGCAAACCGTCTCGTCGAGCAGGGAGCCGTCGTCATTGGCATCGACTTCGTGGCCTATATGGAGGCGCTCAGAAACTACGACGTCAGCCAGAATGACGGCTGCATCTACATGGTGTCCGATCTTGAATCGCTGAGCCAGCAGGTACAGCGCGCGGCGGGCAACAGTGCATACCATCTGCCGATCGTTGCCGGCGTCGGCGAGGGCGGTGCGCTGGCGCTGGCGATCGCGGCGCAGACCCCGGATGCGACGATCGGCCAGACGCTGGCGATCGATCCAGTTGCCGGGATTCCGCTTACCAAGGAACTGTGCACGCCGGCGAAGAAGCAGACGGTCGGCGACCGCATGATCTATGGGCTCAGCGAAACATCGCTGCCGGACCCGATCATCGCCTCGTTTACGGCGGCAGCACAAAAGGAGGGCCGTGCGCATGTCGAAGAACTCAAGAAGCAGCACTCGGACATCGATATCCGCGATTCCGGGGACGATGCCCAGACGACGCTTGCCGACACGCTCTCGGACCTGATCGACGCCTCCGGCAGTGCCGACAATCCGCTCGGCCTCCCGCTCACCATTCTCGATGCCAAGCCAGCTTTCGACACAATGGCGGTCATCTACTCCGGTGATGGCGGGTGGCGCGATATCGACAAGGAGGTTGGTGCGGCGCTGCAGAAGCAGGGTGTGCCGGTCGTCGGCATCGACTCGCTGCATTACTTCTGGTCGGAGCGCCAGCCGCAGCAGACGGCGGACGATCTCGGCAAGATTATCGAGCTTTATCGCAAGCAGTGGAAGGTGAAGCACGTTCTGCTGATCGGCTATTCCTTCGGCGCCGATGTCGTGCCTGCCGCGTTTACGCGCCTGAAGCCGGCCGCCAAGGCAACCGTCGCGCAGATGTCGCTCCTGTCCCTGTCGCATGAAGTCGATTACCAGATCTCCGTCATGGGCTGGCTCGGCCAGAAGACGGAAGGTGCGGGCGGCGATCCGGTTGATGACCTGAAGAAGGTCGATCCCAAGATCGTCCAGTGCATCTACGGAAAGGAAGATGACGACGAGGTGGCCTGCCCTGATCTCAAGGACAGCGGTGCCGATGTGATTGCCCTTGCCGGCGATCACCACTTCGATGAGAACTATGAGCTCTTGAGCAAGACGATCATCGACGGGCTGAAGGCGCGGCTTCAGGACTAGGCTGCGTCGCGCCGCCCCAGGCTAGCGCATCAACTGCTCTTCACTCCAGCCGAGAGCGGCGATATCGCCGCTCCGGAAGCGACCATCATCGGCAACGATGAATTCATCGAGCTGCGGTGGATGTACGCTCGTTCCTGCCAACATCGCATGAATCTGGCCGCGATGATGCGTCTGGTGTTGGAACAGGTGGTTCAAAACGTCTTCCATCCGCTCGCGCTGAATGCGCCCCGCACGATGGATCTCGGTCGTCGACGCCAGCTTTTCCGGCGTTGCCGCCTCGCAAAGCGCGACCAGCCTGCGATCGACTTTCGCCTGTTCGGCAGCAAGCGCCGCGATATCGTCGAATGGCTCCTCGACGTCCCAGGCGGCAGGGCCAAGCGTGCCGCCTTCGAGCGCATCGACGTAGAACCAGTCGACGGTCAGAATATGGTTGAGCGTTGCCTTGATCGACGGGAAGAAGCTTGCGCGTGCCGCCTCGAATTCTCCCGGCTTCAACCTGCTGCAGGCTTCATGCAGGCGATAGTTCGCAAGCGCATTGTTGTACGCAAGCTTCCGTGTGGTCCTGCATGGGTCGAAAGTCGGCATCGGTAACTCCGTTTCTTGACGGGCAACCCGCAAGCGTCAGTCGTCTTCCTGGAACAAGCGAAACTGTGCCGCTTCCAGATCCTTTGGGGGCTGCATGCCGAGGTGCTTCCAGGCCGTCGCGGTCAGGACGCGGCCGCGTGGGGTGCGCTGAATGAAACCCTGCTGAATCATGTAGGGCTCGATGATGTCCTCGATCGCGTCGCGTGGTTCGGAAAGCCCTGCGGCGATGGTTTCGATGCCGACGGGGCCGCCGCCGAAATTGACCGCGATCATGTTGAGGTAGCGCTTGTCGAGCTGGTCGAGGCCCATGTTGTCGACGAGCAGCCGGGTCAGCGCCTCATCGGCAATCTCGCGGGTGACGGCTTCAGCCTTCGCCACTTCCGCGAAATCGCGCACGCGCCGCAGCAGGCGACCGGCAATACGCGGCGTTCCACGAGCGCGCCGGGCGATTTCCCGTGCACCCTCGTCGGTCATGGGCAGGTTCATCAGGCGTGCGCCGCGTCGAACGATCAGCTCCAATTCCTCGACGGTATAGAAGCTCAGGCGGACGGGAATGCCGAAACGGTCGCGAAGCGGCGTGGTCAAAAGGCCAAGGCGGGTCGTTGCTGCAACGAGGGTGAATTTCGACAGGTCGATCTTGACAGAGCGCGCGGCTGGTCCTTCGCCGATGATGAGGTCGAGCTGGAAATCCTCCATCGCGGGGTAGAGGATTTCCTCGACGGCCGGGTTGAGCCGGTGAATTTCGTCGATGAAGAGAACGTCGCGCTCTTCGAGATTGGTCAGTAGAGCGGCGAGATCGCCCGCCTTGGCAATAACCGGACCGGACGTCGAGCGGAAATTGACGCCGAGTTCCTTCGCCATGATCTGCGCGAGCGTCGTCTTACCGAGGCCGGGCGGGCCAACGAAAAGGACGTGATCCAGCGCCTCACCACGGTTCTTCGCCGCCTCGATGAACACCTTCAGGTTTGCGCGCGCTTCCGCCTGGCCGGTGAACTCGTCCAGCGACTGCGGCCGCAGCGTCACATCCAGGTCTTCGCCTCGTTTCTCGGCCGATATCAGGCGCGCGGCTTCACTCATGCTGGCATTTCCCAATCTTCAAACGCTCGTGACCAATACACCAAGCCGAACGCTTTTGGCACCCGCTCGGGCAATTGGATCAGCGAGCCAGTTCCTTCAACCCAAGGCGGATGAGCTTGGCGCTGTCGGCGCCTTCACCGGCGGTCTTCATTGCGGCGGCAACGGCATTGGCAGCCTGGTCGCGGGAATAGCCGAGGTTCGTCAGCGCGGATACCGCGTCGGCGACAGGGGCAGCGGCAACACCTTCACCGAGCTCCTGCTTGAGGCCGATGGTGGCCGACGCTTCTCCGGCGAAGGCCGGCGCCTTGTTCTTCAGTTCGGTGACGATGCGCACGGCAACCTTGGGACCAACGCCCTGAGCGCGGGCGACTGCCGTGCGATCCTGCAGCGCGATGGCGTTCGCCAGTTCGCTTGGAGGCAGGGTCGAAAGGACGGCGAGAGCCACCTTTGCACCAACGCCCTGTACGCTCTGCAGGAGAATGAACCACTCTCTCTCGAGCGCGGTCATGAAGCCGAAGAGCTTCAGCTGGTCTTCGCGAACATAGGTCTCGATGAAAAGCACACAGGCCTCGCCCACCGAGCCGAGGCGGGAGAGCGTGCGCGCCGAGCAGAAGGCGACGTAGCAGACGCCGTGGACATCGACGAGGACGTAGTCATCGCCGATTTCTTCGATGGTGCCTTTGAGCTTGCCGATCATGCAAATGGTCCGTTCGGTGGGTTTTCAGTGAAGATTAGCCGGCAAGCGCCGCCTGCCGCATGCGGCTGCTGCCGCGGTTATGAGCGTGGCAGATGGCGATGGCCAGCGCATCAGCCGCGTCGTTGCCCTTGAATTCGACCTTGGGCATCAGGATTTTCAGCATTATGTGGATCTGCTGCTTCTCGCCGTGGCCGACACCGATGACCGCCTTCTTGACAGCGTTTGGCGCATATTCGGCGACGGGCAAACCGGCGCGGGCAGGGACCAGCATGGCAATGCCGCGTGCCTGCCCGAGTTTCAGCGTTGCAACGGCGTCCTTGTTGACGAAGGTTTGTTCGACGGCAGCCTCATCAGGCTGATAGCTGTGCACGACTTCCGCCAGGCCATCGTGCAGCTGGCAAAGGCGCGAGGCCAGGTCCAGGTCGCCGTCCGAGGTGACCGTACCGGACGCGACGAAGCGCAAGGAATTGCCGAGCGTGTCGATAATTCCCCAGCCCGTGCGGCGCAGGCCCGGATCAACGCCGATGATGCGAATCGTATTTTGCATGCTTCACCCTATTGCACTCGCCAAATAACTGCCATCGATATGTGAACAAAACAAAAACATTCCTTGTTTTTGCCACGCGCTGTTTACGGCAATTTAAGCTCCATAGCCGACTTTTGATCCACAAAATGTCAGAGGAACTCCCTTCTCAGGAAGGCAAGGTTCCCGTTTTCTGTTTTCAGGTCAGCCGGCAGGATGTTCCACGCTCTGCCGGTATGAGCCGTTCCGGAAGGGTTCATCGTTCATGGTTCAGAGATTTAAATCCCTGTCCTTCAAGGTCATCGCGACATTTATACTGCTGACCGCACTGTCGATTGCGGTCATCAACGTACTTGCTTACTTCGCCAGCAGCCGCATTTCCGGTGAGCAGGCACTCAAGGCCAAGGAGAGCGTCCTGATCTTCCGCGGCGACATGCTGCAGGATCAGCTTGAGCAGTTGGAAAACCAGGCGAACTCGATTGCGCGCATCGAAGCGTTGCAGATGTCGATTACAAGCCTGAAGAGCGGTTGGAAGACAATCGAGAAGACGTCGGGTGATGCGCGCGCCGAATTGAAGAAGGTGTTCATCACCAACAATCCGAACCCGGCCGACCAGCGCGAAAAACTGGTGAAGCCGCAGGCACCAAGCGGCTTCTACTACTCCAACCATGAAACGACGCAGGGTGAAGTGGCCCGCGACCTGGAGAATACCGCCTTCAGCGACCTGCTGATCGCCGATCTCGATGGCAACGTCCTCTACTCCTACAAGAAGAACGACGATTTCGCGGAGAACCTGAAGACCGATGCATGGAAGGCGACCGGCGCCGGCCTTGCCTTCGCCAAGGCGATCGCCAACTCCGCAAAGGCGACTGACGATTCCGCCCCCACCGGCTTTTCCGGTCTTCGCGTCGACGCGGCGAACGGTAAGTCGGCAATCTTCTATGCCGTGCCGATCGTCAAGCTCGGCGCGGCGAAGGGCGTGATGCTCTTCAAGGTCCGCGACAACATCATCACCAGCATTCTCGCCAAGGGCATCGTGTCCGGTAGCACGGCGCAAGCCGCTATCATCTCGGATGACGGATCGGCGATCGGCGTAAGCTCGTCCGGCCAGCTGGCAACGCTCGATACCACGCCTTTCACCTTCGCGAAGGACGCGCTGTCGGCCAAGGGCATGACGGTCGACGACTTCGATCGCGCCGATGGCTCGGCACGAGCCTATGTTCGCGGCATCGATTATCAGGGCTCCCGCTTCCTCGTCGTGGAAAGCGTCCGCATCAGCGAACTCAATGCTGGCTCGCTGGAGATCGCCACGCTCCTGACGATGATTGCGTTTGGTGTTCTGATCATCATGGCCGTGGCAACCTGGGCCATCACCAAGCTGCTGTTCTCGCCGCTTGCCCGGCTCGCGGACGTCACGCGTGACGTCGCCGACGGCAACCTCGAAGTCGAGATCGGCAGCCAGAACCGCGGCGACGAAATCGGCACGATGGCCAAGGCATTGGCGCGGTTCAAGCAGTCGCTTGTCGAGAGCCGCGACCTGGAAGCTGCCAGCAACGAAACGCGGGCTCGCGCGGAGCGGGATCGCCAGCAGCACATGGCTGAGCGCGAGGCGGAAGCACGGACCCTGCAGGAAGTCGTCCAGGCGATCGACGAGGGCCTGCATCACCTTGCCAACGGCGATCTTGCCCATCAGATCGAGACCCGCTTCCCGAACGAACTCGAAGGCCTCCGGGTCAACTTCAACGAGGCGCTGGCTACCCTCAGCGAAACGATGACGGCGATCGGCGGCAACTCCATGGCCGTGCGTTCGGGTTCCGAGGAAATGCGCACCGGTGCCGATGAGCTTGCCGGTCGGACCGAGCGGCAGGCCGCCTCTATCACCGAGACCGCGAATGCGATCGATGCGATCACCCAGTCGGTCCGCGTTCAGATCGAGCGTGCGGAGCAGGCCGAACGCATCGCCCGCGACGCCAAGCGGGAGACGACCGGCTCCAGCCAGATCATGCGCGAGACAATTGCCGCGATGGAGGCGATCCAGGCGTCGTCGCGCCAGATCAATTCGATCATCGCCGTGATCGATGCGATCGCCTTCCAGACCAACCTGCTGGCGCTCAATGCCGGCGTCGAGGCTGCACGGGCAGGCGAGTCCGGTAAGGGCTTCGCCGTGGTCGCCATGGAAGTGCGCGAACTGGCACAGCGTTCATCGAGTGCCGCAAAGGAAATATCGAGCCTCTTGCAGAAGTCCACGCATGAAGTGGAGATGGGCGTGTCGCTCGTCGAGCGTGCCGGCGACGCGCTGACGGGGATCGGCAGCCATGTGGAGGCAATCAACGGCCAGATCAGCGAGATCATGGAAACGACGCGCGAGGAAGCCGACACCCTGCGTCAAATCAACTCCACGGTCTCAGAGCTTGATGCGATGACGCAGCAGAATGCCGCCATGGTCGAGGAAACGACGGCTGCGATCCATCGGCTCGCGACCGAAGCGGTCGAAATGGACCGGCAGCTGGCGAATTTCACGCTGGCGCAGGCGGAACATCACCAGGGCGCCGAGGTACACCTGCTGCGACGTCGGGCTTGAACCGTGATCGGCAGATGAACGAGGGCCGGGAGACCGGCACCGGGAGACCGGCCCTTTTTCTTTCCCGCTCGTTTGGAATGGGCCGAGCGGCCACCTACATAGACCTGTCCTTCCAATTACCGACAGGCTTCGTCATGATTCCCTTCTCCATTCTCGATCTCTCTCCTGTTCCAGAAGGCGGGACGATCCGCCAGTCGCTCGAGAGTTCGGCGCGCATGGCGCAGAAGGCCGAAGGGTTCGGGTACAACCGCTTCTGGCTTGCGGAACATCACGGCATGCCGGGTATTGCCAGCGCGGCGACGGCGGTCGTGATCGGCCACGTCGGCGCGGCAACCAAGCGGATCCGCATCGGCTCGGGCGGCATCATGCTGCCGAACCACTCGCCGCTTGTCATTGCAGAGCAATTCGGAACGCTGGAAGCGCTGTTTCCGGGCCGCGTCGATCTCGGCCTGGGGCGTGCGCCCGGCACCGACATGCGGACCGCCCAGGCCCTGCGGCGCAATCTCGATGCGGGGGCCCAGAGCTTTCCGAACGACGTGGTCGAATTGCAGCAGTTGCTGGGCACGCCGATCGAGAACCAGGCGATCCTTGCGGTTCCCGGCATGAATTCCAACGTTCCGATCTGGCTCCTGGGTTCCAGCCTCTACAGCGCGCAGCTCGCCGCGATGTTGGGGCTGCCTTATGCCTTCGCCTCGCATTTTGCGCCGGACTCGCTGCTTGATGCCATTGACATCTATCGCAGCCGCTTCACACCTTCCGCCATGCTCGACAAGCCCTATGTCATGGTTGGTGTCATGGGGTCCGTTGCCGCAACGGATGAGGAGGCGCAATACCATTTCACCTCGGCCCAGCAGCAGTTCGTCAATCTGCGCCGCAATGTGCGTGGCCAGTTTCCGCGGCCGGTCGCCGATATGGGGAGCTTCTGGTCCCCGATGGAGAAGCTGACGGTCGAGCACACGCTGCGCTATGCCGTCGTCGGGTCGCCGAAGACCGCGGAGGCAAAGCTCACCGAATTCCTTGCCGAGACGCAGGCGGATGAAGTGATCATCTCCATGCCGATCCACGATATCGAGGCGAGATTGAAATCGGTCGAGCTTTTCGCCGGGCTTGGAAACTTCCTTCGCGCTGCGGCCTAATGCCGCGCATCGCGGGCGCTTCGTGGCCTACAGCCATTTGTGCGAATTGACTTAACGCAGCCGGACCATAGCTTTGCTTGATCACACATGTCGTTTGCACAGCGTTGTGGCGACGCAAGTGTGATGGACGGCGCACGCCGCAAATCGCGCGCGCGGCCGGTTTCGAGCAACCTTTGGAGGATGAGGATTGCTATGCGTTACCACGGTCTTGCTGCTTTGATTTCACTGATCTGTCTTTCCGCCTCGGCTGCAATCGCCCAAGAGGGCGACGTGGCGGCCGGGGAAACGGTCTTTAAGAAGTGCGCGGTCTGTCATATTGCCGACACCGACAAGAACAAGGTCGGGCCGTCGCTGAACCACCTGTTCGGCCGAACAGCCGGGACGCATCCGGATTTTGCCTATTCAGCGGCGATGAAGGCGGCGGGCACAGCCGGGTTGGTCTGGGACGAAGCGACTCTGCGCGATTATCTTCACGACCCAAAGTTGAAGGTTAAGGGTACGAAGATGGTGTTCGTCGGGCTGAAGGACGACGGCGATATCACCAATCTGCTAGCTTATCTCAAGCAATTCTCGAAATGAAATCAGCTTATTGATGTAGAGGCAGACGGCTCGTTGGCGTCATTTCGCGCCATTGCCGTGATGTTTTGTTTATGAGATAGTCCTAACGCAAGTGCCAGCGGATTGCGGGTAATTTCCACAGCCGGCCGGGCATTGGGAGGAACGCATGGTTGTCGTGCTGGTTCTCGGTCTGATCGTCATCGGGTCGGTGGTTTTCCACCTGCTCAGCCCGTGGTGGTGGACTCCGATCGCTTCGAACTGGAACTACATCGACAATACCATCATCATTACATTCTGGATCACCGGCATCGTCTTCGTCGCGGTGATCTCCTTCATGGCCTACTGCATCTTTCGTTTCCGCCATCGGCCGGGCAATCGGGCCGCCTACGAGCCCGAGAACAAGCGTCTGGAATGGTGGCTTGCCGGCAGCACGGCCCTTGGTGTGGCAGCGATGCTGGCGCCTGGTCTCGTCGTCTGGAACCAGTTCGTGACGGTGCCGCCGGATGCTGGCGAAATCGAAGTCGTAGGGCAGCAGTGGCTGTGGAATTTCCGGTTGCCGGGCGCCGATGGCAAGCTCGGCAGGGCAGACAATCGAGCGGTGACCGCCGACAATCCGCTCGGCGTGATCACGAACGATCCGGCTGGCCTCGACGACATCATCATCTCAGGCGCCGAACTGCACTTGCCGATCGGCAAGTCGGTCCGCGTACACCTGCGCTCGATCGATGTGCTGCATGATTTCTACGTTCCCGAGTTCCGGGCGAAGATGGACATGATCCCCGGTTCGGTCACCTATTTTTGGTTCACGCCGACGCGGACGGGCACCTTCGAAGTGCTGTGCGCGGAGCTTTGTGGCGTCGGACATCCGCAGATGCGAGGGACTGTCGTCGTCGACGAGCCGGACGCCTACAAGGCGTGGCTCGCGCAGCAGCAGACGTTTTCGCAGCTGATGGCAGCGGTTGAACCGGCCAAGTAGGCCGGCGTTGCGGCCGGGGGAGCGGCCGTAACGGGAGGAGGAAGGAAGGCATGCGATGGTTGATATTCCAACCAATGCCGGCGATGTTATCCCACCCGCCGAGGTGGCGGATGTTGAGCTCTATCATCCGAGGAGCTGGTGGACGAAATACGTCTTCAGTCAGGATGCCAAGGTCATTGCCATTCAGTATTCGGTGACGGCCTTTTCGATCGGTCTGGTGGCGCTGGTGCTGTCGTGGCTGATCCGCCTACAGCTCGGTTTTCCCGGCTATTTTTCCTTCATCGATGCGGATCATTATTACCAGTTCATCACCATGCACGGGATGATCATGGTGATCTATCTCCTGACCGCGCTTTTCCTCGGCGGTTTCGGCAATTACCTGATTCCGTTGATGGTCGGCGCCCGCGATATGGTGTTCCCCTATGCGAACATGCTGAGCTACTGGCTTTATCTGCTGGCCGTGATCGTGCTTGTTGCGGGCTTCTTCGCCCCTGGCGGACCGACGGGGGCCGGCTGGACGCTTTACCCGCCGCAGGCACTGACGTCAGGTACGCCAGGCGGGCGCGACTGGGGTATCATCCTGATGCTCTCGTCCCTCATCATCTTCATCATCGGCTTCACGATGGGTGGCTTGAACTATGTCGTCACCGTGCTGCAAGGGCGAGCGCGCGGCATGACGCTGATGCGGATGCCATTGACAGTATGGGGCATTTTCACAGCAACCGTCATGGCGTTGCTGGCTTTCCCGGCGCTCTTCGTCGCCGCCGTCATGATGCTGTTTGACCGGCTGCTCGGCACCAGCTTCTTCATGCCTGCGATTGTCGAAATGGGAGAGCAGCTGAAATCCGATGGCGGTAGCCCGATCCTGTTCCAGCACCTCTTCTGGTTCTTTGGGCATCCGGAAGTCTACATCGTCGCGCTTCCGGCATTCGGCATCGTCTCCGATCTTATCAGCACGCATGCGCGCAAGAACATCTTCGGCTACCGCATGATGGTCTGGGCGATCGTGATTATCGGGGCGCTGAGCTTCATCGTATGGGCGCATCACATGTATGTCAGCGGCATGAACCCGAATTTCGGGTTCTTCTTCGCCACGACAACGTTGATCATCGCCGTGCCGACCGCGATCAAGGTCTACAATTGGGTGCTGACGCTGTGGCGGGGTGATATCCACCTGACGCTGCCGATGCTGTTTGCCATCGGTTTCATCGTGACCTTCGTCAATGGCGGGCTGACCGGACTGTTCCTCGGCAACGTCGTGGTGGACGTGCCACTGTCCGATACGATGTTCGTGGTAGCGCATTTCCACATGGTGATGGGCGTCGCGCCCATCATGGTGGTCTTCGGCGCAATCTATCACTGGTATCCGAAGATTACCGGGCGGATGCTCGACGAGGTTCTCGGTCGGATCCATTTCTGGGTTACCTTCATCGGCGCCTATGCGATCTTCTTCCCCATGCATTATGTAGGCCTGGTGGGCGTGCCGAGGCGCTATTTCGAGCTTGGCGACACGGTTTTCATTCCGCCTTCGGTGCATGACCTGAACATGTTCATTTCGGTCGCGGCGCTTGTCGTCGGGGCGGCGCAGATGGTGTTCCTGTTCAATGTCATTTGGAGTCTGTTCCGCGGCCGCGAGGCCGGTGGCAATCCGTGGCGAGCGACGACCCTCGAGTGGCAGACTCCTCAGACGCCGCCCGCCCATGGCAACTGGGGCAAGGAGCTTCCGATCGTCTATCGCTGGGCCTACGACTACAGTGTACCCGGCGCTCCCGAAGACTTCATACCCCAGAACCAGCCGCCTATGGCCGGAGTGTCGAGGGCGCACACATGAGTGTGGTTCTTGTCTTTCTCGCGGTAATAGCGGCAATCGTCATCTGGTGGCTGTCCGGGCAGAGGATGATGTCGAAGCCATGGATGGAGGTCGGCACGCTTGATGATATCGGCGGACCGGCGAAGCCGCCGATCCCGACCGCCAAGATCGGCCTCGGCATTTTCCTCGCGGTGGTCGGCGCGCTCTTTTCCCTGTTGGCCAGTGCTTATCTTTCGCGAATGAGCGGTGCGGATTGGTGGGCAATACCCGTTCCTCGGCTTCTTTGGGCGAATAGCGCTGTCTTGATCGCCAGCTGCGCGGCTCTGCAATGGGCGGTGGTTGAAGCGCGCCGGGGCGCCGATGACGGCCTTCGGCTTGCGCTTGATATAGCGCTGGCGACCGCAGTGCTCTTTCTTGCCGGGCAGGTCGTCGCCTGGCTGCAGCTGGTCGCGGCCGGATATGTCCTTGCCGATAACCCGGCAAACAGTTTCTTCTACATGCTGACGGGATTGCATGGCCTGCATATCCTCGGTGGGCTGGCAGTGCTTGCGCGAACCAGATTGCGCTTGCTCGCAGGCGGCACCGCCGCTTCCGCCAGGCTGCGCCTCAGTGTCGAGCTCTGCGCCACCTACTGGCACTTCATGCTCGTCGTGTGGCTGCTTCTCTTCGCGCTTTTTACCGGCTGGGCAAACGACTTCGTCGATCTCTGCCGCCAACTCGTTTCTTAAGGGGTGGACGATGGCCGAACTGACCCGAATGCAAACTGACGACGTCGCCATGGGGCCGCCCGCCGGCCTGCGCGGCGTGGCGGCCGACTTTGCCTCGGACCAGCGGGCGTTCAAGAACGTCTCCTGGGGCAAGGCCATGATGTGGATCTTTCTCCTCAGCGATACTTTTATCTTCGGCTGCTTCCTCCTGGCCTATATGACCGCGCGGATGTCGACGCCGGTTCCGTGGCCTAATCCGAGCGAGGTCTTCGCGCTCAATATCGGCGGCCAGGAGGTCCCGCTGATCCTCATCGCGATCATGACCTTCATCCTGATCAGCAGCAGTGGCACGATGGCCATGGCTGTCAATTTCGGTTATCGCCGCGAGCGCGGGAAAACGGCCGCTTTGCTGCTTCTGACCGCCGCGCTCGGCGCGACCTTTGTCGGAATGCAGGCTTTCGAATGGACGAAGCTCATCACCGAAGGCGTGCGCCCCTGGGAAAACCCGTGGGGCGCGGCACAGTTCGGATCATCCTTCTTCATGATCACCGGTTTTCACGGGACGCACGTGACCTTCGGCGTAATCTTCCTGCTGGTTACCGCGCGCAAGGTATGGCGCGGGGACTTCGATACGGGCCAGCGCGGCTTCTTCACAAGCCGCAGGGGCAGCTATGAGAACGTCGAGATCATGGGCCTGTACTGGCACTTCGTCGACCTCGTCTGGGTCTTCATCTTTGCCTTCTTCTATCTGTGGTGAGGTCGCATCCATGGCACAGGCACAAGCACATTCCGGCCAACAGCATCCGATCAGGCTCTACCTCGTCGTCTGGGGATTGCTGTTCGTCCTTAGCACCTTCTCCTATCTCGTCGATTATCTCGGCATCCAGGGTTATCCCCGCTGGACGCTCATCATCGTCTTCATGATGCTGAAGGCCGGACTGATCGTTGCCATTTTCATGCACATGGCCTGGGAACGGCTGGCGCTCGTCTACGCGATATTGCTGCCGCCGCTGCTCGTCCTCGTCTTCGTGGCGATGATGGCGTCGGAGTCGCACTACACGATCTTCACCCGGCTTGCCTTCCTCGGCGGGGCCGGTCCCTGAGTCGGCCGTCAAAGGGCTACATGATCTTCTCGTTCGGATAGACGCCCGATAGGGCGGACTGGCGAACGAACCCGCCGACGTCATGGCCGGTCACCTCGACATTGCACCATGTACCATCACATGAGTTGACGGCGACCCGGACGCGCGCCGCGAGCTTTGCAACGGCATTCGCTGAGGCGCGCGGTGTAGCGCGGATCGGCACCGGCGAGGCCATCCAGGGGCCGATCAGCGCAGTGCGGTGGCTGGATAGCAGCGCGCGATGAATGCAGCCGGAGATGCCATCGGCGGATGTCATTTGGCTGGGGAGCACGATGCCGAGCAAGCAGCCGGCAGCCAGCACGCCCAGCCGGTGTGCTGCACGGTATCGACGGCGTGCCATGGCCTAGTTGCAGGATGCCATGCGCTTCAGGGCAGCGGTCACCCCGTTTAGGGAATAAGTATAGGTGGTCGCCGTGCCGCGCTGGGAGACCGCTTCGACCGTCATGTCGCTACCGGAGCGCATGGCGCTGATGACGTCATGCTCGCGCGATTCTTCAAGCACCCAGGCGGACTTGCCCCTGGTGAACATCGTAAACGTCTTGTCGCCGATTGCGATCTTGGCCCGGGAGCCGGGCTTCAGTTCGTAGCCCATGATCGCTTGCGGCTCATATCCGGCGCCCGGCGCCCGACCGATCACGAAGTAATTGCTGCCATGATCGACGCTTGCCGGTTGCTTGCTTGTCGGCACTGTCAGCAAATAGCACACCGTCTCGCCGCCCTTGCTGTAGGAATAGACGCCCCAGTCCTCGAACTGCTTGACCATTGTCGGCTGCGCATGGGCGGCAATTGCACCGGCAAGAGTGAAGGAGAGTACGAGAGCTATTCTTTTCATGGGCATTTTCCCCGCCGAAAGTGTGAGAGACGCTGGTCTTGGAACAGACCGGCTGGAGCGAACGCGGCGCATTCAAGTCGGCGAGGGTTACCGAGACCTTAACGGCGGGCTGGGGGTAACGAACGTGTGACCGATCGATCACCTGATGTGAATGGACGGCCAAAACGAAAGGCCGGTCATGTCTTCCATGGCCGGCCCGCAGGCCCAAGGCCCCTCTTCGCCTGATGTTCCGGATGTCAGTTGCCTGTCTGCCGCACCGTCTTCTGAGCGATCGCCTTGGCAAGATCGTCACGCTCCTCGCAGCCGTTTGGGCAAAGCGTCGTCAGTCGTGCGAGCTGGTCGTTCGCCTTGGCCATGTCGCCGGTCTCGACGTAGAGTTCGCCCAGATATTCGCGGGCGGCCTTGTGGTCGGGCTCGAGCTCCAGCGCCTTGGTGTAATAGGTCAGCGAGGTCCGGTAGTCTCCGGTCTTGCGCAGGGTAAAGCCAAGCAGATTGTAGACGTCTGCCTGCTGCGTATCCTCGGCAAGGCCGCGAAGCTCGTCCCGCGCCCCCTGATAATCCCCGGCAGCGATCTTGGCGCGCACCGACGTCAAATCTGGCGCATTGGTGGGTTCGATATTGTCGATGGCGAAGGCCGGAACGGCTTGGATCGCGGGAAGGGCAGCGGTTGCCGCGATCAAGGCGATCGTGCCTGCCAGAACATGTCTCTTCATGATCGTTTCTCCTTCAGTTTCTCATGCCTGGATCTTGGGGGTGAAGCCGTAGACGTTGCCGTCCTTGACGAAGGTGCCGGAGCCCGGGAACGGAAAATGCGAGCCGCAGATCGCGATCTTGTCTGCGATGACGCGGTCGATCAGCTTGCGGCGCGTCTCGATCGCCATCGGCCCGTCCTGGTCGTAGGCGCCCTGCCATTCCGGATGCGGGGCGAGCAAGGCCGGCACGTACATGATGTCGGCCGACACCATCAGCTGTTCGTTTCCGCCGTCGACGAGATAGACGGAGTGGCCGGGCGTATGTCCCGGCGCTGATATCATGCGGATGCCGGGCGCTACCTCGGCGCCGTCCTCGACGAGTTTCCAGTTCTGCCATTTCGGGAAAACATTGGCGATGCGCTGGCCGGCGGCCTTACGGCTTTCCGCAAGCTTTTCGACGCGGCCAGACTCCGTCCACCAGCTATACTCGGCTGCGTTGACGATCAGTTCGGCATCGGGAAAGACGGCCGCATTGGTGCCCTTGTCCATCAGGCCCCAGACGTGGTCCGGATGGAAATGTGAGAGCATGACCGTGTTGATCTTCCTGTAGTCGATGCCCGCCGCCGCCATGTTGGCGGGTAGGTGCGTCGCATTCGCCTGCCACTGGCCGACGCCCGATCCGGCATCCATCATGATCAGCCGGTCGCCCATCTTGAGGACGACGACGGTGAGGGGGATCGGCATGAAACCGGTCGGCAGGCCGGCCTTGGCAAGCGCCTCCTTGGTGTCTTCGATTGAGGCGTTCTTGATGAAGCCTGGGTCGTGCGGCTTTCGCCAGATACCGTCATAGATGGCGGTGACCTCGACCGATCCGACCCTATATCTGTAGAAGCCGACGCTCGGCTCGTCGGGCGTTTCGGCAAAGACCGGTGAAACGAATTCCAGTTTCGAGGCAAGGCCGAAGGCGGCGCCCGCGGCGGCGGTGCCGAGAACGGTACGGCGTGTCATGGTGAACATCGCAAGTCTCCTCTTGTCGGGTGCTATGATGCAGCGGCAACACGACAATGGGTGCCGCCGCTGCCAGACAAGATCGAGGCCGGCCGGCAGTTATTCCCGGCATGCCGGGCAATCTTCCTAAGCCGATGAAACCGATGGGAGATTTTTCGCGACGGCATCCAGAACCCTTCCCGTGAACGCTTTTCCTCGAAAAAAATCGCGCCGGGACGGAATAAAATGACGGTCAGGGCGATCTATCTTGCGGAAGGCATAAGGGCGATCCGATGCGGTCGGCCGAACCCGGGGAAGACGATGACAGAGGCTGAGATCGCGGATTTCCTTTCATTCGAATGCCAGCGCACGCCATTAGGTGCCGATCGGGCGATTGCCGGTACCGGGCGGATGGCGGCTCGCCTTCTGAAAGCCCTCTCCGCCATGATCGGCATGTCGTTGGCGATGACGCGGCCGCTGCTCGACCCGCAAGCGGCCACGATGAGGACGCCTGCCGCATCGGCCGAAACGATGCAACGCTTCCAGAAGGCCATCCTTCCGCAGCTGGACGACGCCTACAATTTCGCCCGCTTCCTCAGTCGCGATCGCGATGCTGCTGGAGATATCGTCCAGGAAGCCTTCCTGCGCGCCTATCGGAGCTTCGAAGGCTATCGCGGCGGCGATCCGCGCGCCTGGATGTTTTCGATCGTCAGAAATTGCTACCGCGCCTGGCTACTCGACGGCCGCCGGAAGGCGCATTTCGAAGTGCCGATGGCCGAGGACGTCTCGACCGGTGAAGCGGATATCGCGACTTGCCAGATCGCGTCCGACGACGACACGCCGGAAGCGTCCGTGATCCGCAAGAGCGAGTCCGAGCGCGTACGGCGGGTCATCGGCGATCTTTCCGACCCGATGCGGGAGGTGCTGGTGCTGCGGGAACTCGAGAGCCTGTCCTATCGGCAGATCGCCGAAATCATCGACGCGCCGATCGGCACCGTCATGTCCAGGCTCGCGCGGGCACGGGAGGAGTTCGGCAAAGCCTGGCTGGCCCTGGAAAAGAGCGGGGTGGCGCCATGAGCGATGAAAGCCATAGAGCCTGTCCCGAATGGAGCGACATGCTGCACGGTTTCGTCGACGGTGAGCTCGATTCGGTCCATTCGGCGCAATTCGAGGCGCATCTTGCCGGTTGCGTCTCCTGCAGCGCCGCGCTGGCAAGGGTGACTGCCATGCGGAAGGTCATCGGTGGAAACGGGGTCAAATGGCGCGCGCCGGAAGAAGTGCGTTCTCGGGTCCTAAGTAGCCTGTCCCTCGAGACTGCCGCCACCGTGGATCCGGAGAAGGCGGCTGCGGCCGAAAACGGCATCTGGCCGCGGATCTTCGCGTTCATCCGGCAATGGAGCCTTGTGCCGTCGCTTGCTGCGCTGGCCGCAAGTCTCTTCCTGTTCGTCAATCTGCCGCGTGGGATAGATATCCAAGATCAGATCGTCGCCAGCCATGTCCGCTCGCTGCTTGCCGATCACCTGGCTGATGTGCAGACCTCGGATCGACACACCGTCAAGCCCTGGTTCAACGGCAAGATCGACTTCTCTCCGCCAGTCGTCGATCTCGCGGCCCAGGGGCTTCCCCTGATCGGGGGCAGGGTCGACTACGTTGGCGGACGGGTCGTCGCGGCTCTGATCTATCGGCTCCGCGGACACGTGATTAATCTCTTTATATGGCCGGGTACGTCGACGGCACCGGGCAGTGCGGAACGCGAGGGATACAATATTAGTCGATGGTCGAGCGGCGGGCTGGTGTTCTGGGCGATAACCGATGCCAGCGCCGAAGATCTTGCCGCATTCCGCAAGAATTTTATAGCGCAGGCCGGCTTGGCGCCCGAGGAAGAGCGTCCTTGAAACGAAAGCGCCGGCGGGAACAATCCGGCCGGCGCGATAACATGATGCTTCCTTGCAGGTCTCAGGCCGAAAGCTTGGCCAGAACCTCTTCGTCGACTTCGAAATTCGAGTAGACGTTCTGGACATCGTCATCGTCTTCCAGGCTGTCGATCAGCTTCAGCAGCGACTGGGCACGTTCTTCGTCGACGGGCACGTTGTTCTGGGCGCGCCAGACCGCCTTGACGGTTTCGGCTTCACCGAGCGAGCCTTCGAGGGCCTTGGCGACTTCGCCGAGGGATTCAAAGGCGCAGGTGATGTAGTGGCCTTCTTCGTCGGTCTCGACGTCGTCGGCACCGGCTTCGATCGCCGCTTCCATCATCTTGTCGGCATCGCCAGCGGACAGCTTGTAGGTGATCTCGCCGACGTGGTCGAAAGAGAAGGAAACCGAGCCGGTTTCTCCAAGTGCACCGCCGGCCTTCGTAAAGATCGAGCGGACGTTGGAGGCGGTGCGGTTGCGGTTGTCGGTCAGCGCCTCGACGATGATCGCCGTGCCGCCCGGGCCGTAACCCTCATAACGGACTTCATCGTAGTTCTCGCCGTCGGCACCGGAGGCCTTCTTGATGGCGCGGTCGATATTGTCCTTTGGCATGGATTGCGCCTTGGCGTTCTGGATCGCCAGACGCAGGCGGGCGTTCATCGAAGGGTCGGGCAGACCGGCCTTGGCCGCAACCGTGATTTCACGTGCGAGCTTGGAGAACATTTTCGATCGCACGGCATCCTGACGGCCCTTGCGATGCATGATGTTTTTAAACTGTGAATGGCCAGCCATGGCACCCCTGTTCACGTCGTATTGGTAGGAATGGGCCGCCTTATAAGAGCGAAATTGGCCGCATTCAAGGGAAAACGGCTCTGTCGCGCCGGTCGCCCGTGTATCCGGAATGGCGGAACAAACCCCAGCAAGTTGACGTTTCACCCACGGACCCTCGAAATGGAAGGAAGTGCTATGGCTAGTTTCAACGAGGCGCGGGAACACCCGGCACGCCAGCTCTGGGACCAGGTGAACGACATTCATGCCGGCATGCTCGGCGTGGACGGGGCCGACATGCACATGCAGCCGATGGCGCCGAACGCCGATCCGAAGACCAACACGATCTGGTTCTATACGAAATCCGATGCGGCGATCGTACGTGCGATCAAGCCGGGGACTCGGGCGCATTTCTGTGTAGTCGGCAAGGATCACGACTACCATGCCTGCCTTGCCGGCAAGATCGAGGTGCGGCCCGACCCGTCAAAGGTAGACGAGTATTGGAACTCGCTCGTCGCCGCCTGGTATGACGACGGCAAGAAGGATCCGAAGCTCACGATGCTCGCCATGCATGTCGACGACGCCGAGATCTGGGTTTCGACAGGCAATAAGCTGAAGTTCGGCTGGGAGATCGCCAAGGCCAACCTCGACGATGACAAGATGCCCGATGTCGGCATCAGGCAGCACTTGCAGTTCGCCTGAGAAGAATAGGCCCGGCGCAGTCCGGGTCTTTTACTGCATGCCCTTCGCGACATAGATCAGCGGCTTTTTCGGCAAGGTGCGCAGCGAGACGGAGATCGTGTTCGTCGGCGCGTAGCTGATGTCGAAATCGGGTCCGAACATCGACAGGAAGCTTTGCAGTGGGCGCGGCTGATGCATCGGCAGGATCAGCGAGGCGCGCAGGCGCTTGATGACGCGGCTCATGCTGTCGGAACCCATCGTCAGCCCACCATCCACCGGCACCATCACGACATCCAGCCGGCCGATGTCCGTGTAGTGGGCCTCCGTCAGTTCGTAATGCAGATGGCCGAGATGACCGATGCAGAGACCGGCAACCTCGAAGATGAAGATCGAGTTCCCATCTTGCTGCGGCGCGCCTAAGCCGCCCCTGATATCGGTTGTGACGTTGCGGATGTAGGTGTCTCCGACCACGAGGTTGATCTTGGCCTTTTCGCCCGGGACGTCGCTCCATCCATGCAGTACATATTTGATGGCCGGGTCGGTCACCAGCGTATAGTGCGAGGAATGGGCGCGGTTCATGGTGACGACCATTGGCGCCTGTGGCGGCGAGTACCAGCCGCTGTAATCGGTCGCGATCGTTACGCCACCTGGCGTTTCAATGAGGAAGGTGGAGTGCCCGATGTAGGTCAGCGCAACCGATTGGTCGGTGGCGGTGGCATCGATGATCGGTGCCGAGCCCGTGAAGCTGGCAAAGGTCGCTTGCGGGATCGATTGGGCGATGGCCTGGCACTGGCTGACGTTTCGCTGTTCCTCCTGAGCGGCGGCGGCTTCCGCGGCAACCAGGACCATCAGGCAGGCGATTGCGAAAACAAGAAAACGCGGCTTCATGCCACTTCCTCCAGCGCTCTCACGGACAGGCTCGGGAGGATGCGGCAAGGCGCAGCAGCGGTCCAGTTGAAATCCGGAGTCGCTTCTCACGTTTGCGTCATGGCGGGAAAGGCTCTAGCGCCAGAACTCCGGAATAGTCTCGGCAAGCCGGGGACCGAGACGCAGCGGAGCGATCTTTTCAGCCAGGCCGGTCGCATCGGAGATCTCGACGCCGACACCGCAGATGGTGGCAGGGCCGGTCGCTGCTTCCATGCGGCCCTTCGGCATCTTGGAGATGAACCGGTTCAGCGGCTCCTCCTTATCCATGCCGAGCGAGGAGTCGTAGTCGCCGCACATGCCGGCATCCGACATGTAGGCGGTACCACCGTTCAGGATCTGGTGGTCGGCGGTCGGCACATGTGTGTGGGTGCCGACGACGAAGCTGGCGCGGCCGTCGACGAAATGACCGAAGCACTGCTTCTCGCTTGTCGCTTCGGCATGGAAGTCGAAGATGATCGCATCGGCCTGTTCCTTCAGCGGGCAGGCATCGAGGATCGCTTCTGCAGACTTGAAGGGATCGTCGAGTTCGGGATGCATGAAGACGCGACCCATGACATTTGCGACCAGCACGCGTGCACCGTTGCGGGCGTAGAACAGCCCCGAGCCGCGGCCCGGCGTGCCCTGCGGATAGTTGGCCGGTCGCAGGAACTGGTCGTGACGCCCGGCAAATGCGACCGCTTCCTTCTGATCCCAGACGTGGTTGCCCGTCGTGACGACATCGGCGCCGGCGTTTATCGTCTCGAGGAAGATATCCTCGGTGATGCCAAAACCGCCGGCGGCGTTCTCGCCGTTGACGACGACGAAATCGAGCTTCAGGTCAGAAATGAGGCCGGGGAGGCGGTTCCAGACGGCGGTGCGTCCGGTCTTACCCACCATGTCACCCAGAAAAAGCAGTCGCATTGCTATCCAATCCAAGAGGCAAAAAAGCGCAGCCCGCTTTCCGTCAGAAGGGCGTCCAGGCTGACATCGTGCGGCTCGTCGGGCACATGTGCCACTTCCTGGCAGTCGAATGCAATGCCGATCAGCTTGGGATGCAGGCCTTTTTGCCGCAAACGGTCGATGGCGCGGTCATAATAGCCGGCACCGTAACCGATGCGGTGGCCGCGATTGTCGAAGGCGGAGAGGGGAACCAGCATGATTTCGGGATCGAGCACGGCGGCGTCCGCCGGCGGTCCCGAGGTGCCGAAGCCTGTGCTGACCAAAGGGACACCGCGCACGAGTTCGCGAAACACGATTGTCTGCTTGTCGAGGATGGCGGGCACGCAAAGCCGTGCTCCGCGCGCCTGGAACCGCGCCAGAAGCGGCCGGATGTCGGCCTCCGAGCGGATCGGCAGGAAGCCGGAGACGACAGTGCCCGGATCGAAGGCGACGGCCTCGCCGGCATGCTCGGCCATGGCCAGGCTCATCTCGATGCGCGTGGCCTCTGGGATGGCGTCGCGCAGTGCAAGCCGGCCGGCACGCATTTCGGCTTTCATTTCTTTCGGGGTCATACGGTCCATCGCGCTTTTTTCAGCAGACGATAACGGTCCTGCCGATCATTTCAACGGGACAATGCGACCTTTGACCGCCCGCCTTAGCCAATCGGATCAAATCGTGATGCTGGTCGGTATGGCTGAGGCGTCGGCCTGTGCCTCAAACGAGTAGGCGTTCACGCATGATGCCTGCTGGCCGGTTCTTGCGCGCAAGTCGCGCATCGCCTTGTCCATGAGCTGCCGAACCTCCTGCAGGATGGCCTTGAACTCTTCCATTGTCTTGCGGTCTTCGGTGGAGATGCCGGCGGACGCCTGCTGTCCGTCTTCGACGACGCTCTGGTAGGCGTTGCGCGCCGCAGTTGCGCCGTCGGGTTCGTCCGCTTGGGCGGCGCTCGCGTCGGAGCTGTCCGATGCCGTGGCCGCGTCTGTGGCTGATGTATCGGTTGCGGCATCTGCCGACGCCGCTCCGGTATCGGCCGTTGCCGCAGAGGCATTGGCTGTGGAAGCGATGTTTGTTGCACTGGCCGCAACAGCCGAGGCAAATTCCGCCGCAGCGGCGCTGATCTTGTGGGCAAGTTCGGCCGCAAGCCGGGCGACGAGCTCCGGCGGGTAGCCCCCGCTCTTCAGCATTTCGAGTTGCTGCTTGGCTTCCTCAAGCTTGCGCGCCGCTCTGGCCTTCGCCGCTTCGGCCGAGGTGGCCATGCTCTCGCGCAGGCTTTCCTGTGCCTTTGCCGCATTCTGCAATATCTTCAGGCGCGCGCTGGTGCTGTCGGCCGACATATTGAGATTGTGGGCGGAATAGGTGTTGCGCAGGATGTTGAGCGCTGATGCGGAACCGACTTGCATACTATTCTCCGGATTGCACTATCCGGTGCAGTCTGCAACTTCACGCTTGCGTGGGCCTGTGCCGCCTATGCAAGCGTAGCGAGCGCATGGATCGTTTGATTGAACAGCGGCATGCCGCCAGGCGACCAACCGAGAGCACGGATCTTCGCCGTGTCCATCGGCGTAAGCTGCGCCTTGTCGGCGGGAAGCGGGAGCCTGTTCACGCAATCGCGCTCCCAGCGAATGTGTTCCAGGATGTCCCAGGTATCCAGCGTGATATCGGAGACGTTGAAGGTCTCGCCGGAGATACGCGTGGCGTCCGCTTCCAGCATCAGCCGTACGGCCTTGCCGACATCTCTTCCGTGGACCTCGGTTCCGGCGCGTGATCGCAGGTGGCGGCCGGCTAGGTAATCTTCGATCAGTCTGTCCCATTTGTTCGGTCGGAGGTCGCCATAGACGCCGGTCAATCGGAGGCTGGCCGTCGCGAAGCCGGGCGACGCGAGGTGTGCGAGACTGCGCTCGGCATCAAGCTTGACCTGGCCGTAGAGGGTCTCGGGCTTGTCAGGCATGCCCTCTTTCAGCGTGGTTCCCGGTGCATGCTCTCCGTAGGCGGCGCGGCTGGAAATGAAAACGCAGCGGCGCGTGCCGGCGCGTTTGGCTGCTTCGAAAAGCCGGACGCTGCCGTCGAGGTTGAAGCGCTTGAACGTCTCCGGGTCGTCGCCCTCGCCGCCGCGGTATTTGCCGGGCGGGTGGTGGAAGGCGGCGTGCACGAAGAAATAGGCGTCCTCGAAGGCTTCGATATAATCGTGCGCAGGATCGAGCGAGAGCGGGGCGAACTCAACCGGTCTCGAAAAGAAGCGGGGCAGGGGAGCGTGGCGGCCGCCGATGATCACGGTATAGCCGGCGGCGAGCAGTTCTTCGACGATATAGCGCCCGACGAGACCTGTTCCCCCCGATACCAATACCTTCATGCTGCCTCTTCCGGGTTCGCCATGGTCGATAGATCCGGCAGGTCATCGCCGGCATAGAATGCATGCCAAAGGTCGATCAGCGGCCGCAGTTTATCGACCTTCGGATGATTCGTCTCCCACGGCTTCTCATACTGGTAGTGCAGGACGGAAATACTGTGCCAATCCCAAAGCTGGGGCATGGTAAACCAGACATATTGGAGCATGTTGAAATAGATCGGCAGGCCGTGCCAATCCGGGAAAAATTCCTGCAGGAAGGTCTGGTCCGTCCGCTTCCAGAACACTCCCGGCTGATCCAGTCGCTCCAGCATGCGTTGGAATGTGTCTTCAGACGGTTGCGCGACGAAGACGCCGGAGTTCAGCCGCTGGAAGTCCTCGAGGGATTCATAGACGTTCGGGGCGGCCGAAAACTCGGGATAGCGGAAGAGCTTGTCGATGTTGTGCAACACGATCGCATCGGCATCGATGAAGACGCAACTGGTGTATTCGGTCAGCTGCCAGAGGCGCAGCTTGCAGAAATTGTCGAGCGGCGAGTGAAACGCCGGCTTGCGTCCTTTCGTGAAGGGAGCCGCGGCGTGCAGATTGGATCGAGCATGACGCTCATTGAACTCCGCTGACAGCGGCAGATGCTCGACCGGCACCAGGCGGCAGTCGAGCTTTAGGAGTGGGGCAAGGCTGGCTTGGTCAACGCCCGCGGTATGGAGGACGACGATGACCGCTGGGGTAGCGGTTCGGCGCAAGGATGTTGCAAGCGCCTTGGCACCCTTGGCGTAATCGTCGTTGGTGATGAGAGTGACATAGGCGTGCCGGGGCTCACTCATGAAACGGACTTCAGCCTCTTGCCTTCCGGATCATGGTTGATCGTGGCGGCAATGTCCTTCGTCCAAGCGGAAACGGCAGGCACGCGCGACCGGTCAACGCGATAGGCAAATTTCTTGGCGACATCGACGATCTCGCTCAGAAGGCCTGCCTGGAGGGTGATCGGATCGAGGCCGAGATGGCGAAATTTCTCGTTCTTGACGATGAGTTCGTTTTCCGGTGCTTCCTTGCGCGGGTTCGGTAGCCAGGCGATTTCGGCGCCGCTCATCTTTGCGATCATTTCGGCGAGATCGCGCACGCGATGCGTTTCGGTCATCTGGTTGAAGATTTCGACACGGGCTCCGCGGGCAGGCGGGTTGTTCAAGGCAAGCTCGATGCAGCGTACCGAGTCCTGGATATGGATGAAGGCGCGGGTTTGGCCACCGGTGCCATGGACGGTTAGGGGATAGCCGATCGCCGCCTGGATGAGGAAGCGGTTCAGCACGGTGCCGTAGTCGCCGTCATAGTCGAAGCGATTGACGAGTTGAGGGTGCCGGCGTGTCTGCTCGGTATGCGTTCCCCAAACGATTCCCTGGTGCAGGTCGGTTATGCGCAGGCGGTCGTTCTTGGCGTAGAAATGGAAAAGCAACTGATCCAGGCATTTGGTCATGTGATAGATCGAGCCGGGATTGGACGGATAGAGGATTTCCTGGCTGACGGTCTCGCCGCTCGCCGTCTCGATGCCAACGGGCAGATACCCCTCGGGGATCGCCGCCCCGACCGTCGAATAGCCATAGACGCCCATCGTGCCGAGGTGGATGAGATGTGCGTCGAGCTGGAGTTCGACAAGCGCATTCAGGAGGTTATGGGTGGCGTTAACGTTGTTGTTGACGGTGTAGTTCTTGTGCCGGTCGCTCTTCATCGAGTAGGGGGCGGCACGCTGCTCGGCAAAGTGAATGACGGCATCCGGACGGTTCTCGGCGAGCCACTTCTTCAGGAGCTCGTAGTCCTTGGCGAGGTCGATCAGGTTGAAATGAATGCGCCGGCCAGTTTCGGCGTGCCAGATGCGCGTGCGTTCCTGGATCGAGTCCATCGGGGTCAGCGACTGGACCCCGAGTTCGGTGTCGATCCACCGCCGCGAAAGATTGTCGAGGATATGGATCTCATGCCCCGCGTCCGAAAGATGCAATGATGTCGGCCAGCCGATGAATCCGTCCCCGCCCATCACTGCAATCTTCATCGCGGTGTCTCCTGCTTGAATGTCTCTGTCAAAAATTACTTAGGAAGCGTGACAATTGTTCAATGCTTGCAAGGCGGAAAGTCTTCCGCCAAAGAGGGCGCGTGGCTTTGGAGAAAATTATGGCGGACAACGGTTTTTCGATTTCGGGTGAACTCACGGAAACGGGTCACCGGCTCCTGCAGCGGGTTTACTACGAGGACACGGATTTTTCCGGCCTCGTCTACCATGCCCGCTACCTGCACTTCCTCGAGCGCGGCCGCACAGATTACCTCCGGTGCCTCGGCGTCGAGCAACGAGAGCTTATCAATGCGGACGAGGAGGGACTTGTCTTCGTCGTCCATCGCATGGAGATCGACTTCAAGCAGCCGGCACGGATGGATGACATCCTGACGGTGCTGACCCACACCGAAAGAGCAGGCGGCGCCAAGATGGTCCTCAATCAGGAAATCCGGCGCGGCGAAACGCTGCTGATCGCCGCCAAGGTGATCATCGCCGTCATCAACGCCAATGCAAGGCCGCGACGACTGCCGGAGACTCTTGCGGCGAAATTCCTGGAAGGCAGCAAGCCGCTCCGCGGACCTTGAGCCCTCGCAACGAGCAGTGCGATTAACACCTTTTGCGTGCGGCGATTCGCCCGGGTTGATCGCGAACGCTGAAAAGACGCGGGATTCCGACCTTGCATAAACATGAGTTTTGTGTGAAGGAATTCGCGCGCTGGAAGATAAGCGCTGTTGTGGTCATCGACCTAGTTCTGACCAAGTAATCCAAGGGATACATCTTTCGCCGATAGTTTCGCTGTCATGATCCGGCGCTAACGAACTATTAACCATAATAGTGTCTTACTCGGATTGTCAGAGTTTGTGCGGTGCACGCCTTCCTTTGACCAAATTTGACGGCAAGGAAGGCGGATAAGAGCTTGGAAGCTTGACCAGGGCTTTGGGCGGCGGCCGCCAGACACTTCTTGCGAGATCACTTTGTGCCGCCCGGTCAAGTGCCGGGCGTTTGGATTCGGGGATTTTGGATCAATGGAACAAGTAGGATTGGCAGCAGCAACGGCCGACGTCAGCCTCTGGTCGCTGTTTATGCAGGCAGGTCTCGTCGTCAAGCTGGTCATGCTCGGGCTCATCGCAGCCTCGGTCTGGACCTGGGCGATCGTCATCGACAAGTATCTGGCGTATGGTCGCGCACGGCGCCAGTTCGAGAAGTTCGAGCAGGTGTTCTGGTCGGGCCAGTCGCTGGAAGAGCTCTATCGCACGCTATCGGAGCGCAACAACACCGGCCTTGCCGCGATCTTCGTTGCGGCGATGCGCGAATGGAAGAAGTCGTTCGAGCGCGGTGCGCGCTCCCCGATCGGTCTGCAGATGCGTATCGACCGCGCCATGGACGTTACGCTGGCGCGTGAATCCGAATTTCTCTCCGCCCGTCTCGGCTCGCTGGCAACGATCGGTTCGGCCGGCCCGTTCATCGGCCTCTTCGGTACGGTCGTCGGTATCATGACCTCGTTCCAGGCAATCGCCGGCTCGAAGTCGACGAACCTCGCGGTCGTTGCTCCCGGTATCGCCGAAGCGCTGCTTGCAACCGCAATCGGCCTTGTTGCCGCTATCCCGGCCGTTATCGCCTACAACAAGTTCACTGCCGACGCCGGCAAGCTTTCGGGCCGTATGGAAGGCTTCGCGGATGAATTCTCCGCCATCCTTTCGCGCCAGATCGACGAAAAACTGCAGCCGCGCCAGGCCGCGCAGTAATCGACGGGAACGGAGTCAACGATATGGGTATGGGTGCTCCAAGCGGTGGCGGTAGCGGCGGTGGTCGCGGTGGTCGTCGTCGCGGTGGCCACAGAGGTGGTGCCATCTCCGAAATCAACGTGACGCCGCTCGTCGACGTCATGCTGGTGCTTTTGATCATCTTCATGGTGGCAGCACCGATGATGACGGTCGGCGTGCCCGTCGACTTGCCGGAAACACAGGCCAAGGCGCTGAATTCCGAAACGCAGCCGATCACGATCTCGGTGAAGAACGACGGCCAGGTATTCCTGCAGGAAACACCGATCCCGGTCGAAGAGATTGCCGCGAAGCTCGAGGCGATCGCAACGACGGGCTACAATGAACGCATCTTCGTTCGCGGCGACGCGACCGCGCCCTATGGCGTGATCGCCGACGTCATGGCTCGCATCCAGGGTGCCGGCTACAAGAACATCGGCCTCGTGACGCAGCAGAAGAAGGACCAATAGCGAACGCTATGAAGGCCAGTATCGTCACATCTGCGGCTCTGCACTGTGCACTGCTTGCCTGGGCGCTGATCTCGATCGGCTCCCCGGAGCAGTTCAAGGTCGAGGATTTCGAGGCGATGCCCGTCGACCTCGTGCCCGTCGAAGAAATGACGCAGATGCAGCAGGGCGACAAGACGGCCAAGCCGAGTGAAAAGCCGGCGCCGAAGCCGACGGCCAAGCCGACCAATGTCGAAAACGCCGAGAACATGGGCGAGAACAAGGTCGACCTCAAGACGCCGCCGGTCCCGAACGCCAAGCCCAGCAATAACGAGAGCGCTGCTGCCCCCAAGGCCGTCGAAAAGCCTCTTCCTCAGAATGATCCCGTCCCCAACGAGGTGAAGGAGATAATGAAGGAGGAGACGGACGTCGAGCCGAAGCAGGTCGCGTCCATTACGCCGCCGAAGCCGGAAATCACCCCGCCGACGCCGCCAAAGCCTGAGGAAACGCCACAGGAACAGCCGGAGCCACCGAAGCCGGACGCCGAGGCGCTGCCGGACAAGGTTCCGACTCCGGTCGTGAAGCCGCAAGCCAAGCCGCCGGAACAGAAGTCGGCCGAAAAGCCCCCGGAGAAAAAGACCGAGGATCAGGCGAAGGCGGACGAAAAGCCGACGGACAAGAAGAAGGCCGACAAGAAGCAGGAGAAAGCGAAGTCCGCCTCCTCTAAGCAGAGCGACTTCAACGCCGACGATATCGCGGCGCTGCTGAACAAGCAGGACCCGTCGAATGGCGGAGCCAAAAGCTCGACCGAGGTTGCTTCGCTCGGTGCCAAGAAGGCCACCGGTGGCTCCAAGCTCTCGATGAGCGAGATGGATGCGCTGCGTAGCGCGATCGCCGGCAACTGGTCGGTTATCCCGGGGATGGAAGGTGCTAGCGACGTTCGCATCAAGGTCCACATGAAGCTGGACCCTGACGGTAACATCATCGGCTCACCCGAGGTCGAAGCGGTTGGCGGCACCAACGAGGCGACGCGCATGGCGTTGGCAAGCGGTGCCAAGCGTGCCGTGATGAAGTCGTCGCCCTTCACCAATCTCCCGAAAGACAAATATGACGCCTGGGGCGAAGTTATCGTCAACTTCGATCCCAGCGATCTAGCACTTTAAAATGCTGAAAGGCTTGTCCTCCATGACCAAGTGTTCCCTCATTCGCGCCTTGATGGTCGCCGTCGGCATGATAACCACAGCGGTTGTCGCCACGCCGGCCAACGCGCTTGTCGAAATCAACATCAACAAGGGCAATGTCGAGCCACTGCCGATCGCGATCACCGATTTCCTGCAAGGCGACATGGGCGCCCAGGTGTCGCAGGTGGTTGCCGCCGACCTTCAGCGCTCCGGCCTCTTTGCGCCGATCAACAAGAACGCCTTCATCGAGAAGATCTCCAACCCGGATGCCGCTCCGCGCTTCGAAGATTGGAAGGTCATCAATGCGCAGGCCCTCGTTACCGGTCGCGTGACGCAGGAAAGCGACGGGCGCCTGCGCGCCGAGTTCCGACTTTGGGATACTTTTGCCGGCACGCAGATGACGGGCCAGCAGTTCTACACCCAGCCTGAGAACTGGCGTCGCGTTGCCCATATTATCGCCGATGCGATCTACAAGCAGATCACCGGCGAAGAGGGCTACTTCGATACGCGCGTCGTCTTCGTATCCGAGTCCGGCACGAAGCAGGAGCGCAAGCGCCAGCTCGCCATCATGGACCAGGACGGCTACAACGTGCGCATGCTGACGAACGGCAGCGATCTCGTGCTGACGCCGCGCTTCTCGCCGAACCGCCAGGAAGTCACCTACATGTCCTTCGCCAACCAGCAGCCGCGGGTTTACCTGCTGCAACTGGAAACTGGACAGCGCGAAGTGGTCGGCAACTTTCCGGGCATGACCTTCTCGCCGCGCTTCTCGCCTGACGGACAGAAAGTCGTCATGAGCCTTCAGCAGGAAGGCAACGCAAACATCTACACGATGGATCTGCGTTCGCGCACCACGACGCGCCTGACGTCCACTGCTGCGATCGATACCTCGCCGTCCTATTCGCCTGATGGCAACCGCATCGTCTTCGAAAGCGACCGTGGCGGCCACCAGCAGATCTACGTGATGAATGCCGATGGCTCCGGCCAAACCCGTATCTCCTTCGGAGACGGCAACTACTCGACGCCGGTCTGGTCTCCGCGCGGCGATCTGATCGCCTTCACCAAGCAGTCGGGCGGCAAGTTCTCGATCGGCGTCATGAAGCCTGATGGTTCGGGTGAACGCATCCTGACGACGGGCTTCCATAACGAGGGCCCGACCTGGGCGCCGAACGGCCGCGTCATCATGTTCTTCCGCCAGGCAGCTGGTGCCGGCGGTCCGCAGCTCTACTCGATCGATCTGACGGGCTACAACGAGCAGCTCATCAAGACGCCGAACTTCGCTTCGGACCCGGCCTGGTCGCCGCTTCTCGAGTAGGAAAGCCTGTGGATGTGCCTTTTTGTCGCCGCAAAAATCCCTGATTGGGGCGACTGAGGGACAAATCAACCATTTGTTAACCATAATTCTTGAATGCCGATTAACCCAACGAGGTTACAGTCCGGCAACCTTAATCAAGTCGCAAGGAGACCGGCCATGAGCCGAATTCACACCCCGGCAATGAGCCGCATGCAGAATTTCGCCCGTAACCCCGTCATGATCGCGCTTGTCGCCGGTCTTGCCTTGGCCGGTTGCGCCAACAAGAAGAACATGGCGAACAGCGCCGGTGACCTGGGCCTCGGTGCCGGCGCCGCAACGCCCGGTTCTGCACAGGACTTCACCGTCAACGTCGGCGATCGCATCTTCTTCGACACCGACTCCACCTCGATCCGCGCGGACGCTTCCCAGACCCTCGACCGCCAGGCTCAGTGGCTTGCCCGCTATCCGAAGTACGCGATCACCATCGAAGGCCACGCCGACGAACGCGGCACGCGCGAATACAACCTTGCTCTCGGCGCTCGCCGTGCAGCGGCCACCAAGGATTACCTTGCTTCGCGCGGCGTTCCGGCACAGCGCATGAAGACGATCTCCTACGGCAAGGAACGCCCGGTTGCCGTCTGCGACGATATTTCCTGCTGGTCGCAGAACCGCCGGGCCGTTACCGTTCTCGGTGGCGCCGGCATGTAATTGCCGGGAAATATTACAATTTCGAAAGGCGGCTCCAACGCGGGCCGCCTTTTCTTTTTGAACACACTTTGGCCAGTTTCCGTTGCTTTTTGAAAGCAATTGGAAAAATCTCCTGTTCGTGCCAATGGGTGCGAAGAATCACAGGGACAGGACAAACCATATGAAGAAATTTGTCGTTGCGGGCATGCTGTGCCTCGCGGCCGTGGCCGGGGCGGGCCAATCGGCGAATGCGACGTCGCTTTTCGGGTGGCAGATCGGCGGCAAGGCTGCCAATCGGCAACCGCAGGCACCGGTTGTAAACGTGCAGGCGGGCGGCCCTGAGGTTCGCATCCAGCAGCTGGAAGAACAGCTGCGCCAGCTGAACGGCCGCATCGAAGAGATGAGCTTCCAGCTCCTGCAGATGCAGGAAACGATTCGCAAGGCGCAGGAAGACAACGAATTCCGCTTCCAGGAGCTGGAAAAGGGCGGCGGCAGTAGTGCCGGCAGCAGCTCCAAGACGATGAAAAAGAGCGAAGCCGATGTGCCTCCTCCGGCGCAGGGCCGGAGCGGTGGTGACGATGTCGCCCGCGTAATCCAAGCACCGCAGGGAGCCGAAACGGCTCCCTCGACCGACGTTCCTGCAAATGATGGTCTCGGCCAGCCGCCGAAGCAGCTCGGTTCGATGCAGTTCGACCAGAGCGGCAATCCGGTCGGAGGCTCGGTCAACGAGAATGCCACGGTCGGATCCGGCCCGGTTCCTGGCGTCGATTCCCGCCGTTCGTCGCAGACGGCCTCGCTCGGCAGCGAAGCCGACCAATACAAGGCCGCCTACGGCCACGTGCTTTCCGGGGACTATTCGACGGCCGAGCAGGAGTTCACCCAGTACATCGCTCAATACCCGAGCAGCGCCCGCGCGGCGGATGCCAATTTCTGGCTTGGCGAAGCGCTCTACTCGCAGGGCAAGTACAATGAGGCCGCCAAGACGTTCCTCGATGCTCACAAGAAGTATGGCAGCTCCGAAAAGGCGCCGGAAATGCTTCTCAAGCTGGGCATGTCGCTTGCGGCGCTCGACAATACGGAAACCGCATGCGCCACGCTGCGGGAAGTCTCGAAGCGTTACCCCAAGGCTTCGCGTGCCGTGATAACCAAGGTTGCCAGCGAGCAAAAGCGTCTCGCCTGCTAAGGCCTTCCGGTTTGCGCCCGGATAGCCCCCTCCTACCTGAGACGGCAGCGCGCCGTTTCCTTGACTCGCTGATCGGGCCCTCGCGCATCCTTGTTGCGATTTCGGGCGGAAGCGATTCAACAGGCCTGCTTTTGGCTCTTGCCGAAGCGAGCAAGGCTGTACCCAACTCGAAAATCTCTCTTTGCGCTGTTACAGTGGATCATGCACTGCGGACAGAATCGGCCGAGGAGGCGCGCCAGGTTGCTGCCCTCTGCGGGTCGCTCGATATCCCTCACGTCGTTAAAGTCTGGCAGGGCGAAAAGCCCAAGGCCGGCCTCATGGCGGCTGCGCGCGACGCCCGCTACGCGCTGCTTGCCGAAGCCGCCGAGAACTTCAACGCCGACATCGTTGTAACCGCGCATACGGCAGACGATCAGCGCGAGACGCTCGCCATGCGGTCGGAGCGCTCAGAACAGCCAAGCACCGGCATCGCCGATCTCGTGCTCTTTGATCGCCGCATTTGGGTTGCCCGACCGCTGCTTAGCTGTCGGCGAGAGGCGATCCGCGAATATCTTCGCACGAGACATGTCGGCTGGATCGACGACCCAAGCAATGATGACCCGACCTATGAACGTGTGCGGATGCGATCCCGCCTCGCCGACGAGGTGGATGCCGTCCCGGATGCGGGCGAGGCCGGTGACTGGCGCACGAGCGTCGCCGCTTCGGCGGCTAGATGGCTGGATCAGCATTTCGTTATGCATTCTCCCTTGGTCGGCCAGGTACTCCCGGCCGGACTCACCTCGGAGAGGGGCATTCTTGATTATGCGATTGCGCGCCTTGCTGCGGTTTTCGGCGGGCAGGCGTTCCCGCTCGGACGCAAGCAGACGGACGATGTGCTGGCGCTTATCAAAAGCGATCAGCCAGATCGGATGACCGCGGGCAGGGTAGTGTTTGACCTTCGGCGCGACGGGCTTTTTCTCGTTCGTGAAAACCGTGGGATCCTGCCGTTGACGCTGGCGCCGGGCACGCGCGGCGTCTGGGACAGGCGGTTCCTGGTTGAAAATGCAGCCCCGACGGATATCGGCGTCGTTGCCGGCGGAGCTGAGATGCAGAGCGACCGGCTACCGAGGGGCGTGCTCAGGCAGGCCCGGTCAGCGGCGCCATGCGTCGTCGACGCTGCTGGGTCCGAAGTTCCCTCTCGTGTTGCCGAGAAAGTCAGGATCAGTCCCTATTTCTCGCCGTTCGACCGTTTTTTGACACGATTTGACTTCATCTTTGCCGACAGGCTTGCGGCTGCCTTTGGAACGCGCCCCTATCCAAAACCGCCTTTAGGTCTTATTGACGGAAAATCTATCTAACAGTCCAGTTTTCCTTGGCATTCACCCAAGGCAATCCTATGTTAGAGACCAAATAAGACGGTCGCCATGAGGTGGCTGTTCCAGTGCTGGGGAGTTCGATGAACCCTAACTTACGTAATTTCGCCTTGTGGGCAATCATTGCGCTTCTGCTGATTGCCCTGTTCAGCATGTTCCAGACGTCGCCGGCGCAGACCAGCTCCCGCGAGATCCCTTACTCGCAGTTCCTGCGGGAAGTGGATGCGGGCCGCGTCAAGGAAGTCGTCGTCACGGGCAACCGCGTCACCGGCACCTATGTTGAAAACGGCACCACCTTCCAGACCTATACGCCTGTTGTTGACGGCAGCCTGCTCGATCGCCTCCAGCAGAAGAATGTCCTCGTTTCGGCGCGCCCGGAAACCGATGGCTCTTCGGGCTTCCTGAGCTATATCGGTACGCTGTTGCCGATGCTGTTGATACTGGGCGTCTGGCTCTTCTTCATGCGGCAGATGCAGGGAGGCTCACGCGGTGCGATGGGCTTCGGCAAATCCAAGGCCAAGCTTCTGACCGAAGCGCATGGCCGGGTGACCTTCGATGACGTCGCAGGCGTCGACGAGGCCAAGCAAGACCTTGAGGAAATTGTCGAATTCCTGCGTGATCCGCAGAAATTCCAGCGCCTCGGCGGCAAGATTCCGCGTGGCGTTCTGTTGGTTGGCCCTCCGGGCACCGGCAAGACGCTGCTCGCCCGCTCTGTTGCAGGCGAGGCCAATGTGCCGTTCTTCACGATCTCGGGCTCCGACTTCGTCGAAATGTTCGTCGGCGTCGGCGCAAGCCGTGTCCGCGACATGTTCGAACAGGCCAAGAAGAATGCGCCCTGCATCATCTTCATCGACGAAATCGACGCTGTCGGTCGCCATCGCGGCGCCGGTCTCGGCGGCGGTAACGATGAACGTGAGCAGACGCTGAACCAGTTGCTGGTCGAGATGGATGGCTTCGAAGCAAACGAGGGCATCATCCTGATCGCGGCGACGAACCGCCCTGACGTTCTCGATCCCGCACTTCTGCGTCCGGGCCGCTTCGACCGCCAAGTGGTCGTGCCGAACCCCGACATCGTCGGTCGCGAGCGTATCCTGAAGGTTCATGCTCGCAACGTTCCGCTGGCACCGAACGTCGATCTCAAGGTTCTGGCTCGCGGTACGCCCGGCTTCTCCGGCGCGGATCTGATGAACCTCGTTAACGAAGCTGCCTTGATGGCTGCGCGCCGCAACAAGCGCGTCGTGACCATGCAGGAATTCGAGGACGCCAAGGACAAGATCATGATGGGCGCCGAGCGCCGCTCTTCGGCGATGACCGAGGCTGAAAAGAAGCTCACGGCCTATCACGAAGCCGGTCACGCGATCACCGCACTCAATGTGGCGGTCGCCGATCCGCTGCACAAGGCAACCATCATCCCCCGCGGCCGTGCGCTTGGCATGGTGATGCAGCTCCCCGAGGGCGACCGCTACTCGATGAGCTACAAGTGGATGGTCTCGCGCCTCTGCATCATGATGGGCGGCCGCGTTGCTGAGGAACTGACTTTCGGCAAGGAGAACATCACATCGGGTGCATCCTCAGACATCGAGCAAGCCACCAAGCTTGCTCGTGCGATGGTCACCCAATGGGGCTTCTCCGACGAGCTCGGCCAGGTGGCCTACGGCGAAAACCAGCAGGAAGTCTTCCTCGGCCACTCTGTTTCGCAGTCGAAGAACGTCTCCGAGGCCACCGCCCAGAAGATCGACAACGAAGTTCGCCGCCTGATCGACGAGGCCTATACCCAGGCCCGCGATATCCTCACCGACAAGCATGACGAGTTCGTCGCGCTGGCCGAAGGATTGCTCGAATACGAGACGTTGACGGGCGAGGAAATCAAGGCGCTGATTCGCGGCGAAAAGCCTTCGCGCGATCTCGGCGACGACGCGCCGCCCAGCCGCGGCTCGGCCGTTCCGAAGACCGGTAGCCGACCGGTGGCTAAGGGTGACGAGCCTGAAGCCGGCCTAGAGCCGCAGCCGCATTGATTTATCTTGAGAATGCCTGAAAGGCCGGGGTCCAGTCTGGACTCCGGCCTTTCGCGTCGGTAACGCGATGTAATGGATTTTCTCGCGAATTTACGTGATGGTGACAGCGATTTATGTCATGCCGGTGACATAGGGAGGCTTCACTCGAAGCTCTTGTAACGACATTCGCCCGTGGCGACGTGATTTTTGCAAGTAATAATGCGCAGCCTGAAGGCGCGCTAAGGCACAGGGGTGCATATGAAAAGACGCTATTTCGGTACAGACGGTATTCGCGGTCAATCCAATGTGTTCCCAATGACACCCGACCTTGCGATGCGGGTCGGGATTGCAGTCGGAACGATCTTTCGCCGAGGCAACCACCGTCATCGCGTTGTCATAGGCAAGGACACCCGCCTTTCTGGTTATATGCTCGAAAACGCGATGGTCGCAGGCTTCACTGCTGCGGGCGTCGATGCCTTTGTTCTCGGTCCTATCCCGACGCCAGCCGTGGCGATGCTGACGCGGTCCTTGCGCGCCGACATCGGCGTCATGATCTCGGCGTCCCACAATCCCTACCAGGACAACGGCATCAAGCTATTCGGGCCAGATGGCTATAAGCTGTCGGACGATCTGGAATCGCAGATCGAGGATCTGCTCGAAAAGGATCTCTCGACGCAGCTTGCCAAGGCCGACGACATCGGCCGCGCCAAGCGTGTTGACGGCGTGCACGACCGCTATATCGAGCATGCCAAGCGCACGCTGCCGCGTGACGTCACGCTACAAGGCTTAAGGATCGCGATCGACTGCGCAAACGGAGCCGCCTACAAGGTGGCGCCCGCTGTTCTCTGGGAACTCGGCGCCGACGTCGTGACCATCGGCAACGAGCCGAACGGCACGAACATCAATCTCAATTGCGGCTCGACCAGCCCGGTTGCTCTGCAGAAGAAGGTCGATGAAGTCCGTGCCGATATCGGCATTGCGCTCGACGGCGACGCCGATCGCGTGATCATCATCGATGAGAACGGCGCTGTTGTGGACGGCGACCAGCTGATGGCTGTCATTGCCGAGAGCTTTGCCGAAAGCCAGCAGCTTCGCGGCGGCGGTATCGTTGCGACGGTGATGTCGAATCTCGGGCTGGAGCGCTTCCTCGAGGATAAGGGCCTCGGCCTCGTACGCACGATGGTCGGTGACCGCTATGTCGTCGAGCACATGCGCCAGCACAGCTACAACGTCGGTGGCGAGCAGTCCGGTCACATCGTGCTGTCGGACTACGGTACGACGGGCGACGGTCTGGTGGCCGCATTGCAGATCCTTGCTGCGGTCAAGCGGACCGGCAAGACGGTGAGCGAAGTTTGCCGCCGCTTCGAGCCAGTGCCGCAGCTCCTTCGCAATGTGCGCATTTCCGGCGGCAAGCCGCTTGAAGACGCCCGTGTGCGGAAGGCAATCGCCGATGCAGAAGCCGAGCTCGGTCATAGCGGCCGCCTTGTTATCCGCCCGTCCGGCACCGAACCGCTGATCCGGGTCATGGCTGAAGGCGATGACCGCGGCCAGATCGAACGCATCGTCAATGATCTGGTTGGTATAATCGGTGGTGCGCGCGACGCCGCGTGACGTCCGTATTTGTGAACATGGCGGGCATTGTTTCGGCGTCCGGCCATGTGCGCAAGATCATGCTAAAGATTTTCTGAATTTAATCTGACATTAACTCTAATTTGTAAGACTCCGGATGAATAAAAGCCGGGCGTGGTCGAATGACGCACGCCCGGGCATCGATTGTTTCTGGAGCATACTATGAAGAGATTTTTGATTGCCCTGGCTGCGGCGTTGACGGCAGGTGGCCCGGTTCTCGCTGCCGATCTTTATGTCGATCCGGCTCCTCCGCCCCCTCCCGCCTTCGGCGGATGGTACCTGCGCGGGGACTTGGGCATGACTAACCAGCGTCTTGGCAGTATGCAGCACGAATTGTTTGACGACGTGGAACTCCACGAATTTCCGGATGAGGGCTCATTTGACAGTGGCCTGCTCGGTGGGTTGGGCGTCGGTTATCAATTCAACCAGTGGCTCCGCGGCGATGCGATCGTTCAGTATCGCGGCAAGACCGATTTTTCCGCGCTCGATCGTTACGGTCATACCGATGCGACGGGACCCGTCTGGGATGGTACAAATGACTACGATGCTGCCAAATCGGAATGGCTGTTGATGGCCAATGCCTATGTCGACATCGGCACATGGGAAGGCATTACGCCTTATGTCGGCGCCGGCATCGGTGCCTCACGCAACACGATCTCTCGGTTCAGGGACGTCAACGTCCCGACCCAAGGCGTTGCTTATGGTGACAGTGAATCCACTTGGAACTTTGCTTGGGCGCTCCATGCCGGCATCGGCTATCAAGTGACAGATCGCCTCACCGTCGATTTTGGCTATAGCTACGTCGATCTTGGCGACGCAAAAACCGGCCCGCTCCGTTCCTACGACAACACGGTGAACACCGGCCCGATGCACTTCGACAACATTACCTCGCACGATTTCAAACTCGGCCTGCGCTATTCGCTGCAATAGCCGACACCCCATTGTTGCGAGCGCCTCGACTTCAAGGCCGCCGTCAGGTCGGCCTTTTTCGTTTCTCCCCGTCCCCGATCGAAGTTAACAAACATAGTTAACCGCGCGTTAGCATCTGGTTGGAATAATGCCCGGATGGTCAGTCATGCGGGCATTTCTCTGCCCGGTCGGGAATTGCAATGAAATCGTCCACCATCATCCGCGCCACGGCGGCAAGCTTCGCTCTGTTCGGCCGTCCGGCGATGGCGGAGGAACCCCCGATTACGCAGGCACCCGAGGTCACCATTGCCGGCGATGCATCGGCACGGGGCTGGTATCTTCGCGGTGATCTTGGCTATGCGCCGTGGACAGGAAACGAAGCGCCGGCCTACCGCTTTACTGACGCCGGGGGCGCCACTGCTGGCGGCGAATTCGATCCGGCACGTTTTTCCAGGCCGATTTCAGGCGGTGCCGGTATCGGCTATCAATTCACCGACATCTGGCGCGCCGACTTCACGGGCGACTTTTTCAAAAGCAAGTTCACCGGAACAGCCCGCACCGATTTGCCTTGTGCTGCATCCGCAGCCGTCGGAACCGGCTGCGCCTTCGGTGCGCGCGGCGATCTTCGGGCCTATGGCGTGATGGCGAACGGCTATGCCGACCTCGCGACGATTGCCGGTTTCACCCCTTATGTCGGTGCCGGGATCGGGGCGACCAATGTAAAATGGGGGAACGTGCATGCGCAACCCGCGTGCACGGATGGTGCTTCGACCTGCTCGGGAGCGGCGTTCTCCCAGCAAGAACTCAATGGCGAAAGCAGCTGGCGCTTCACTTATGCGCTGATGGCCGGCCTCAGCTATGAGGTTACGGATACCATTAAGATCGATGTCGGCTACCGCTTCTCCGACATTGCCGGCAGCAGCATGTTTACGGGTCCTTCGGGATCAAGCGGTCGCGACGACGGACTGACGCGATACGAAATCCGTGTCGGCTTGCGGATCGCCGGCTGGTAAGTCCGCGGCGCAATGACGCGCATACGCTAAAAATCTCTCTCCTAGCGACAGCGGCTGCTTGACTTCGATCCCACCGCCCTATAACGACGGCGGCGGGACACTCCTCCCCAACGAGGAGCTATCTATCTGGAAGGATAGCACATGGCGAAGACCGCAAAGCCGGACGTACGTCCGAACAATACTCATTTTTCTTCTGGCCCTTGCTCGAAGCGCCCCGGTTGGTCGCTCGAAGCCCTTTCCGATGCGGCTCTTGGCCGTTCGCACCGCGCGAAGATCGGAAAGACGAAGCTCAAGCAGGCCATTGATCTCACCCGTGACGTTCTGGAAGTGCCGGCGGATTACCGCATCGGTATCGTTCCCGCATCCGACACTGGCGCCGTTGAAATGGCCCTCTGGTCGTTGCTCGGTGAGCGCGGCGTCGACATGGTCGCCTGGGAAAGCTTCGGCGCTGGTTGGGTTACCGACGTCGTCAAGCAGCTGAAACTGAAAGACGTCCGCAAGATCGAAGCTGGCTACGGCGAGCTGCCGGATCTTTCCACCATCGATTTCGACCGCGACGTGGTCTTCACCTGGAACGGCACCACCTCCGGTGTTCGCGTTCCGAACGCCGATTTCATTCCGGCTGATCGCAAGGGTCTGACGATCTGCGACGCCACCTCGGCCGCTTTCGCACAGAATCTCGACTTCGCCAAGCTCGATGTAGTCACCTTCTCCTGGCAGAAGGTTCTGGGCGGCGAGGGCGCACATGGCGTCATCATCCTGTCTCCGCGCGCTGTCGAGCGTCTGCTCACCTACGCGCCGGCCTGGCCACTGCCGAAGATCTTCCGCATGACTTCGGGCGGCAAGCTGATCGAAGGCATCTTCAGCGGCGAGACCATCAACACGCCGTCCATGCTCTGCGTCGAGGACTATATCGATGCACTGCTCTGGTCGAAGGAAGTCGGCGGCCTCAAGGCCCTGATGGCCCGCGCCGATGCCAACGCCAAGGTAATTGCGGACTTCGTTACTGCCAACGACTGGATCGCCAACCTGGCGGTGAAGCCGGAGACGGCATCCAACACGTCCGTCTGCCTGAAGATCGTCGACAAGGACGTTCTGGCGCTCGACGCCGATGGTCAGGCGAACTTCGCCAAGGGCGTCGTCAGCCTGCTCGACAAGGAAGGTGTCGCCTATGATATCGGCCACTATCGCGATGCACCGTCGGGCCTGCGCATCTGGGCAGGTGCCACGATCGAGACTGCCGACATGCAGAAGCTGATGCCGTGGCTCTCCTGGGCGTTCGCGACCCAGAAGGCGACGCTTTCCCAGGCTGCTGCCTGAGCTGATAGCATCCGGCTCCGCCGAACGGGCGGAGCCTCGCATCCCTGATTTCATCCATCGCTGAACTTTTTGAAGGAAGCCCCGCAATGGCACCTCGCGTTCTCGTATCCGACGAACTGTCGGAAACCGCTGTCCAGATCTTCCGTGATCGTGGCGTCGAAGTCGATTTCCAGCCGCAGCTCGGCAAGGACAAGGACAAGCTCGCCGAAATCATCGGCAACTACGATGGTCTCGCCATCCGCTCCGCCACCAAGGCGACGGAAAAGCTGATCGCCGCTGCGACCAATCTCAAGGTCATCGGTCGCGCCGGCATCGGCGTCGATAACGTCGATATCCCGGCCGCCTCCAAGCGAGGCATCATCGTCATGAACACGCCGTTCGGCAACTCTATCACCACGGCCGAGCATGCCATTGCGCTGATGTTCGCCGTTGCCCGCCAACTGCCCCAGGCCGATGCCTCGACGCAGGCCGGCAAGTGGGAAAAGTCGAAGTTCATGGGTGTCGAAATCACCGGCAAGATGCTCGGCGTCATCGGCGCCGGAAACATCGGCGGCATCGTCTGCAAGAAGGCTATCGGCCTCGGCATGCATGTTCTGGCCTACGATCCCTTCCTGTCGGCCGAGCGCGCGCAGGAAATGGGCGTCACCAAGGTTGAGCTCGACGAGCTGCTGGCCAAGGCCGACTTCATCACGCTGCACGTTCCGATGACCGACAAGACCCGCGGTATCCTCGGCAAGGAAAACCTCGCCAAGACGAAGCCCGGCGTTCGCATCATCAACTGCGCCCGTGGTGGCCTGGTTGACGAAGCAGCGCTCGCAGAAGCCATCAAGTCCGGCCACGTCGCCGGCGCCGGCTTCGACGTCTTCGAGGTCGAGCCCGCCAAGGAGAGCCCGCTGTTCGGCCTGCCGAACGTCGTCTGCACGCCGCACCTGGGTGCGTCGACCACGGAAGCACAGGAAAACGTCGCCCTTCAGGTCGCCGAGCAGATGTCGGATTACCTCGTCAAGGGTGCGGTCTCCAACGCCATCAACATGCCGTCGATCACTGCTGAAGAAGCACCGATCCTGAAGCCGTTTATCCGGCTTGCCGACGTTCTCGGTGCTTTTGTCGGCCAGGTGTCGGAAGATCCGATCAAGGAAATCGAGATCCTGTACGATGGCGCGACGGCCACGATGAACACCAAGGCGCTGACCTCGGCTTTGCTCGCCGGCCTCATTCGCAACCAGGTCGCCGACGTCAACATGGTTTCGGCGCCGATCATGATCAAGGAAAAGGGCATCGTGCTATCCGAGGTCAAGCGTGACAAAACCGGCGTCTACGACGGCTACATCAAGCTTACCGTCAAGACCGACACGATGACGCGTTCGATCGCCGGCACGGTCTTCTCTGACGGCAAGCCGCGCTTCATCCAGATCAAGGGCATCAACCTTGATGCCGATGTCGGTTCGCACATGGTCTACATCGCCAACACCGACGTACCCGGCATGATCGGCTTCATCGGTACGACGCTAGGCGCCGCTGGCGTCAACATTGCGAACTTCCAGCTCGGCCGCGACAAGCAGGGGGGCGATGCTATCGCGCTGCTTTACGTCGATGGTCCGATTGGCGATGAGGTTCTGGCCAAGCTGACAGCACACTCGGCGATCCGCCAGGCAAAGCCGCTGGTGTTCTCAGTCGATTGAGTTTTGCTCCCCAGGCAATGAGAAAACCCGGCGTGGGAACCTGCGCCGGGTTTTCTCGTTTTGTCTTTCGGTCGACCACGTTGATCCCTGTCAGGGGCGACCATCGGTCTCTTTCTACGGTTGTTGAACAACCAATTTGGGAGCTTTCATGACAAAGTCAGTCGTCGCTATCGCCCTTGCGCTCGCCTCACTCATCAGCCTGTCAGCTTGCGCAAACACGGCGAACGGTCTTGCCAAGGACGGCAGGGAAGCGGGCAATGCGCTGGATGTCAGCACGCATCGCATCCTCAAGGCCGGCGCGAACTAAGTCGAGCGGCCGGCCTTTATGTTTGCAGGTTAAACCCGCCTGAGCAAGCGGGCTCGCGGCTACTGCGGGTTCGCTGGAGCCGGAGCGGCTGGCGCCGGGGCGGCCGGAGTCTCGGTAGCCGGGGCAGCAGGAGCTGGAGCGGCAGGAGTCTCAGCTGCTGGCGGTGTCGCGGGTGCAGTCGATGCAGGTGGCGGTGACGCCGGCTCGGAAGTGGTCGGAGCCGGTGCGTTCGGTGCCGTCGCGGTCGAACCGGTTTGTGTTCTCGGCCAATAAGTGGCTGCTAATGCTACGATAACGACAATGGCTGCCAAAACAATCCACAGCGTCCTGCTCTTGGACGCCGAGGTATTCGGGTTTGGTCTGTTGAAGTCATTCGTCATGTTACTCCTCCTCTCAACGTTAACGCCCCAGCGAGCGAAATGTTCCCACTGCGTGCAAATTGCGCAGCGAGACTAACGCAGAGGTTTTGTACCTGACCCAGTGCCTTTGAAAATCGTAGGCGTATGAAGGGCGGGCGAAGCGCAAATTTTACCGTAACGTACTTCTAATTTGCGTTCTTTCGTGGCTCGCTTCGGACCGCTGCCCAGGCCGTTGCCCAGGACTAGGCAGCCTTGGCGCGCGGTTCTTTTCGGAGTTGGAGGCTGGTGAGAACGGGTATCGTGGCAGTCTCCGTTGCAGCGTTTGCGACTGGCATACGTGGGTGGGTGCGCACTGCGGGCCGCCATATCCGGGGCGCGCTTATCGCTTTCTCGGCCTTCAGTGGAACTGCAGTCGGCTGCGCCTATGTCTATGGGCAGGTTCCGCAGCAGACCGACAGGCAAGATTTCCCTCAGCGCGAACTTGTTATCGGCACCAAGCAGGCACCGCCATTTGCGATGAAGGATGCCGATGGCAATTGGAGCGGCATTTCCATTGAGCTCTGGCGCGAGGTCGCGCAGAAGCTAGGGCTGCAGTTTCGCCTCGCCGAAGAGCCCGATGTTCAAAAACTCATCGAAGCCACATCGCGGGGCGACTACGATGTTTCCGTCGCAGCGATCACCATCACGGCCGACCGCGAACGCCGCGTGGATTTCAGTCAGCCCTTCTACGATACCGGCCTGGGGATCGCTGTGTCAGTCAACAGCGTGTCGGTGTGGCGCGAAATCACCCGGACAATGATCTCAGCGGGATTCCTGCAGGCGGCGGGAGCGCTGATCGGTATCTCCCTGCTGGTCGGCGCACTGGTGTGGCTGTTCGAGCGGCGCCACAACGACGACTTCGGCGGACCGGTCGGACGCGGTTTGGGAGCGAGCATCTGGTGGTCCGCGGAGGCCATGACGCAGGCAAGCACCGGGCATCGCGGGCCGATCACCGTTGCGGGGAGGGCGCTTGCGATCATCTGGATGGTGGTATCGATCATCACGATCGCCGTGTTCACCGCCAGCGTCACTTCCGCACTGACGACGAGGCAGATGCGCGGGCTGGTCAATGGCGTGGAGGATCTGCCGGGCGTGCGCGTTGGCACGCTTGCCAATTCGGCGACCATCGGCTTCCTGGACGGCGAGCGCATCAAGCACCGCACATTTGCCCAGGTTGCCGACGGGCTGAAGGCGCTCGAAACAGGATCGATCGATGCCTTCGTCTACGACAAGCCGCTTTTAGCGTGGACTGTGGAGCAGCATTTCTCCAGCAGCGTGCAAGTCCTGGATGTCGATTTCGAGCCCCAAAGCTACGGGCTCGCCATGCCGCTCGGCAGACCGTATCGAAAGGCAATCGACGTCGCCGTCCTTCAGGCGATTCACGATCCGCGTTGGAAACGAACGATCTTTCAGTACCTCGGAGAAAAACGATGAGCGAAAGAGCGGTGCCTGCTTAACCCCTTACCTGGCCGGCTTCAGCAGTCTCAGCGCATTGATGGTGACCAGCACCGTTGCGCCGGTATCGGCCAGGATCGCCGGCCAGAGGCCAGTGATGCCTGCGATGGTGGTCACGAGAAATGCCGCCTTCAGGCCGAGCGCGATGGTGATGTTTTGGACGATGTTGCGCATGGTGCGCTTGGAGAGCGCGATCATCGCCGCAACGTCGCTGACGCGACCATGCAGGATCGCGGCATCGGCAGTTTCGAGCGCCACATCGGTGCCGCCGCCCATGGCGATACCGACATCGGCGGTCGCAAGGGCAGGGGCGTCGTTGATGCCGTCGCCAACCTTGGCAACGATCAGGCCGCCGCGCTTCAGCTCGGTCACGATGCGTTGCTTGTCCTCCGGCATCAGTTCGGCGCGTACCTCGATGCCGAGCTGTGTGCCAATCGCTTTTGCGGTACGGTGATTGTCACCCGTTAGCATGACAGTCTTGATGCCTGCCTCGGTCAATCTCTCAAGGCCGGGCTCGGCGTCATCGCGCGGTTCGTCACGCATGGCGATGGCTCCTGCCAGCGTGTCGCCGACGATTAGTACCGAAACTGTTTTTCCATCGTCGTTGAGCGCCGTGATGCGCGCGACCTGATCCGATGAAAGAGGGATTTGTTCGCTGGCGGCTTTGGGAGATCCGAAGAATACGGGTTGGCCCTCGACGGTCCCGGTGATGCCTTTTCCTCCCAGAGCCTTGGCGTTGCTTGCTGCGGGGAGGGTGATCTCGGCGGCGGTTGCTCGCGCCAGGATTGCAAGCGCCAGCGGATGGCTGGATCCTGTCTCAAGGGCAGCGGCATATTTCAGGACTTCGCCTTCGTCCTTTCCAAACGCGATCACATCGGTCACCTGCGGCTTGCCTTCCGTCAGCGTGCCTGTTTTGTCGAATGCTACGGCAGTGACTTTGCCGAGGGTCTCGAGAACCGCGCCGCCTTTCAGCAGCAGACCGCGGCGCGCTCCAGAAGAAAGCGAGGCGGCAATCGCGGCCGGGGTCGAGATCACGAGGGCACAGGGGCAGCCGATCAGCAATATGGCGAGGCCCTTGTAGATCCATTCGTTCCAGGCGCTGCCGGCAAGAAGCGGCGGCAGGATCGCGACAAGGGCGGCAACCACGACGACGCCGGGCGTATAGTAACGAGAGAAACGGTCGATGAAGCGCTCCGTCGGCGCCTTTGATTCCTGCGCCGCTTCGACCAGCCGGACGACACGCGCAATCGTGTTGTCCGCCGCCGCTGCCGTCACCTTGACCCGAAGAGCCGCGTCGCCGTTGACGGTACCTGCAAAAACGGTGTCGCCCACGCCTTTTTGCACGGGCGTACTTTCGCCGGTGACCGGCGCTTCGTCGATTGCACTTTCGCCGGACAGGATGGTGCCATCCGCCGCGATGCGGTCGCCCGGACGAACCAGAATCGTCGAACCGACGGCGAGGCTCTCGGCGGGCACTTCCCGGGTCTTGCCATCCTCTTCGAGGAAGGCGCGTTTCGGGACCAGGGTCGCCAGCGACTGGATGCTCGCGCGTGCCTTGCCGGCGGCGATGCCTTCCAGCAGTTCGCCAACCAGAAACAGGAAGACCACGGCGGCGGCTTCCTCGCTGGCCTGGATGATCACCGCGCCAACCGCCGCGATCGTCATCAGCATCTCGATCGAAAAGGGCGTGCCAGCGAAGGCAGCGACGATTGCGCGTCGGGCGATTGGAACAAGGCCGACGAGCACTGCCATGATGAACGCGTAGGGCGCAATTGCCGGCACGAGGTGGCCGATGACGTAAGCTATAACGAGGGCTGCGCCGGCAAAGATTGTCAGCCGGCCCTTCTTGCTGTGCCACCAAGGTCCGGCCATAGGGGCCTCGTGACCGTGGAGCCCGTCCAGCGCGTCAGGCACTCTTTCCGCTACATGCTCATGACCTGCGTGATTATGCCCCGCGTGGTCGTGATTACTGTGGTCATGGTCATGGTGGGAATGGTCTGCCGGCTGTGTATCCACTGGCATCCTTCCGGTCACCTGCGAGACGGAATAGCCAAGGCTCGTCACTTTCTTTTCGATGGCGACAAGATCGCTGCTGCCGTCGTGGCGTACAGTCATCGTCCCCGCGGTCACGGAGATAGAAACGTCTTCGACACCTGGGATGCGTCGGACGGCGGTGTCAATCTTGGCTGCGCAGCTGGCGCAATCCAAGCCACCAACCCTGTAACGTTTCTCGACAGTTTCACCCATGATCCGCTTCCTTGTCAGACAGAAGCATCCTCCCTACATCCTCTAGCGACTAGAGGTGCAAGAGGAAAATCATGAAAACGATCACGATCGGCGAAGCCTCCCGGAAAAGCGGCGTCAAAGTGCCGACGATCCGCTACTACGAGAGCATCGGCCTCCTGCCGGAGCCGAACCGGAGCGAAGGCAACCAACGTTCCTACGAGCCGGCGGATCTGCGCAGGCTCGCCTTCATCCGTCATGCCCGCGAGCTTGGCTTCGAAGTGGAGGCGATCCGCACCCTCCTGACCCTGCAGGACGACCCGCACCAGTCATGCGCCTCTGCAGACGCGATCGCCAAGGCGCGCCTAATCGAAGTCGAGCAGAGGATCCGAAGCCTGATGGCGCTGAAAGCGGAGCTGGAGCTGATGGTGGAAGGCTGCGGTCACGGCCGCGTCGATCAGTGCCGTGTCATCGAGGTGCTGGCGGATCACGGCCAGTGCAGCCATGCCCATCACTGATGGGGAAGGGAGGCAGAAATACCGCAATGCACAATCCAAAGGCGTTGCGCCTAAAGTTTGTGCGAATTATGATTCTGTTTTTGTTTAGCTTTTCGACCTATAACCCGTCGATCCGCTGCCATTACTTCTTGTGATCTAGTATGACCGGTTTCCAGAAAGCATTTGCTCCGATCGATGCGCCGAACGATGATTTTCAGTCGCTGTTTGCAACCCATCCGTCGCCGATGTGGGTCTACGAACCCGGCAGCCTTCGCTTCCTGATCGTCAACAATGCTGCCGTCGATCTCTACGGCTATTCGCGCCAGGACTACGCGCGCATGACGGTCCTCGACATCAGGCCGGAGCAAGAGCGCAAGCGAATGCGCGATGCCGTGCAGGCCCGTACGGATATGGAGCGTGCGGAGCGCTGGACGCATTTGAAGGCCAATGGCGAAACCCTGGAAGTGCTCACCTACGGACGGGCGGTTCGCTTCGACGGACGGGATGCGATCCTCGCGATCGTGCAGGACCGGACCGAGGTCAACGCAGCCCAAAGGCAGGTGAGCGATACACGCTCAATGCTGGACAGTATCGTCGACAACCTGCCCGTAGGCGTCTTCGTGAAGGACATGGAAGAAGACGGACGCTACATCCTTTTCAACGAAGCGTGTGGGGTCATCGTCGGCCACGATCCAGAAGGTATCATCGGTCAGAGCGACTCCATCATTTTCGAAGAGAAGCAAACGGCGATCTTTCGCGAGCAGGATTCCCGAGCTCTCGGGGCAGGTACAACCATCAGCTTCGAAGAGACGATGCAGCGCGCCGATGGGACGCCGCGGATTCTGCGGACGATCAAGCGGGCTCTGCCCGCACCGGACGGCGGCGTGCCGCGCTATGTCCTGGGCATTTCCCAGGACGTAACCGAGGAGCGATCGGTCGAGGCTCGTCTCGCTTTCATGGCAATGCACGATGCGCTGACGGGCCTGCCGAACCGCGCCTCTTTCGCCGATCATATCCAGCGGGAGGCACCGGTCGCCACGACGGAAAACCCGCTGGCGCTGCTTTACCTCGATGTCGACCACTTCAAGCATATCAATGACAGCAAAGGGCATGCCGCGGGCGATGCGCTGCTATGCCAGGTCGCAGGGCGCCTGATGCAGCTTGTCGCCGATGGCGACCTCGTCGCGCGTCTCGGCGGCGACGAGTTTGCGCTGCTGCTCCGACTGGAGCGACGTGAGAACATTGAACGCTTTGCCGAACGGCTGCTCCGATCGTTATCGGCCCCATTTGATCTTGATGGCGTCGACGAGCATGTCACCTGCAGCATCGGCATTGCGCTTGCGCCGGAGCACGCCGAGGACGACGATGTCCTGATGCGAAACGCGGACCTTGCGCTCTACGCAGCGAAGGAAAGTGGTCGCTCGACCTATCGCTTTTATCTTCCTGAAATGCGCCTCGAAGCCGAGCGCAGGCACATGCTCACGGCCGAGCTTCACGAGGCGCTGCTAAAGGGCCAGTTTGAACTGCACTACCAGCCAATCGTGCAACTTGATGACGATGGTCTGGCGGGCTTCGAGGCCTTGATCCGCTGGCGCCATCCCGTACGAGGGCTGGTCCCGCCGATGGAATTCATACCCATCGCCGAGGAGACGGGCCTTATCATTCAGATCGGCGAGTGGGTGCTGCGCGAAGCCTGTCGGGCGGCGGCGGCCTGGCCCGATCACCTCAAGATCGCCGTCAATCTCTCCGTGTGCCAATTTCGCCACAACAGCCTGCTTGCGACCGTTGTTGCGGTACTGGATGAGACCGGTCTCCGTCCTGAACGCCTTGAGATCGAGATCACCGAGTCAGTCTTCCTCGCCGACGTTGAGCAGAGCCTGCCGCTCTTGCGGGCGTTGAAGGAACTCGGCATCCGCATCGCCATTGACGATTTCGGCACCGGTTATTCCTCCTTCAGTTATCTGCGCGCCTTTGCCTTCGACAAGATCAAGCTCGACCGCAGCTTTGTCTCCGGCATCGAAACGGATCCGGGTAACTTGGCGATCGTGCGCGCGGTCGTCGGCATCGGCTCCGGTTTCAACGCGACAACGCTTGCGGAAGGGATCGAGACCGAAGAGCAGTTACGGAAATTGCGCGCCGAAGGCTTCAGCGAAGTACAAGGCTTCCTGCTTGGCACGCCTATGCAGCAGGCCGAGGCGGAGGCCCTGATTTACGGCGGAGCCTCTCCCTTGCTTGCCGCGACCGGCTCCTGAAATCATTACCTCGAAGGTGTCAGCTTTGCTGCGTGGATCGCTGACGGGGCAAGCTCCTGATTTATAAAGCAGTTCTAAGCCGCCTTTTCAACGGCAGCAGCGAAAGGCCGGCGAGCGAGGCAAAGGCTGCGCCGGCGAGAAAGGTTATCTGGTGTCCGCCCCAATCCCAGAGGGCGCCGGCGAGCACGCTCGCGGCGAGAAGGGCGACACCCGCAATCAGGTTGAAGATGCCGAAGGCGGTTCCGCGCAGTTCGGCGGGTGCGGCATCCGCAACAAGGGTCGCCAGCAGGCCCTGTGTAAAGCCCATGTGGAGCCCCCACAGCAGTACTCCAATCCCGAGGCCTGCCAGCCCGGGAAGAAACGCGAGGCTGAGGTCGGCGAGAACGAGAAGCGCCAGCCCGACCATCAGCAGGGTTATCCTGTCGACACGATCCGCCATGACGCCTACCGGATAAGCCGAGAATCCATAGGCAATGTTCATGACGATCAGGACGATCGGAACGAACATGACGGGAAGTCCCATCTGTTGAGCATCAAGGATGAGGAAGGCCTCGCTGAACCGTGCAAGGGTGAAGACAGCAGAGACGGCAACGACCAGCCAGTAGATCACAGGCAGTCGAACGAGTTCCGAGGCTCGGAGCGGCACCCGAGCGCGCCCTTGGTCGGCATGCGGCGGTTCCTTGACGACAAAGAGGATGATCGCGACCGAGCAGAACGCCGGTATGACGGCGATCCAGAAGACCGTCGCATAGTGGTCGGCGGTCCACCACATCAGACCCAAGGCCAGTGCCGGCCCAAGGAAGGCGCCGACCGTGTCCAGCGACTGACGCAGACCGAAACTTGCGCCGCGGATTTCCTTCGGGCTGATGTCGGCTATCAAGGCGTCGCGCGGTGCGCCCCTGATGCCCTTTCCAACGCGGTCCACGAAACGCGCGGTTACGAGCCAGCCCAGCGACGGTGCCAGGGGAAACACTGGCTTTGTCAGCGCGGCCATTCCGTAGCCCAGGGTCACGAGCAGCTTTCGCTTGCCAAGCCAATCGCTGAGCGCTCCGGAAAACACTTTGGTGATGGCGGCGGTCGCCTCGGCAATGCCTTCGATCACGCCGACTGCAAATGCCGAAGTGCCGAGGATGGCAACCATGTACACCGGAAGCAGCGCGTGGATCATCTCGGAGGAGATGTCCATGAACAGCGAAACGAAGCCGAGAGCCCAGACGCCTTTCGGGATCGCCCGCAGGGCTGCGGGTCGCGAGCCGGCAACGTCGACCATATCGAACTACCTTTCACAAACGAACCCGCCAGGGTCTTCTGCTTTCGAAATCTGACGGCGACCTGAAAAAGCGTCCGAAGCCTAGCGTGATATCGTCCTCCTCGTGCGCTCGGACACTTCAGTCTAGCCGCTGCGGGATCAATCGTTACATCTCAATTGTTTGCCGGCAGCGCAAGCAGGCGGAAAATGTTGACATAGCCGATTCACGCGTGGATCATATGGTCCATGGGGTCGCGATCACCCCACGAGGCGCCAGCCGAAGAGTCGCGTCCAACGAAGCCGCTAAAACGGAGGACGCGCGATGCCGTCATTCACCGAAATCTCAGCCGACAAACTGAACCGCCTCATCGGCACGCCGGGTGCGCCTGTCTTGATCGATGTGCGCAATGACGAGGACTTTTCCGCCGATCCTCGTCTCATTCCCGGATCGATCCGCAAGCCATTCAAGGATGTGGAGGAGTGGGGTGCCGAAACCCACGGCCCGGCCGTCATTGTCTGCCACCACGGCGCCAAGCTTAGCCACGGCGTTGCCGCGCATCTTCGCGTCATGGGTACGCAGGCCGAAACACTGGAAGGCGGGTTCGAGGCATGGATCAAGGCAGGCGGTCTCGCCGTGCCGGACGATAAGCTGCCGCCGCGGGACGCGAAGGGGCGGACGGTTTGGGTCACGCGCGCGCGCCCGAAGATCGACCGTATCGCCTGCCCCTGGTTGATCCGCCGCTTCGTCGATCCATCGGCTGTCTTCCTGTTCGTTCCGACCGCTGAAGTGCTGATGGTCGCCGACCGGTTCGGCGCAACACCGTTCGACATCGAGGATGTCTTCTGGAGCCATCGTGGCGAGCGTTGCTCCTTCGATATCATGCTGGAGGAGTTCACCCTTCAATCCCAGCCGCTCCTCAGGCTTGCGACGATCGTCCGGGCTGCCGACACCGCAAGGCTCGATCTTGCACCCGAAGCAGCGGGATTGCTGGCGGCTTCGCTCGGGCTCTCGCGGATGTTTGCCGATGACCTCGAGCAATTGCAGGCCGGCATGACCCTTTACGATGCCTTCTACCGATGGTGCCGCGACGCGACCGACGAAACGCACAACTGGCCCTCCGCGAAGAAGGGAAGTTAGATGACCAATCTTGCCACGAACAGGCCCGCCGACGACACGACGGGCGGGACGGGTCACGGTGTCTCCTTCGGCGAGGCCTTTCGCGTCTGGTTGCGCGTGGCGGCGTTGAGTTTCGGCGGCCCGGCCGGGCAGATCGCCGTCATGCACAGGATCGTCGTCGACGAAAAGAAGTGGATCGGCGAACACCGTTTTCTGCACGCCCTCAACTACTGCATGCTGTTACCCGGGCCAGAGGCGCAACAGCTCGCCATCTATATTGGCTGGCTCATGCACAGGACGGCAGGAGGCCTTGTGGCCGGCATCCTTTTCGTCTTGCCCGGCTTCCTCTCCATCCTGGCCTTAAGCTACGTCTACGTGATATTTGGCAACGTCGAGGCCGTCGAAGGCATGTTCTTCGGCCTCAAGGCCGCCGTGCTTGCGGTCGTCGTGCAAGCGGTCATTCGGATCGGGGGCAGGGCGCTCAAAAATCCCGCGATGGTCGTTATCGCGCTAGTGGCATTCTTGGCGATATTTGTGCTCCACGTCCCATTCCCGCTCATCATTCTGGCAGCGGCGATAACAGGCTTCCTCGGTTCCAAATCCGGTTCAAGGCTCTTCCAGGTGGGTAATGGCCACAAAACTGCGGCGGGTCACATCCTTGCCGATGTCGACTCCGCGCTTGGTGAGGAAACGCCGGTTCATGCGCGGCCAAACCTGGTGTGGTCGCTTAAGATCTCGGCTGTGTTGCTGGCACTCTGGCTCGGGCCGCTTCTGCTGCTCTACGTTTTCCGTGGCGGAGATGACGTGTTCACGCAGATCGGCATCTTCTTTAGCAAAATGGCCGTGGTGACTTTTGGCGGCGCATACGCCGTCCTCGCCTATGTCGCGCAGGAGGCGGTGCAGCACTATGGCTGGCTGCGGCCGACGGAGATGCTAGATGGACTCGGCATGGCCGAGACGACTCCGGGGCCGCTGATCATGGTTCTACAGTTCGTCGGGTTCATGGGCGCCTATCGCGACCCGGCTGGCCTCGATCCGATGACCGCAGCCACGCTGGCGGCGATGCTGACGACCTGGGTCACGTTCGTGCCGTGCTTCCTCTGGATTTTTCTCGGTGCGCCTTTCATTGAAAAGCTCAGGGGAAATGCGGCGCTCGCAAGTGCAATGTCGGCGATCACCGCTGCCGTGGTGGGTGTGATACTGAACCTCGCCATCTGGTTCGGTCTGCACTTTCTATTTGTCGAGGCTCGCGTCCATCAGTTCGGTCCACTATGGGTCGAACTGCCGGTCTGGTCGTCGCTCGCCCTGCCGTCGCTGGCTCTCAGCCTTGCCGCAGCGGTTGCGATCTTCCGGTTCAGGATGTCGGTGATCCCCACACTGCTTGGATGTGCTGCTGCCGGAATGGCGTGGAGGCTGATCGCGTCGTTCTGATCGAGCCGCGCTTCGAACCAGGGCGGCGCGAGTGATGAAACTTGCTTCCTCTTGCGCCGGACCCCAATCCTTTCTATATCCTCGCCAACGAAAGTCCGGCGGCCGATCCCGCTCTGACGCAGGAAATCCGCCGGCTCAGATGGGCGGACCGCAACAAGCTTAGAATTGGCAGCCACCTGTGAATACACTGGATTTTGACAAGAGGCCGGAAGATACCCGCGTTGTCGTCGCCATGTCCGGCGGCGTCGATAGCTCCGTGGTGGCAGGCATTCTCAAGCGCCAGGGCTATGACGTGCTCGGCATTACGCTGCAGCTTTACGACCACGGCGCGGCCGTTCACCGTGCCGGTTCCTGCTGCGCCGGCCAGGATATCGACGATGCGCGTCGCGTTTGCGAAACGCTCGGTATTCCTCACTATGTCCTGGATTACGAAAAGCGCTTCCGGGATACGGTGATCAACCCCTTCATGGAAAGCTATGTGGCCGGCGAGACGCCGATCCCCTGCGTCTCGTGCAACCAGACGGTCAAGTTCGCGGATCTCCTGGCAACGGCCAAGGAGCTTGGCGCCGACGCGCTGGCGACTGGCCACTACATTCGCTCCCGCGCCAATCCGGCCCCCGGCAATCCCGGTCGCCGCGCCCTTTATCGCCCTGCTGATGCCGATCGCGACCAAAGCTACTTCCTCTTCGCGACGACGCAGGAACAGATCGATTACCTGCGCTTTCCGCTCGGCGGTCTGCCCAAGGCAGAAACCCGCAAGCTTGCCGAAGAGATGGGGCTTGTCGTCGCCAAGAAGGCCGACAGCCAGGACATCTGTTTCGTGCCGCAGGGCAAATATTCCGACATCATCAACAAGCTGAAGCCGAATGCGGCACTCGCAGGCGAGATCGTCCATCTCGACGGCCGCGTGCTGGGCCAGCATGAAGGCATCCTGCACTACACGATCGGCCAGCGCCGCGGCATCGGCGTCGCCACCGGCGAGCCGCTCTATGTCGTCTATCTCGATGCCCGCTCGCGCCGGGTCATTGTCGGGCCGAAGGAGGCGCTGGAGACGCACCGCGTCTATTTGCGGGATGTCAACTGGCTGGGTGACGAGCCGCTTGTCGAGGCGGCTTCGGGCGAGGGCTTCGTGTGCTTTGCCAAGGTTCGCTCGACGCGCGCGCCGACGCCTGCCGTCCTGCATGCCGATGCGACCGGCATCTATGTCGACCTCGCGGTTGGCGAGGCTGGCGTTGCGCCGGGCCAGGCCTGTGCGCTCTATTCGTCACCCGGCGACGACGCCCGCGTGTATGGCGGTGGTTTCATCGAACGCTCCGAGCGCGAACCGGCGGCGGAAGCTTCGCTGAAGGCGCTGTTGGCCAGCCCGGTCGCGGCCTGAAAAAGCCTGTGGCATTTTCTCGATCATGCGCTTGACACAAAGCCGAAGCGCACCTTATAAGCCGCTCATCCCACGGGCCGAGCGCATCGCGAACGGCACCGTTGACCAGTGGCGGAGTAGCTCAGTAGGTCAGAGCAGAGGAATCATAATCCTTGTGTCGGGGGTTCAAATCCCTCCTCCGCTACCAGTCAAATGATTGTCCGACCCGGACACATAGGTCACAATCGGTACCTAAGACATCGGTGACAACCTCGTGCCGAACGGGTTGTCGATTGTTTGCAATGTCCTCTGTTCGAGGTCGATATATCCGAGATCATAGCGCGGGAAGCTGACGAGCCAAATGCCGNCGTCGACTTCTTGAGGCCNAGCTTCTGGCCGGCCATGACGGTTGAGATGTTGATCTTCTTGCGATGGATGCACAGACGGCCGCAATTGGTGACGATGGCATCGCGGTCGTGGAAGGGGTAGCTGATCT
>NZ_AZNV01000023.1:0-104240 GCF_000510625.1 Rhizobium sp. IBUN
GAGACGCTCCCTTCGACATGGCGAATCGTGTCGTCTGACACTGACACAATCTCCGGATTGACGTAGTGTCGCACGCCTTCGTTTCGGCCAAGCTCAATGACGGCTACCCGCAGAAAGACGCCGATGTGGGCAGCAGTGATACCGACACCTGGCGCCGCCCGCATCGTATCCAGCAAATCGTCCGAGAGGTCGCGCAGCCTCTGGTCGAAGAGTTCGACGGGTTCGCAAACGGTTTTCAGGCCAATGTCGGGAAAGCGCAATATGGGTCGGACAGCCACTGGCAAAGTTCCTGTTTTGAGATGCGCGGAAACTATCGCTGCGCACGCGCATTGTCATCCACGCGAGGCGTTTGCGGCTGGACGGACTTCAAGCTTTGAGCTAGCACGAAGCTATATAATTCGGCGCTTAGTCATTGAACTTCAAACGGGATGCGAGGGCGGCAACCATGACGAACGACGCAGAAGAGCTCGTCCGCCCGCGTCCAGACAGCGGCGACGCCGACATCTATGATGAAAATGGCAACGTCCGAGGTGATTTCCTGGCGCTGGTCGGTGCCGCGATTGCCGATCGCGATACGATCTTCCTGCGCCAGCACGTCGCCCGCCTGCACGAATCTGAAATAGGCGACCTTCTCGAATCGCTGCAGCCCGACCAGCGACTTGCGCTCGTTCGCCTGCTTGGCGACGAGTTCGACATGACGGCGTTGACGGAGGTCGACGAAACGATTCGTCGCGAAATCGTCGACCAGATGCCGAACGAGCAGATCGCCGCAGCGATCGGCGAACTCGATTCGGACGATGCCGTTTACATTCTCGAGGACCTCGACACCGAGGATCGCGAAGAAATCCTCGCGCAGCTGCCATTTACCGAACGTGTAAGGCTGCGGCGCGCGCTCGACTATCCGGAAAGCTCGGCCGGCCGTCGTATGCAGACGGAGTTCGTCGCGGTCCCGCCGTTCTGGACGGTCGGGCAGACGATCGACTACATGCGCGACGAGGAAGACCTGCCGTACTCATTCTCGCAGATCTTTGTCATCGACCCGACATTCAAGCTGTTGGGCGCCGTCGATCTGGACAAGATCCTGCGTACGAAGCGGCAGACCAAGATCGAATCCATCATGCGGGAGACGAATCATCCGATCCCCGCGGAGATGGACCAGGAAGAGGCCGCCCAGCTTTTCGAACAGTACGACCTTCTCTCCGCCGCCGTCGTCGACGAGAACGACAGGCTGGTCGGAGTGCTTACGATCGATGATGTGGTCGACGTCATTCACGAGGAAGCCGACGAAGACATCAAGCGTCTGGGCGGTGTCGGCGACGAAGAGCTGTCGGACAATGTTTTCTCAACCGTCCGCTCTCGCTTTCTCTGGCTCGTGATCAACCTCGGAACGGCCTTGCTGTCTGCAAGCGTCATCGGGTTGTTCGACGAATCGATCGAGAAGATGATTGCGCTCGCGGTGCTGATGCCAATCGTGGCATCCATGGGCGGCAATGCGGGCACGCAGACGATGACGGTTACCGTCCGCGCGTTGGCGACCGGCGACATCGACATCTACAACGCCGGCCGCATCATACGCAGAGAGGCGGGGGTCGGCGTCGCCAATGGCGCGCTGTTCTCCGTCATCATGGGGGCCATCGCCGCCACCTGGTTTCACGACTACCAACTGGGCTTCGTGATCGGCGCAGCGATGATCATCAACCTGTTTGCTGCCGCCCTTGCCGGAATTCTCCTGCCGTTGCTCCTGCATAAGGTCGGAGCCGACCCAGCCATTGCGTCGTCGGTTTTTGTCACGACAGTAACCGATTGTACGGGCTTTTTTGCCTTTCTCGGTATCGCTACATGGTGGTTCGGGATTTAGCCGGCTCGAATTTCCGCGCAGAAATTGACTATTACGTAAAAGTCAATATTATTGGCACCCTTAATGGTGGGGAGCCCATGCCGGTCAGCAAGTACTATAGCATAACCGAATTGACGCGCGAGTTTGGAGTATCGACGCGTACGCTGAGGTTCTACGAAGACGAAGGATTGATCCATCCAGAGCGGCGCGGACGCACCCGGTTGTTCCGTCCGGCAGACCGCCGCCTGATCCAGGAAATCCTGCGTGGCCGGCGCATCGGTTTCACCATTGCGGAGATCCGCGAGATCATTCAGGTCTACAAGGAGCCGCCGGGCGAGTTGGGCCAGCTGAAGCTCCTGATGAAGCGCGTCGACGAGAAGCGCGAAGACCTGCGCCAGAAGCGCAAGGACATCGACGACACCCTGGCCGAGCTCGACAATATCGAAGAGGCATGCCTCGGTCGTCTGGCCGATATCGGCGTCGGCACCTGATTATTGCGTGTTGGCGCTGCACTCGCTCGCCAACGCCATGATCCGCCCGTCATCCGGCTTGACGGCGCCAGACTGGAATTCCGTGAAGAGCTTTTGCGTCCTCAGCGCATCGAGGGTGCACTGGCAGAAGCTGCGGCATAGCGCTTCGCCTTCCTGCATCATGCACGAGGCATTGCATTGCCTCAGGTAGGTTTCGACCGGGTCCGGCTTAGCGGGCGGAATGATCACGGAAAGTCCGTAGGCAACTGCGATCAGCACCGGCTGATGAATGAGGTAAAAGGCGAGGCTATGACGCCCGGCCCTTGCCGGCAGGCTTGAGCCGGTGCCAAGCTTTGCAAGCCTCGCGGGAAGCCCCGTCCTCAGGGCGAGCAGAGCCGTCGTCATGCCAAGCAGGAAGGGCACCGCCCAAGGAAAGATCGGGACGTAGTCGTTCGACCGTTGCGGCATCTCTGCCAGGCCGATCCAGGCGAGGTAGCGCGGATTGAAGATCGGCGAGCGCAACAGGTTGGGCGCGACCCAGGTATCCACGACCCATGCCGCGGTAACAGCAGCGGTCGCGGCGATGGCAACAGGCAAGGGCAGACGCAGGAAGACAAGCCCCAGCAGGCTGAGGACTGCGATGCAATGGAGAATGCCGAAGAATATCCATTCGCCAGGGAAGACAAACCGCGTCACCACCGAGATCGCAAGCGCTGCGGCAACGATCATCCCAAACCGCTTCCAGAACGGGCGCCAGCGGATCTCCGGCGTGTTTGCGAGGACCAGGCTGACGCCGACAATGAACAGGAAGGTCGATGCGATGGCGCGGGCATAGAGCTTCAGCCAGCCGGTTTCAGCAGTACCTGGGGGGAGGTAGCCCATGAACTCCATGTCCCAGGTGAAATGATAGGTCGCCATCGCCAGCAGGGCGACACCGCGCGCTGTGTCCAGCAAGCCAATGCGAGGCGGCTTAACGCTCGCATGTGTTTCCGTCGCCAGAGCGGTCATTCACAATCCCTCGGATGAGTCGTTGCCGTCGTTCGACGGCTTGGCGCGGGGAATAGGAGAAAGGTGGAGATTTGATGGCGGCCGGGCATCCATGATCGCCAGCCGCGCTTCAGAGAAGAACTGCCGCCTTGTCAGGACCACGATCACGATCGTCGTCGTCAGCATGAAAACATAAGGGTTGATGAACCAACCGAGGTAGCCGATCGAGAGGAAGATGGCGCGCAGCCCCTCGTTGAAATGACCCGCGGCAATGATGTTCATGCGGATGACGCGTTCCGCCGCGCGCTCGGCGGCAATCACATCGTGTTCGCTGTCGCGCATCATCGGGATTGAGCCGAAGAGGATGGTGCAGTAGTTGAAGAGGCGATACGACCAGCCGAATTTGAAAAAGGCGTATCCGAAAAGCGCCGCGAGGCCGCCGACCTTCATTTCAAAGACGGCATGCCCGCTATGAAAGACGAAGGGCAGGTCGGCGAAGACGGCGTCGACTTTCTCCGTTGCCCCCAGCAGAGCAAAGCAGCTGCCGATGGCGAAAATCGACGTCGAGGCGAAGAATGCGGTGCCATTCTGCAGGCCGGCCATGATCTGGGTGTCGATCATCTTCAAATCGCGGCGCAGCGAATTGTAGATCCACTCGCGCCGGCGTTCCCGCATGGCGTGGGTGAGGCTGGTTCTGCCGAAGAAACTCGAGCTTTGCAGCAGGCGCGCATAGCCGAACCAGATCGCTGCAAAGAACACCAGTGCAATGTAATCCGCTGTCGTCATCATTATATTGAATCAGGCTCCCGTCGCCGCGTCACTCTACAGATGCGGTGGCACGCCGCAATGACTGGCAAGTCGCAGCGCTTCGTTTTACAGATGTCGCACGCGTGAAATGCCATGTCGGTCCATCGCCGGGATCGCGGGAGCCGGTAGCGTAGGTTTGCGCAGCAACTTTACAGGACGCAGTCATGTTCCTTTCCGTTTTCGACGTCTTCAAAATCGGTGTCGGGCCCTCCAGTTCACACACGATGGGTCCGATGACTGCAGCCAATCGATTCCTCGATCTGATCCTGTCAAACGACTGGCCGCGCCCGACTTCTGGCGCCCAGGTCGCGTCGATAAAGGTCAGCCTGCACGGCTCACTGGCGCATACAGGGATCGGGCACGGGACGGGCAGGGCCGTCATCCTCGGCCTGATGGGCGAGCAGCCTGACAGCGTCGATCCGGACAAGATGGACGGTATCATCAGCCACGTGGAGCGCTCCGGTCGCATCTCGCCGCCCGGGCATCCGAGCTACGGCTTCCAGCCGAAGACCGACCTGGTCTTCGACAAGAAGCAGCCGTTGCCGGGCCACGCCAACGGCATGTCGCTTTCCGCCTTCGACAAGGACGGGCGGATGCTGGTCAAGCGCATCTACTATTCAGTCGGCGGCGGCTTCGTCGTGACCGACACTGAACTCGAGCAGATGCGTGCAAAGAAGAAGACGCCGTCCGATTCGCTCAGGGTTCCGTATCCTTTCTCCTCGGCCAAGCAGATGCTCGACATGGCCGCGCGCTCCGGCCTCTCGATCGCGCAGATGAAGCGCGCCAATGAGGAAACGCAGCGTAGCCGCGAGGAACTGGACGCCGGTCTTGATCGCATCTGGGAAGCAATGCGCTCGTGTATCGAACGCGGGCTCAAGGTCGATGGCATCATGCCGGGCGGGCTGAACGTTCGCCGTCGCGCCCGCGCGATTCATGACAAACTGCAGGAGGAATGGCGCAGCAACCGCAGCAACCCGCTGCTCGCGAACGACTGGCTGAGCGTCTACGCCATGGCCGTCAACGAGGAGAATGCTGCTGGTGGTCGCGTCGTGACCGCTCCGACGAACGGTGCCGCGGGCGTTATCCCGGCGACGATCCGCTATTACGAGCATTTCCACGACGATTGGGACCAGAACGGCATCCGCGATTATCTTCTGACCGCTGCTGCGGTCGGTGGGATCATCAAGCACAACGCCTCGATTTCCGGCGCAGAGGTCGGCTGTCAGGGCGAGGTGGGCTCCGCGGCCGCCATGGCGGCTGCCGGTCTTGCGGCGGTCATGGGCGGGACCCCCGAGCAGATCGAGAACGCTGCCGAAATCGCGCTGGAACATCATCTCGGCATGAGCTGTGATCCGGTCGCGGGTCTCGTGCAGGTTCCCTGCATCGAACGAAATGCCCTCGGCGCGGTCAAGGCAGTTACGGCTGCCTCACTGGCCATCAAGGGAGACGGCAAGCACTTCGTTCCGCTCGACGCCTGCATCGAAACCATGCGGCAGACCGGCAACGACATGAGCGAGAAATACAAGGAGACTTCCACCGGCGGCCTTGCCGTCAACGTCGTGGAATGCTGACTTTGTGAACATGCGACTTGCCGCTTGACGCTGCCCGATAAAAGGATTTGAACGGCGGCATGGCATTGCATCTCATTAAACTGTGTGTGGGCGCGGATTCGATCGACGATCTGCGTGAGTGGGTCGCCGAGCGGTCTCTCAGAGCGATTGCGGCCGGGCTAGAGCCTCATTCCGTGCATACGACGAGGATGGTCCCGAAGCGGGTCGAGGAGTTGCTTGACGGAGGTTCGCTCTACTGGGTGATCAAGGGGCAGGTACAGGCGCGCCAGAAGCTGCTCGATATCCAGACGTTTACCGATGGCGAGGGAATCTCACGTTGCCATCTTGTACTGGGGCCTGAGGTCATCGAAACGGCAGTCCAGCCGAAACGAGCATTCCAGGGCTGGCGCTATTATCCGCAGGACGACGTCCCGCGCGATCTGAACAGCCTCGGGGAAGGGATTGCGGAAATGCCCGCGGACCTTCGCCGCGAGCTTTCCGAACTCGGCCTGCTCTGATTAGATTAGCGCAGGCGCAACGTTACTGGTGCCCGACCTTCCGGGCAGGTGACGTGAAGGTGGATACTCGCTTCCGCCTGGGAGCAACGCCACGCCCGCGCGCCGTGGCACAACAGCAGATTGATCAAGTCCTTGGTTTTTGCCGATTTCGGCTTCTGCCGCTGCAACCCTACCTCTGCCAGTCGCAAAGCCGCTTCATGCAGCGGGTGCAAACCGGCTCGCGGATTTTTGCCGGTCACCCGGCCATGTGGCGGAAATTCCGGAACATTCTCGTTGATCGCCATTCTCATCCCCGTACGCATTACAAACCGAGTCTCAGAACTCCGTCGGATCAAACACACGATCACGACGCTTGGGACATGCCGCCCGGTCTAGGGCGGCATGTCCGCTGATCATTGGGCGGTGGCCCAGCACTTCACGCCGGCGCGCTTGAGGGCGTTGCAGGCGTTCACAGCAGAACGCTGGTCATCGAAACCGCTGAAGCGAGCACGGTAGCTTCCGGCATTGGCGACTGCGATCGGCTTTGCGGAACGAAGGGACTTGCCACCCTTGTTCTTGGCGCTGTCGAGCAGGTCCATGGCGCCTTCCTTGCTGGAAGAAACGCCAATCTGAACGGCCCAACCGGCCAGCTGCGGTTCCTTGGTCGATGCGGTCGTCAGCTCGTCGACAGACGTATCGCCCTGTTCCGGCGGGACATAGGCAGGAGCAGATGTGGGCGTAGCAACAGCAGCCTGCTTGATCGCCTGGGTCTTGACCTTCGTCGGCGTCGGCATTTCCTGCTGGAGGAGCGGATTGTCGGACTTTGACTTGGCAACGTCGGCATACGCAACCTGCGCGGAGGCCGCTTGATCGCGGGCATCCGGCGTCGGCGCGGTGCGCGGCAGGCTGACCTCAGGCGCAGCCGAAGCGACGCGTGTTTCGGTGACGGGCGCTACCGGTTGCGGCGCGGTCTGGGCGATCAGATCCGACGAACCACCGCGGCTGGATGCCTTCGGCAGATAGGCGGCGATCAGCTTGCGCATCTGATTGTCGCGGGCAGGGGTCGAAGCCCCGCCGAGAACAACGCCAACGATCGATTTTCCATCGACCTGAACGGAGCTTACCAGATTAAAACCAGCCGCCCGGGTATAACCCGTTTTGATGCCATCGACGCCGCGCACGGAGCCGACAAGACGGTTGTGGCTACGGATGATGCGATTGCCGAACTTAAAGCTCTGCGTGGAGAAATAACCGTAATACTGCGGAAAATGCTGGCGAAGTGCGATACCCAGACGGGCCTGGTCGCGCGCCGTCGTCATCTGGGCGGTATTCGGCAGGCCGTTGGCATTACGATAGGTCGTACGCGTCATACCAAGCGCATGCGCTTTCGCGGTCATCAGCTGGGCGAAACGATCCTCTGTGCCACCAAGCAACTCGCCGAGAGCCGTGGACGCGTCATTGGCCGACAGCGTCACGAGGCCAAGGATTGCCTGTTCGACGGAGATCGCGCCACCTGCGCGAACACCGAGCTTCGTCGGCGCTTGGGCGGAAGCGTGTGCGGAGAAGGGAACCGACGTGTCCAGGCGGATGCGCCCCTGCTCCAGTGCTTCGAAGGTCAGGTAGAGCGTCATCATCTTTGTGAGAGAAGCCGGATACTGCAGGCGATCCGCGTTCTCGCTATAGAGAACGCTGCCGGTTTTCGCATCGACGACGATTCCCGCGTATTTTGAGTTGGCTGCCTCCGCATCGGCATCGATCGAGTCGGCCATAATGATACCGGCCGCCAGAGACAGCGCCGTGATCGCTCTTATAAGAAAATTGCGGGATCGCGATGGTGATACGGAGGAGACTGACCTTGGCACTATTCTACTCTTCGCTTGCATTTCGGACACTGGAGAGATCGGCCGCCCTCCCGGCGCGATCGTTCTCTCAGCAAATTATCCGTCCGGGGTTACCAATCCGTTTATGATTAATCGTTTCTTTCGCCACATCGGATCATTCTAGCGACCTGTCGCAGAAGCGTTCACAAGTCGCGCTTCCACAAAATGGCGAATAGCGGCATCAATATGGTCCCAATCAGGCAGATGCGTGCTGGAGAACCGGTAAAGCACAGTTAAGTCGCGACCGAGTTTTATGTCACGCTGGCAATCCCCGCTGGTGGCCATTTGAGGCGTCGCCGGCAAGGCGCAACGTACGACATAGTCCTGGGCGTCGGCACGCGGCGCGGTCAAGAGAACCTCATCGGCATAGCCCGCGTCTGCGCGCAGGTGATGCAGCGTCATGCCATTGGCAAAGGGGACTCCGTCGCCCTCGACGAGATGCGAGTAGATCGGTTCTAGTCGTCCCGACATGTCCCGGGACATCGTGCTTTGGGTGACCTGAAGGAAGATCAGTCCCGACGACTGGGAAACATCGTCGAAGCGCTCGCGGTGTTCCTTGCTGTACCCCTGCATTTCCGGCCAAGTGAGATAGAGGTCCGCCCTTTCGGACAGGCCGTTCTTCCGCTGGCTGGGGAAGCGCAGCGTGTTTTCGGGAAGGCGGAGAGTGTCGCGGCCAATCGTCAGGGTTATCGGCGTTATCGCATCAGTATTGCCAGCGAGGGAAATGCGAGCGCCAAACCAGCGACCACCGAAACTGATGGCCAATGTCAAAGCCGCGAGGCAGGCGACAGCGATCGTAAGGCGGACGACGAAACGCGTAGAAAAGAGTGGCGACTCCTCAATTTCGCGTGCGGTACCGGTATGGTTCATGGCGGCCTTCGGATGTCAGACCGCCGCGAAAGGAACAAGAGTCGCCGGTGCCGTTGGTTGATGCGGTAATTCTCTGGCCGATACGGTTAACGAACGTTTAACTGCCGCCTTGAGGCAGGAAAAAACGAACCGCTCCCGGGACAGCGGGAGCGGCTCTGTGGCGCCGGTCAGGCACGGGGATGCGGGGGACGACCGGAGCCGTATGGTCACGCCGGGTATTCCCGGCGATACGCGCTTACTTGACGCTGCCGACCGCCACCGCGCGACCGTCCTGCAGCTTGACCCAGCGGCTCGGATCGTTAGCGGACTGACGCTTGAGGTAGGTGTATTCGGTATCGGCCCAAAGCATGACCTTGTTGCGCATGTTATCGAGGATGAAATCGCCGCGGTCCGTGCGGACCGTCAGCACCGCATGGCCTTCGCCATTCGGCTGCAGGACGACGGTGATCAGCAGGTCCGAAGCCGAGAAGCCGGCATTGATCAGCATCTTGCGCTTCAGCAGCGCATAGTCTTCGCAATCGCCGGCGGTGCGCGGATAGGCCCAGCGTTCTTCGACACCGTAGATTTCCTTGTCGGTCAACGGCGTGATCGACGAATTGACCTGGTAGTTCACTTTGAGGATCGTCTTCCAGCGCTCCTCCGTCAGAAGCAGCTCGCCTTGATCGCCGTCCGCATTCGCGCACTCGGTAGGCATTTCCTTGCAGAACTGATAGGCACCGATCGGCGGGCTCGCATTTCCAAGGACCGTCATGTTGAGGGGGTTCGCTTGTCCCGAACCCGCCATCGCGATCAACATTGCACCGACGGCCAGACTGCCTTTGATGAAACTCGTTATTGTCATTTGTCGTGTCCCCGTTGTGAGGAGAACCTGACACAGACGTTTTTATTCGACGCAAAATTACGCAGTTAAATTAAAGGCTTAGTTGATTCAAACACGCAGAGAAATCGACTAAAAACAAAATCGAATTCGCCTAAAATTCGAAGAGCTTTCGCGCTAAACTTGATTAAAATTGCTCCTTCCTCGGAAAGAGGTTCGGCGTTTAATCGCAGCATTTTGGGACAAGTTATTAACGCAGCGTCCGGATCCGAGGCTTTGGGAGGACTTCATTTACCATCTGGGCTGCCGCCGCGATGGTCCGCGCCTAGATCATAATCGCGGTGCTGGCGGTGAAATTCGCCGATTGGCACGTTTCGGCAGCAAAATTATTATCGAGAAATTTTGCGGAAGAGCAGCTGTCGGATCCACGACCCACGATCGATGAGAATTACTTTGCGGCTAGGCTCGGGAAAATTGCCATGCGCCCGAAAGCGGCTTCTCAAGGTCCAGCTGCCTTTGAGCAGGCGCCGAGTGACCAATCGGCAGGGCTGGGCGAGTGCGGCCGCCGTTGCGTTGATCGAGAAAATGATGTGCAACAGGCCGAGGGATCAAATTCGCGATAAGCGAACATCGAACAGCAGGCACCCGGGCGGCGCGCCTGTGGCAGCGATTAGAGAAATTCGCGCAGTGTTTCCCGCGACTGGATCGACAGGAATTCGATCGCAACGCCTTCCACGAAATGGCGTACGACGCGGCCGCGCATATTGCCGAGGCGGAGAGGTGTGCCAATGGGCGGACGCACCTCGACATCGACTGCGGCGCCGGAAAGCGACAGGTCCATGATGCGGCAGCTGTAGCGGGCGCCGTCTTCCAGCGTGATTTCGGTTTTCGTCTCGCGCGGCGTCAGGCGGTCGTGACGGCGGTCTTCCGGAAGGCCAAGCTCATGCTTGTTTGCAAGCCAAGTTAGCTGTGCTGCGAGCTTTTCGCGCTTGCGTTCGGTCGCATGGATCGACATGACAAAACCACGACCATCGATCGTCTGCACATAGCCTTCGACGCGCCCGAGGTGATCGATATAGGCCACCACACGCTCGTTGGCACGAGGGCGGCCCAGGCAAGTCACGTACATGTCGCCCGGCGACATATCGATGACCAGGCACTCAAATTCCTCGTAGTTCGCCAGCATAAGCCGGCCCTGCATGTTGATTGGGACGCGTTGAAAGGCACCTTGTTCGAGGCGAGGCGCAGTTCGTTGCGTCTGAACTTGCTGGAACGCGTGCATCAAAGGGCTTCTTCATGAAATACAACCATCCGATCATTACCCGGAATCCCTTAACAGAAGGTTGTTCAGATTCGTCCACTATGCACGCATTCAGTTGTGCCGAACCGAGCCTGGAACGCCGAATTCAGCAAATAGATTGGACATAACGCGTCGCATTGTGTCAGCGATCGACGGGGTACGCCCGTATACCGGGTGTTCATCTCCGAACTCGGCATCCTTGAGCTCGCTGTCGGAGCCAAGCCCTTCGTGCAGTGATCGGATGCGATCGAGAGCGAGGAACTGGAGCGGCACGACTTCCAGCCAGCTTGATGCGACCGCGGGGGCGATAGCCCCCAGAAGTTTGTCGCATTCACGCTCGTCCGAGCGAAGCGGCAGGAGGACAATTTCGAAGGACGCACAATGGCCGGCCGCGGTGAAACCCGTGGCGTTGAGCAGCTCCGGCATCGCGTTGCTCATGAGGCCCGCGGCCATCTGTTCGATGTCGTCCTTCCCATGCGCCCAAAGCTCGGAAAACGGGACCCCACGGAGATCGCGACCAAAGAGATCGCAAATACGGGTTCCGGCAAGGCGGAATGCGATGCGGCCCGAATCACCTGTTTCGAGGAGAAACACGCTCGACAGAATCTGCCGCAAATGCGTTGGCTCGACCTGCGATCTCAACGGCGCAACGTCCTTGCCGCGGATCCGAGTCCAATATTCGAATAGGTCGATCGTCGTTTTGAGACGCATTGCTGCACCGGCTGTTTCATTCTGGATCAAAACACGGCCGTCATGGCCATGCGCTATGATGCTGTGCGTATCTCGTGCCAGCTCGGAACAGTTAAGGTTAAGGAACGGTTTCGATTGAGCCGCGCATCGCGCCGTGACAATGTCTGTCCATCGCTTCCTGTCTTCGGGAAGTTCAGCACAGACTGTCGGGCGCGGATATCCTCGACGCTCGAAGCCGTCCGGTCTTTGCCGGACGGCTTTTTTTTTGACCTTTCGTCCTGTAAGGCTGTGCCGCAATCAATTGAGGACGAAGATGAACGAGCAGTCGGAGCCGCAAACGGCGATAGAGCCCCCGCCGCCGTCGCCCATCTTCAACCTTCCGGGCCCGGTGCTCGCGGCACTTGCGCTGCTGGGGCTGATATATGCGGTTCAATCGCTGCTTCTATCCGGCAGCGGCCTCGACTGGCTGTTCTTCAATTTCGGCTTCATTCCGTTGCGCTACATCACGCCGCTGTCAGAGCAGGGCCCGCAACTTTTCTGGACGCCGATTACCTATTCGCTGCTTCACGGCAGTATAGAGCATATCGTTTTCAACGGGCTGTGGCTCATGGCCTTCGGCACACCGGTGGCGCGCCGGATTGGAACGCTTCGCTTCATCGTTTTCTGGGTGCTCTCGGCAACTGCGTCCGCCGCCTTCCATGCGGCCCTGAATTGGGGAGGGGCCACGCTGCTGATCGGCGCGTCGGGCGTGGTGTCCGGCCTGATGGGCGCTGCCTGCCGCTTTGCGTTCCCGCCTGAACAGCGGATGAGCGGGCCGGCGCATCTTAATCCGCGACTCTCGATGCTGGGAGCGTTTCGCAGCCGCACGGTCGTCGCCTTCATTCTCTTCTGGTTCGTGGGCAATCTCCTGATCGCCGTCGGCGTCCCGTTGATTGGCGACGGATCCCAGGCAATCGCCTGGGACGCCCATATCGGGGGCTTCGTTTTCGGCTTCGTTCTCTTCGGCTTTTTCGACCGGGAGCCACCCGAGCAGCCGCTCATTTCAGAGACATCGGATATATTGCAATCTTGAGCATTGGAGTGCACCATTCCTCCTGATCCGTGATGGGAGGAGAGCCGCCACGGATGCCTGTGATCAGTTGAAGTGTTTCACTTTCGACATAGGAGGTTCAAGAATGTCCAACTCAGTCAAGGCCATACTCGATGCGAAGGGCAGGGATGTCGTAACCGCCGGGCCAAACACGACCGTTGCCGAGGCGGCTGTGATTCTCAGCAAGAAGAAGATCGGCGCTATCGTTATCGTCGGGATGGAAAACAAGATTTCCGGGATTTTCACGGAGCGCGACGTCGTGCACGCGATCGCCAAGGCGGGGGCGGCCTGCCTCGATCAGCCGGTTGGCTCGCTTATGACCGCAAAGGTCTATCGGTGCCATGAAGATTCGACAGTGTATGACCTGATGGGGCTGATGACGAGCCGACGCTTCCGTCACGTTCCTGTCGAAACGAACGGCAAACTTGCCGGTATCATTTCGATTGGTGACGTCGTGAAGACGCGTATTGCTGAAGTCGAACTGGAAGCCGAACAGATCAAGGCCTACATCGCCGGCTGAATGCTTCGCCGGCGCCTAGAAAGAGCCGGCGAATAGTTCCTGCATCCGTTTCAACTCGGGAAGCCTCAGCTTGGCTTCTTCATAGCCGCGCTCGATCGCTTCTCCAGCGCGATGGAATTCCGAGAGGCCGATATCGCCGAGACGCGGCTGAAGCGATATGTCCGGCGGATCGCCCGCCAAGCGCGCACGCGCAATCCTGTCCTGGATGATGTTGAAAGCCTGCACCATCACACCGGTCATGCCGAGCTTGGTATAGGGCACCTCCTCGCGTCGCTGGACTTCGGAGCGCGAGAGGGTTGCATTGTGCCGGACGACAGCCGATCGACCGTAAAGATCGTAGTTCAGATTGACGGCAACCACGAGCGGTTGCTCGTAGGCGCGACATACGGAAACGGGAACCGGATTGACCAGCGCGCCATCGACGAGTGTCCGTTGATTGCTGCGGATGGGTTCGAAAATGCCGGGGAGGGCATAGGAGGCGCGAAGAGCCGTAATTAGCGATCCGTTTGCGATCCAGACTTCGTGCCCGGTGTTTACTTCGGCGGCGACAGCCACGAATGGCCGGTCCAGATCTTCGACGTTGAGCCCCTCAAGATGCTCCTGCATGCGCTTCGTCAACCGCATGCCGCCGAACAGGCCACTGCCGCCGATAGTCAGATCAAGCAGGCTCGCTATACGCCGCATCGTCAGCGAACGAGCGAATCCTTCCAGTTCGTCGAGCTTGCCCGCCAGATAGCAGCCGCCGACCAGCGCACCGATCGAGGTTCCGGCAACCATGCCGATCTCGATACCTTCTTCGTCCAAGGCGCGCAGAACCCCTATATGCGCCCAGCCGCGTGCGGCGCCGCCGCCGAGCGCAAGGGCAAGCTTGGTTCTCTTGGGGGCAGGCGGAGGAGATGCGGGAGCGTTCATGTCTGGCGCGGTCGGGGTGCTGGCATTGGACGCGCCCGCCTCGGAGCTTTGGCGGTACAATCCCCAATTCAGCATGGCTCGTCTCCCTCCCGGCAAACAATTAAAAACGAACTATATTAGTGTCCCGCGTCCCTTTCCAATTCGTATATAGGCGTAGATTTTGGCCCAATAAGAGGCAATTGCCTGCTTTTACGACTCTTTACCGTAGACTTCGTCCGGATCGAACTGGAGCTCGTCATCGACGATTTCGAGCATCGGCTTGCCGTCTTCGAGGTTCACGGTCCTATAGAAGCAGGATCGGCGACCGGTGTGACAGGTGGCATCATGGCCTGCGACCTCGACCTTCAGCCAGATGGCATCCTGGTCGCAGTCCGTCCGGATTTCCTTGACCATCTGGGTGTTGCCCGAGGTTTCGCCCTTGATCCAGAGCTTGCCCCGCGAGCGGCTGAAGTAATGAGCCTTCCCGGTCTGAATGGTCAGTGCGAGGGCCTGGGCGTTCATATGCGCCACCATCAGCAACTCGCCATCGGCGGAATCGGTGACAATCGCGGTGATCAGGCCGCGATCGTCAAAGCGTGGCGTGAAGTCGCCCGCGTCCTCAAGTTCTGATTTATCATCGGACGGCGCATTGAACGCAAAGGGCATCATCGCGGCTTTCTTAACTGAAGCCGTATTCAGCGGCTCCGGACCATGGACATGAATCGGGCTTGATCAGCCGGCTCAGTTTTGAACGTTCCGGTAAAAGTTGTCGTCAATGTGGTCGAGCCCTGCTTTTGCACACCGCGCATCGCCATGCACATGTGTTCGGCCTCAATCATGACGGCTACACCGCGCGGAGTGAGCGTGTCGTCAATGGCCTTAGCGATCTGGGCGGTCATGGTTTCCTGCGTTTGCAGGCGACGACCGTAGATCTCAACGACGCGTGCGATCTTCGAAAGGCCCAGCACCTTGCCATCCGGCATGTAGGCAACATGGGCCTTGCCGATGATTGGAACCATGTGGTGTTCGCAATGAGAGAAGAACGGAATATCCCTCACCAGGACCATGTCGTCGTAGCCGGCAACCTCTTCAAAGGTACGGCCCAGCACATCTTCCGGGTCCATATCATAGCCGGCAAAGAGTTCACGATAGGCTTTGGCCACGCGTGCTGGCGTATCGAGCAGGCCTTCGCGCGTCGGATCGTCACCTGCCCAACGCAACAGCGTGCGGACGGCGTCCTCTGCTTCTTTCTGGCTGGGCCGATCCGCATCGAGATCGGCGGGGGTCTGCGGAAAATTCTTGATGATGGCGTCCATATGTAACAGTCTCCTGATCCGCTTTGGCGGACCGTCTTTCGGACTAGCCACTGGCAATTCCACTCAAGGGAATTCATGCACCTTTGGCAGGCTCCGGGGCTTTCAGGGCTTGGTTTGCTGCCCTTCCGGCACGGTTTCCCAATCAAACTTAGCCGAGGCCATTGCATTTTTCTGGCCTTCGAACGACATACATATAGGAAAACGGCATCCTTATGTAAGTCTCCCGGCACGACACGCTGTGTTTTTCTTTTGTGCTACAATGAGTTTTGAGGCGCCGATCCGCATGAATTCTGGAGCGGAATCCACGATGGACGATATCTACAACAGCAAAATCCTGGAATTCGCGGGCAATATTCCGCTGATCGGCAGCTTGCCGGACGCGGACGCCAGCGCCCAGGCGCACTCCAAACTTTGCGGCTCCAAGGTCAAGATCTGGCTGAAGATGGACGGCGATACGGTCACCGCATTCGCGCACGACGTAAAAGCCTGCGCGCTCGGACAGGCATCGTCTTCGATCATGGCCCGCCATGTGATCGGCGCCAACGCGGTTGAGTTGCGCAAGGCGCGCGAGGACATGCTGGCGATGCTGAAGGCGGACGGCGAGGGGCCGGAGGGCCGCTTCGAGGACATGCGTTATCTCCGCCCCGTGAAGGACTATAAGGCACGACATGCCTCGACGATGCTGACCTTCGACGCCGTCGTCGATGCGGTCGGTCAGATCGAGGCCAAGCGCGGCGAAACCATCGAGGCCTGAGCGGCATAGCCGATGTGCGAATTCTGTTCGATCAATCGCGATGAGGACGAAGATGACGGTGGCGCCGCCGCACCCCGTCGGGCCGCACGCTCCTACTCCCGAAATTACTCCGGCCCGTTTCGGAAGACACCCGGCCGACTGGTCGGTATGGGTTTCATCCGCGGCTACCAGTTGACGCTCTCAGGTTTCATCGGCAATTCCTGCCGACACATCCCGACCTGCTCGGAATATGGCTACGAGGCAGTCGCACGTCACGGGCTGTGGAGCGGCGGATGGATGACGCTGTTTCGCGTCGCGCGCTGCGGCCCGGGAGGCACGAGCGGGCTCGACCCGGTTCCCGAGCAGCTCGGCGAACGCTTTCACTGGTGGACACTCTGGCGCTATCTCACGCTTGGTCGCAAGGCGGGCTGAACGATGACGCAAGGCGCATTTCGGGTGTCCCGCCGTCGCCTCGACCTCCCCGATGCCTCGTGCAAACATGTCGATGCGGTCGCGTCCAAGCACGGACTCGAAGGTTTTGGCGAGGGCGCGGCAGAGTTCTGCAAAGCATGATCTACGTCGCGCTCCTGCACAGCATCGTGCTTGCGCCCGGTCGCCGCGTGGTGATGTCCGACCTTCGCGACATGGCAAAGGACATCGGGTACGAGAATCCGAGGACACTGGTCTCGACCGGGAACATCGTTTTCGAGGCCGATGCTGCGCCGCTCGCGGAGATCGAGGCGAAGTTGGAAGCGGCCTTCAAGGCTCGCTTCGGCAAACCGGTCGATATCATTGTGCGCAAAGGTATCGACTGGTTGACCCTTGCGAAGTCCAATCCTTTTGCAGACGGCGAGGGCAGTCAGGTGATCGTGCGCGTCATGCGCAAGCCACTTACCCCTGCGGCCATGGAGGCGCTTCGCCCTTATGCCAATCCGAAACAGCGTCTCGCGATAACCGGCGGCGATCTTTGGATCGACTTTGCCGGCCAGCCGAGCGAGTGGAAGTTGCTCTCGGCACTGACGACCAAGCGCATGGGCGTCGGAACACTGCGGAACTGGAACACGGTGCGTGGCCTTGCCGAAATGATCGGCTAAGTTGGCTTTTTCTTTACTCAAGCAGCAAATCTCGGTATCAGGCGGCGGCGCATTCGTGCGGACGAAGCGCTTCATTGCAACCACCCGCATTCGTTGGCGGGACTGGACAAGGAGAATTCTAGATGTCCCAATCCGTTTCCCTGACATTTCCAGATGGTTCCGTGCGCAGCTACGATGCTGGCGCAACCGGCAAGGATGTCGCAGAATCCATTTCCAAGTCGCTTGCCAAGAAGGCAGTCGCGATCGCTATCGACGGTCAGGTCCGTGACCTTTCCGATCCGGTGACGGCGGGCGCAATTGAAATCATCACCCGCACCGACGGCCGCGCGCTGGAATTGATCCGGCATGACGCAGCCCACGTGATGGCGGAAGCCGTGCAGGAACTCTGGCCCGGCACGCAGGTCACGATCGGCCCTGTTATCGAGAACGGCTTCTACTACGACTTTGCCAAGAACGAGCCCTTCACACCGGACGATCTGCCGAAGATCGAAAAGAAGATGAAGGAGATCATCGCTCGCAACGCGCCGTTCGCCAAGGAAGTCTGGTCGCGCGAGAAGGCCAAGGAAGTGTTCGCCGCGAAGGGCGAGAGCTACAAGGTTGAACTCGTCGACGCGATTCCGGCAGGCCAGGATCTGAAAATCTACTATCAGGGCGACTGGTTCGACCTCTGCCGCGGGCCGCACATGGCGTCGACCGGCCAGATCGGGACGGCGTTCAAGCTGATGAAGGTGGCCGGCGCCTACTGGCGTGGCGACAGCAACAATCCGATGCTGACCCGCATCTACGGCACGGCATTTGCCGAACAGGCCGATCTCGACAACTACCTGCACGTGCTTGCGGAAGCCGAGAAGCGCGATCACCGCCGCCTCGGCCGCGAAATGGACCTCTTCCATTTCCAGGAAGAGGGTCCGGGCGTTGTCTTCTGGCACGGCAAAGGATGGCGCATGTTCCAAACGCTGGTCGCCTATATGCGCCGCCGTCTTGCCGAAGACTACCAGGAGGTCAATGCGCCGCAGGTGCTCGACAAGTCGCTCTGGGAAACCTCCGGTCACTGGGGCTGGTATCGCGACAACATGTTCAAGGTGACCGTCGCCGGCGACGACACGGATGACGACCGCGTGTTCGCGCTGAAGCCGATGAACTGCCCCGGCCATGTGCAGATCTTCAAGCATGGCTTGAAGTCTTATCGCGAACTGCCGATCCGTCTTGCGGAATTCGGCACCGTTCACCGCTACGAGCCGTCCGGTGCGCTGCATGGCTTGATGCGCGTGCGCGGCTTCACGCAGGACGATGCGCACATCTTCTGCACCGACGAGCAGATGGCAGCCGAGTGCCTGAAGATCAACGATCTGATCCTCTCTGTCTACAAGGACTTCGGCTTCGACGAGATCACCATCAAGCTCTCAACGCGCCCGGAAAAGCGTGTTGGTTCGGATGACCTTTGGGATCGCGCCGAAAGTGTGATGACTGATGTGCTGGACACGATCCAGCACCAGTCGAACAACATCAAGACCGGCATTCTGCCGGGCGAGGGCGCGTTCTATGGTCCGAAGTTCGAGTATACGCTGAAGGACGCGATCGGCCGCGAATGGCAGTGCGGCACGACGCAGGTCGATTTCAACCTGCCAGAACGCTTCGGTGCCTTCTACATCGACAGCAATTCGGAAAAGACGCAGCCGGTGATGATCCACCGCGCGATCTGCGGTTCGATGGAGCGCTTCCTCGGCATCCTGATCGAGAACTTTGCAGGACACCTGCCGCTGTGGGTATCGCCGCAGCAGGTCGTCGTCGCGACGATCACGTCCGAGGCCGACGGCTATGGTGCCGAAGTTGCGGCAGCATTGCGCGACGCCGGCCTGACTGTTGAGACCGACTTCCGTAACGAGAAGATCAACTACAAGATCCGCGAGCATTCCGTTACGAAAGTTCCCGTCATCATTGTCTGCGGGAAGAAGGAAGCGGAAGAGCGCACAGTCAACATCCGCCGTCTTGGCAGCCAGGAGCAAACCTCGATGTCGCTTGACGAGGCAATCGCAAGCCTCGGGCTCGAAGCCACGCCGCCGGACGTGCGCCGGAAGGCGGAAGCGAGGAAGGCAAAGGCAGCCTGAGCTGCCTCCAGCCCGTGAATACAAAACCGCCCGGTTTCTAAAAGAACCGGGCGGTTTTTCTTTGTCTGTGTACCCCTAGGAGGTCGATCAGTCCGCGCCGGCGCCGGTGCCGCCCTGGAGCTGATCGTAAGTAGGTAGCGGTGCCTGTGTACTCGGCGAGCCGTCAGTCGCTGGCGGTTGCTGATCAGGCTGAACCTGAACGGTTTTGGCGGCCTCTGTCGGTTCTTCGGGTTGCACGTCCTTCATCAGAACTTCGACGTCTGTGTTCTTGCCGGCTTCGACCTTGAAATCCCGCTGGTAGATCTTGTCCTTGTTTCGAGCTACGGCGGAGTATTCGCCTTCGGCGAGCACCATGGTCGGGAAAGCGCTGACGCTCTCGCCGACACTGTCGCCAGCGGCCGTCAGGATCGACCAGGCGGTATCGGCGATCGCTTCCCCACCGGCGTCGGACACGAGCTTGAACGTGATCTGTGCTGCCTTGTGCTGGATGGTTGCTTCCGTGAGCTTGCCTGCCTCCACCTGGATATCGGCGCGGATCGAGGCATTGGTGTCGCCGTATTCGGAGACGATGTGGTAGGTTCCGGCATTCAAGCGAACCACGGTGTTTGGCGGCACGTCAGCCATGACAAGACCGCGCTCGCCGTCCTCACGCACCTCGGCGGAGTAAATCGAGAAGCTGAGCTGATCCGGGCGAATGCGAACGTCCGTTCCCGAGACCGCGTTCAGCAGCAAGCCACCGGCTTCCAGCACCATCGTCTGCTTGTCGACCTCACCCTCTTCAGGAACCGTCAGCTTGCGCGTGACACCGGCGCGACCGAAAGAAACGTTGACGAAATAGTCTCCCGGCGCGAGCTGAAAATCCGCGGAGCCGCCTTGCGAAGACGCGATCAGCGGAAGCTTTCCGTCGGTACCCGCTATCGGGCTGAACACATACCAGGAGAGACCATCCTGAACAGGATCACCGTTGGCGGTCAGTTTCGCCTCGAGCGCGATCTCGCGCAGCTTCGAGCCCTGCGGGGCGGTGCCCGGCGCGATGAAGGCATTCAGCTTCGGCATTTTCGCAGTCGTATCCAACTGCTTGAAGGTCTGGAAGGCGTCCTGCGCCTGGCTGCTTAAAGGCAGTAGGGCGGTCAAAACCAAGGCCAGGCTTATGCTTGCATATGGCGAAATGCCAACCATCTGTCGTGCGAACCAATTGACATCTGAAATCACAGAGGCCACTTCAAGACCAACGCGATGGCAAATTCAAGACCCATCCCAAATGCTGTCATGAAAATGGAAGTCTCTCCCGCATGAAATCCGATATCAAGCTGATCGACTATCTCGGTGTCCGTCGCTCTATTCCCGCTTTCCAGATGTGCGAGCCGGGCCCCGACAAAGCCGAGATCGAAGAGATTTTGCGCCTGGCCTCCCGCGTGCCCGACCACGGCAAGCTCGCGCCATGGCGCTTCATCGTCTATCGCGGCGAAGAGCGTGCCCGGATTGGCCAAGAGCTCCTCAAGCTCGCGCTCGAGGCCAAGCCAGAACTGTCTGAGGAAATGGTCCAGGTGGAGCGTACGCGCTTTACCCGCGCTCCTGTTGTCGTTGCCGTCGTCAGCAAGTCCGGCCCGCACATCAAGATTCCCGAGTGGGAGCAGTTGATGTCGGCAGGCGCGGTCTGCCTCAACATCATCTTCGCCGCCAACGCCCATGGCTGGGTCGCCAACTGGCTGACCGAATGGTTCGCCTATGACGAGCGCGCCTACGAACTTCTCGGCGTCAAGTCGGGCGAAAAGATCGCTGGTTTCATTCACATGGGCTCGACGACGTTTCCGCCCGTCGAGCGCCCGCGCCCGGAACTGATCGAGACTGTGACCTGGGTTGGCGGAGGTGACTGATGTTCTATACCGCCGATACGAACCGGCATGGCCTGTCGCACGATCCCTTCAAGGCGATTGTCTCGCCGCGCCCGATTGGCTGGATTGGCAGCAAGGGAAGCGACGGCTCGATCAACCTTGCACCGTACTCCTTCTTCAATGCGATTTCCGATCGCCCAAAACTCGTGATGTTTTCCTCCGCCGGTCTAAAGCATAGCCAGAGGAATGCGATCGAGACCGGCGAGTTCACCTGCAACTTTGTCAGCCGAAACCTGGTCGAGAAGATGAATATCTCATCGGCAGCCGTCGACTATGGCGTTGACGAGTTTGCTCTTTCCGGCCTCACCGCCAGGAAGGGTGAGCTTGTCGACGCGCCCTACGTCGCCGAGGCCTTTGCCGTGCTCGAATGCAAGGTAACGGAAACCCTTGTGCCGAAGTCACTCACCGGTGAAAATTCCGAGAACATCATGATCCTAGGTCAGGTCATCGGCATCCACATCGACGAGACGATCATTCGCGATGGGCGCCTCGATATGGCGATCGCCAGGCCAGTCGCCCGCATGGGTTACATGGACTATAGCGAAGGCAGCGACGTATTCGAAATGTTCCGGCCGCAGGTTTGACGTTGGCCGTCAGAGCTTAAGGAACATGGTGAACCAATCATAAACTTTTCCAAGATACCGTGATCCCACTGATTGGAATGCGAGAGAATCGCATTCGGGCATGGGGCACACGGGTGATCGTAGAAGCATTTCTTCGTTGGGCGGAAACCGCCAAGGCCGGAGACAGGGCCCGTGCGGCCAGTGCCCTCGGCAGAGCCTATCTGCAGTCCGAAATGGCAGCAGAAGAACGCGCCGCGGCCGAGATGGCCATGACTTTCCTGCTCGACGACCCATCCCCCAAGGTGAGGCTGGCGCTTGCCGAAGCAATCTCTTGGTCACCGGAGGCGCCGCGAGCGGTTATACTCTCGCTGGCTGCGGATCAGCCGGAGATCGCCTGCCATGCGGTCACATGCTCACCCTTGCTGTCGGACGCAGACCTGGTGGATCTCGCCGCCAGCGGCAGCGACATCACTCGAATGCTGATTGCCGCGCGCGGCACAATTTCACGGCCGGTTTCAGCCGCGCTCGCCGAAATCGGTGAAGAAGAGGCCGTCCTCTGCCTTCTCGAGAACGGCGGGGCGGCCATCGCGCCTTACTCTCTTAAAAGAATTGCCGAGCGGCTCGGCCATCACTGCGAAATCCGCAATCTGCTGCTGGAGCGCGGGGATCTTGCGGCGGACGCGCGTCAGTTGTTGACGCAGCATGTCAGCGCCGCCCTCGTCGGTCTGCCATTGGCGCTAGCGACGATCGATCCCGGCCGACTGCACAGGATCAGCAGAGAGGCCAATGAAACTGCCATCGTGTCGATTGCTGGCGAGATTCCGCCGCGCGAGATTTCAGACCTTGTCGAGCATTTACGGGTTAGTGGCCACCTAACGCCGTCGTGCCTGATCCACGCTCTTTGCTGCGGAAAGGTCGAGTTCTTCGCAGGCGCCATCGTCAACCTGACTGGCTGCGAAGAGCGACGCGTTCGCTCCATCCTCGCAACCGGTCGCATGCACGCGGTGCGCGCCCTCTATGAGACGGCCGGCCTTTCCCGCGAGATCAGCACGATCTTCGTCGAAGCGACGCTGTTGTGGCGGGACGCATCGAAAGATCTGTCAGCGACGATGCTCGGCGACGTCTGCGGCAAGCTGCTTGAGAAGTTCCGCCGGCATGCAACGCATGGGGCCGTGCAGGAACTCCTGGAGATGATCGAAAGGCTGCACATCGCTGAACAGCGGCAGCATGCACGCGCTTACGCTCAATTGACGTCGCTCGCCGCAGCCTAGCGGTGCAGCCGCTTCGCGACCCAGGAATAGCTGCCCGAGACGAAGTGGACGGGTGAAGCCAGCGCTGTTTTCATTTCGCTACCGGACGGCAGGTACGCGCGCACCTCACTCGCCACCCGGTCAGCGAGGGCCGACAACCGACCCTGCGTTCCGGCTGGAACGGGCGGCGTCGGCGCGTTTTCCACGACCGCCTTCGGCGCTTCCGGGGAAGCAGGCTTCGGTGGCTCACAGACAGCAATTACCGTTGGGTAGCTGACATTCGTATAGCGCTTCAGCTGCCTTTCCGAATCGGCGTCGCACATGGCGACGGTCTGCCATTTCTGCTCAACCGTGGCGAGATAGTTGCATTGTGTGACCGAGTCGTTGCAGCCTAGGATCGTCATTGCAACCAGCACCGCTTGCATAATATCGCCTTTTGAATATTGAACCTTCGCCTCTTAGATGCTGAAATTCCAACAGAATGAAGGCGCCCCAACATTTTTTACGCGGGCGCCGCAAGATAGGAAAAGTCCCGTGTCCGTTACGATTGCTTTGGAAACACCGCGCCAAGACGGCGTGCTCCGCTTGCTCGACATGTCCGACGCATATGCCCAGTCTCTGTATCCGCCAGAGAGCAATCACCTCGTCGATGTATCGACCTTGGAGAAGCCGACCGTCAGCTTCTTCGTCGCCCGCAACGAGGGTGCGATCGTTGGCTGCTGTGCACTGGTCGAGGCTGGCGACGGAACAGCGGAGATCAAGCGGATGTTCGTCGACCCGGACGCTCGCGGCTTGAAAGTGGCAAGCAAGCTGATAGACGCACTCGAAACGACGGCCGCTGAAAAGAAGCTCCAAGCCGTCCGTCTTGAAACCGGCATTTACCAGCCAGAAGCGATCGCTCTCTACCGCAAGTACGGCTATGGCGAAATCGAAGCGTTTGGCAGCTACCTGCCAGACCCACTTAGCCTGTTCATGGAAAAGCGGCTGCCCTGATCATTCGGCCGCGCGAGACGCCGGCGGGGCCTGCTCGTCGGTCATGACGTTCGGGCCGGTTTCGGCACTCCGGACCTCGTGCATCCATTCGCGCCAGATCGCCACAATGAGGGCCATCAGCACCGGCCCGATGAAGAGGCCGAGAAAGCCCATGGTTTTCACGCCGCCGACAAGGCCGAAGAAGGTCGGCAGGAATGGAAGCTTGATGGGACCGCCAACAAGCTTCGGACGAAGTGTCTTGTCGACAATGAACAACTCGACCGTTCCCCAAACGAAAAGGCCGATGCCTGCGATATGTGAGCCACTGGCGAGCAGGTAGACAGACACCAGGGTAAAGGACAGCGGGGCACCACCGGGTATCAGGGCCATGATACCGGTCAGGACGCCGAGCGTGACGGGCGAGGGGACACCGGCGATCCAATAAGCGACGCCGAGCACGATGCCTTCGCCGATCGCGATCAGTGTCATGCCCATGACAGTCGAGCTGATGGTTGCCGGAACGACGCGGGAAATTCGCTCCCAGCGGTTCGGAAGAATGCGTTCGCCGAGCATATCGATCTGCTGCGAGAAGGAGGAACCATCGCGGTAGACGAAGAACAGCGCGATCAACATGAAGAGCAGCGTGAGGAGCAGGTGGAAGGCGCCACCGCCAGCTGCCAGAATCGCCCGATAGATGTTGCCGATATGGGCGCCGCTCACAGCCTGGATTAGCTCACCCATGGCACCGGGGCTGCCGATATATCTGGTCCACAGTTCATCGAGATACGGACCGGCAAAAGGCAGGGCGATGATCCACTGCGGGGTTGGCGCACCGGACCTGTTTGCGTGCACGGCCCAGGCCACCCATTCGCGCACCTCACCTGTCGTATAGGTGACGGCGAAAAAGATCGGCAACACGAGAAACGTCACGATCATCAGAATCGCGATGGTGGCGGCGACCGTTGTGTTTCCACCGACACGGCTGAGAAGCCGGCGATACAGCGGCCAGCTTGCAAAACCGATGACAAGGGCGGCGAGAACCGGGACGGCAAAGCCGTAGAAGAAGTAGACGCCAGCAGCGACAACAAGCACGAGCAGCCAGCGCGCCGCGGAGATCGAGGGAATTAACGGCGTGCGGGCTGGGCCTGAGGGGCCGAGCCATCGCGGCTCTCGCTGGATGTTGTTGTTCGGAAGGCTCACGTCGTTCTTTTCCCCTGTTTTGGCTATGGATATGGGCCATGCGCCCCTCGGGCGCAAGCACAATGACCGATTCTGTCATCGACTGGCGCCCGTGAGACCACCGGCGATCCATACTACGCTCCCTAACGCTATTCTTCGCAATCAATATGACAGAAATCATGCCACAGCGTTGCCAAAATACACTTGCGCGTTTACTTTGGATCCATGGATACAAACCTGATTGCAACGGCGCTGCGGCGCGAAATAGAAGGCGGGAGCCTGCCGCCAGGGACCGTCCTGAAACAAGAGCTCCTGGCAGAGCGGTTTGGCGTGAGCCGCCAGCCGGTACGCCAGGCGCTAGATCGGTTGCTGGCGTCAGGCCTGCTCGACCGGCGGCCTGACCGAAGCCTGGCCGTCGCCGGTTTGACGGAAGAGCAAGCACGTGAACTCGCCGAGATCCGCGCAGCCTTGGAGAGCATGGCGCTGCGCGCTGCGCTGGCGCTGCTCGGCGACAGTGACCTGCGCAAGGCGCGCCGTCTCAATGAAGATCTGATCGAAGAGGATGATCCGGCCGCGCTGGAGGAGCTGGATGTCGCCTTTCATCGAACGCTCTACGGGCGATGTGGCAATCGCCGCCTTCTGTCCATGATCGACGAACTGCGGCGTGAATCGCGTCGTGCCTATCTGAGGCAGCCAAAGGGCTCCAACGAGCGTGTGATCCTCCACGCCGAGCATCGCGCCATCATAGACGCGTGCGCGCGTCGCGACGAGGGTGAGGCACTGAAGGCCCTGTCGGGCCACCTGCAGATGACAACAGCGCGCCTGGCGCGCAAGGGAGAATGAGAGATGACGACTTTTTCCGCGGAGGTCGCATGGGAGCGGGGCGCGGCAAGTTTTATCGACGGACGCTATAGCCGCGGGCACAGATGGAGCTTTGATGGCGGCGCCACCGTCGCTGCCTCCGCTTCGCCGCACAATGTGCCGTTGCCGTATGCGCTTGCCGAGAATGTTGATCCGGAAGAGGCATACGTTGCAGCACTGTCGAGCTGCCACATGCTCTTCTATCTCTGGCTGGCCTCAAAGAAGCGCATCCTGGTCGATAGCTATATCGATGCGGCAACCGGCCTTATGGAAACTGTGCAGGGCAGGACAATGGTGAGCCGCGTGGAGCTTCGACCGCAGGTTACCTATGCCGGCGACAGGCCGAACCGAGAGATCGAACAGAAACTCCACCACGAAGCGCACGAGTTGTGCTTTCTTGCCAACTCCGTGAAGACGGAAATTACGGTGCGCCTCGACTAGCCGGTTCAGATATCGAGGTATTCCGCAAAGGCGGCGCGATCCTGAATGAACCGGAAGCGCGCTTCCGGCTTCGTTCCCATCAGGTCGTCGACCGCCGTGCGCGTACCCTCGAAATCCACCTCGTCGATAATCACGCGCAACAGCGTGCGCTTGCCTGGGTCCATGGTGGTTTCTTTGAGCTGCGCCGGCAGCATTTCGCCGAGGCCTTTGAAGCGGCTGATTTCGACTTTCGCCTTGCCCTTGAACTCGGTCTCCATCAGCTCGGCGCGGTGCGCATCGTCGCGGGCGTAAGCGGACTTCGCGCCCTGGGTGATCTTGTAGAGCGGCGGCACGGCCAGGAAGAGGTGACCGCCACGGACCAGCTCCGGCATTTCCTGATAGAAGAACGTGATCAGCAGCGAGGCAATGTGGGCACCGTCGACGTCGGCATCGGTCATGACGATGATGCGTTCGTAGCGAAGGTCTTCCTCACGATACTTCGAGCGCGTACCGCAACCGAGCGCCTGAACGAGATCAGCGAGCTGCTGGTTGGCGCCAAGCTTTTCGCGACCGGCACTGGCGACGTTGAGGATTTTGCCGCGCAGGGGGAGGATCGCCTGGTTGGCACGATTGCGAGCCTGCTTGGCCGAGCCACCTGCCGAGTCACCTTCGACGATGAAGAGTTCGGCACCCTGGGCGGTGTTCTGTGCGCAATCGGCTAGCTTGCCGGGCAGGCGCAGCTTGCGCACGGCGGTCTTGCGGTTGACTTCCTTTTCCTTGCGACGGCGCAGGCGTTCTTCCGCACGCTCTATAACCCAGTCGAGCAGCTTGGCTGCCTCGTTCGGATTGTCGGCAAGGTAGTGGTCAAAGGGGTCGCGGAGTGCGTTTTCAACGATCCGCTGGGCTTCGACCGTGGCGAGCTTGTCCTTCGTCTGGCCGACGAATTCCGGCTCGCGAATGAAGACCGAGAGCATGCCGACGGCGGAGATCATCACGTCATCGGTGGTGATCTGGGCAGCGCGCTTGTTCTGCGTCAGTTCGGCGTAATTCTTCAGGCCCTTGGTCAGCGCGATGCGCAGGCCCGCCTCGTGCGTGCCGCCTTCGGGCGTCGGGATCGTGTTGCAGTAGGAGTGGACCTGGGGATCGCCGCCGTACCAGGTGATCGCCCACTCCAGGGAGCCATGACCACTGGTCTTCTCGGTTTTCCCTGCGAATATCTCGCGGGTAACGGTGAATTCCTTGCCCATCGTCGCCTGCAGGTAATCCTTCAGGCCGCCGGGGAAGTGGAAGACCGCCTTGTCAGGTATCTCCGAGCCTTGCGGCAGAACGCCTTCCTCGCAACTCCAGCGGATTTCGACGCCGCCAAAGAGGTAAGCCTTGGAGCGTGCCATACGGAACACACGCCCGGCATCGAACTTCGCGTGCTCGCCAAAGATCTGCGGATCGGGGTGAAAGCGGACTCGCGTGCCACGACGATTGTGGACGTCGCCGAGTTCTTCCAGTTCGCCCTGGGGCAAACCGCGGGAAAAGCGCTGACGATATAGCTTCCGATTGCGCGCAACCTCGACTTCCAGCACGTCGGAAAGCGCGTTGACGACGGAAACGCCGACGCCGTGCAGACCACCTGACGTCTCATATGCCTTGCCGTCAAACTTGCCGCCCGCGTGCAGCTTCGTCATAATCACTTCAAGGGTCGACTTCCCGGGAACTTGCGGGTGATTCTCGACGGGGATACCACGGCCATTGTCGCTGACCGTCAAGTAGCCCTGCAGGTCAAGGTGAACCTCAATGAAGTTCGCGTGGCCGGCGACAGCTTCGTCCATCGAATTGTCGATGACTTCGGCGAAGAGATGGTGAAGAGCCTTTTCGTCGGTGCCGCCGATATACATGCCCGGCCGCATGCGGACGGGTTCAAGACCCTCGAGAACGCGGATCGAGGACGCGCCGTAGTCTTCCGACGTCGAGTTCACGGGCGCCGGACGCAGGGCGGGGGCAGCAGCCTTAGCGGGTGCGGCCTTTTGTGGCTCGGCAGACTTTGGAGCTTCCTCCTGCTTCGGTGTCAGGGGCAGTCCGGAAAAGAGGTCGTTGCTATTGTCCATGGGGCCGTTCAGATCTTTATCCTGTCGGGCAGGGGCCTTACGCCAAGCCTGACCCAAAATCACCGCATTTGATGTCACGTTTGCGAATCAGGCAGATTCTGCCAGAAAGCGCCTCGTTACGCGACGCCGCCCGATCAGGCGGACTTCCTTAGGAAGTGGTTTGCGTTGGCGGGCGTGGAATGGCAAGCGGCCAGAAGGCTCAGGGAACCATGCTCATGCGAATGTCCACAAGTCATTGCACCATTATTACCGCAATTGCGGCCTTTTTCCTGACGACGACGGCAAGCGGCCGAGCGGCCGAGAGCCTGCCGCCCTTTAAGGACGAGCTCTTCTCCACACAAAATGTGCTGCGGACGAGCGATAATGGCGCCCTTGACGTCATCGAATACGACGAGATGCGGGACATCAACGGCCGCGATCAGATACCCCAAAAGCGCGCCCAACAAAAATACGTGTCTCTCGGCGTCAAAAGGCAGCAGTCGGACGAGACCTTGCAGCTTGGTTCGCAAAGACTCGACGTCACCAGGGTGGGACAAAGCTCGGGAGCGGCATTTACGGTCATTTTCATTCACGGTCGTAACGGCGACCGGCGCCTCGGCGTGAACGACTACAGTTTCGGGGGCAACTTCAATCGCCTGAAGAACCTGGTCGCCGGCAATGGCGGTGTCTATTATTCGCCGACGGTCAAGAGCTTCGACAGCGATGGCGTCGCCGCGATCAAAGGGCTGATCCGCTACGCTTCCCAGCAGTCGCCCGGCAAGCCGGTCATTCTGGCGTGTGCGTCGATGGGCAGCCAGGTCTGCTGGGGCTTGAGCCGTGACCCCGCCAGCGTGAAAGCCCTCAAGGGAATGGTGATCCTCAGCGGCGTTACCGATCCGGATTTCGGCAAGAGCCCGTTCTTCAAGGCCAAACTGCCGCTTTGGTTCGCGCATGGCAGCCGGGATCCGGTCTATGCAGCGACAGACCAGCAGGCACTCTTCGAAAACCTGCTGAAGGGGGATTACCCTGCACATTTCACGCTCTATCAGACGGGAAATCACGGAACACCGATCCGGATGATCGACTGGCGCCGCACGCTGAACTGGATGTTGGGTTCGTGACGACAACCTAAGTCGCCTGACCGCCGGGCGAGCGTCATGGCGGCCGCCTGGTCTATCATTTTCAGCAACATGGGCTCCAAATTTTAAGCATTTGCGCGACAAAAGGCCGTTATTTCCCTTAGGGAAGGTGCCCAAACCTTTTCATTGATCCCCGCTTTTGCTAAGGCCCCACGATACGTGGAAGATGGGAAGGCTGGCATGACACCTGACGTGCGTCCGCTTGTGGCGGGAAACTGGAAAATGAACGGCACGCGTGCCTCCCTCGACCAAATCAAGGCAATTGCCGAAGGTGTTCAGGGGCCACTTTCCGATAAGGTGGAGGCGCTGATCTGCCCTCCGGCAACGTTGCTTTATGTCGCCACTGCGCTCTCCACCGACAGCCCGCTGGCGATCGGCGCACAGGACTGCCACCAGAAGCCCTCGGGCGCCCACACCGGCGATATTTCGGCCGAAATGATCGCAGACTGCTTCGGCACTTACGTGATCGTCGGACACTCGGAGCGTCGCACCGACCATGCCGAGACCGACCATCTTGTTCGCGCCAAGGCGGAGGCTGCGTTCGCGGCCGACCTGACGGCAATCGTGTGCATCGGCGAAACGGCGGACGAACGCAAGGCAGGCCAGACCCTCGACATCATCAAGCGTCAGCTTTCCGCTTCGGTGCCGGATAGCGCGACGCCGGAGAATGCCGTCATTGCCTACGAGCCCGTCTGGGCGATCGGCACCGGCGTTACCCCAACCGTGGAAGACGTAGAGAAGGCGCACGCCTTCATGCGTTCCGAGCTCGTCGCCCGCTTCGGGGCGGCTGGCAAGAAGATCCGCATCCTCTATGGCGGCTCGGTCAAGCCAAGCAATGCAAGGGAGTTGATGGGCGTCGCGAATGTCGATGGCGCACTGATCGGCGGTGCAAGCTTGAAAGCGGCCGATTTCCTCGCCATCTACGGCGCATACGAAGCGCTGCTTGCTTAGAGCCGTGTATATTCCGAGCCTAAGGGCTTGGAATAGCGGATCACCTCATGTAAAGAGCGCCAGAATTTTACTTTATGCCCGCCGCGCGCGTGGGCAGGACTGGACCCATGCAGACCGTTTTGATTGTCATCCATCTCATGATCGTGCTGGCGCTTGTCGGCGTCGTGCTCATTCAGCGCTCGGAAGGCGGCGGCCTCGGCATCGGCGGCGGCTCGGGCTTCATGTCTGCCCGTGGCACGGCCAATGCGCTGACGCGCACGACCGCGATCCTGGCGACGCTGTTCTTCATCACGTCGCTCGGCCTCGGCATTCTCAACCGCTATGAAAGCCGTCCGACGGATATTCTGAATCGTATTCCGGCGACGAGCGGTGAGGGCAAGGGTATTCTCGATTCGCTCGGCGGCCAGAACGGCAATGCCGCTCCGGCTGCACCGGCCGCGCAGAACAACAACGGCGTCCCGACCGGCGGTGAGACCGCTCCGGCTCCGGCAGCAACCGCGCCGGCGGCTCCGGCAGCAACTGCTCCGGCCGCACCGGCACCTGCCGAAACGGCTCCGTCTACTCAAACTGCTCCGGCAGCACCGCAGGCGACTACGCCTTCCGCTCCGGCGCCCGCCACCGTCCCAAGCGGACAGTAAGCGGCACACAGCATCAACCGCCGGCAGGCCCTCGGGTCTGCCGGTTTTCTTTTGTTCAAATTCCGCGCTGGCACCAAAAGTTCTGGAAAAGAATTTTTGGGCTGGTGGAATCGTTTTTGAAAAGGTATCCGGTGACTCCCATGGCGCGATACGTATTTATCACTGGCGGCGTGGTTTCCTCTCTCGGTAAAGGAATTGCGGCCGCGGCTCTCGGAGCGTTGCTGCAGGCCCGTGGTTATCGGGTGCGGCTTCGCAAACTCGACCCCTATCTGAACGTGGACCCGGGCACCATGAGCCCGACCCAGCACGGCGAAGTCTTCGTCACCGATGACGGTGCCGAAACGGATCTAGATCTCGGCCACTACGAGCGCTTTACCGGGCGTTCGGCGACCAAGACCGACAACATCACCACCGGACGCATCTACAAGAACATCATCGACAAGGAACGCCGCGGCGACTATCTCGGCGCGACCGTTCAGGTCATTCCGCACGTCACCAACGAGATCAAGGACTTCGTCACCGAAGGCAACGGCGACTACGACTTCGTCATCTGCGAGATCGGCGGCACGGTCGGCGATATCGAGGCGATGCCGTTCATGGAAGCGATCCGCCAGCTCGGCAACGATCTGCCGCGCGGCACTGCGATCTACGTCCACCTGACGCTGATGCCGTATATTCCGGCTGCCGGCGAACTGAAGACCAAGCCAACCCAGCACTCCGTCAAGGAACTGCAGGCGCTCGGCATTCATCCGGACATCCTGCTGGTGCGCGCCGACCGCGAAATTCCGGAAGCGGAACGCCGCAAGCTGTCGCTCTTCTGCAACGTCCGTCCGTCCGCGGTGATCCAGGCGCTCGACGTCGCCAACATCTACGACGTCCCGATGGCCTACCACAAGGAAGGGCTCGACAACGAAGTGCTGGCAGCCTTCGGCATCGAGCCGGCACCTAAGCCCCGCCTTGACCAATGGGAAGAGGTCTGCAACCGCATCCGCACGCCTGAGGGCGAGGTCACGATTGCCATCGTCGGCAAGTACACCGGCCTCAAGGATGCCTACAAGTCGCTGATCGAAGCGCTGCATCACGGCGGCATTGCCAATCGCGTCAAGGTCAACCTGGAATGGATCGAATCCGAGGTCTTCGAAAAGGAAGACCCGGCGCCGTATCTCGAGAAGGTCCATGGCATCCTCGTTCCCGGCGGGTTCGGCGAGCGCGGCTCGGAAGGCAAGATCCATGCGGCCCGCTTCGCACGCGAACGGAAGGTACCTTATTTCGGGATCTGCTTTGGCATGCAGATGGCCGTTATTGAAGCCGCCCGCAACCTTGCCGGCGTGGAAAGCGCCTCGTCGACCGAGTTCGGCCCGACGAAGGAGCCCGTTGTCGGCCTGATGACCGAATGGGTGAAGGGCAATGAGCTGCAGAAGCGCACGGAAGCGGGCGATCTCGGCGGCACGATGCGCCTCGGCGCCTACAAGGCTGCGTTGAAGAAGGATACGAAGATCTCGGAGATCTACGGTTCGACCGATATTTCCGAGCGCCATCGCCATCGCTACGAAGTCAACATCGACTACAAGGACCGTTTGGAAGACTGCGGTCTCATCTTTTCGGGAATGTCACCGGACGGTGTACTGCCCGAGACGATCGAGTATGCTGAGCATCCCTGGTTCATCGGCGTTCAGTACCATCCGGAACTGAAGAGCCGTCCTCTAGACCCGCATCCGCTCTTCGCAAGCTTCATCGAAGCCGCAACCGAACAGAGCCGCCTGGTCTGACCTTCAAGAGGGCGCCTCAACGAGGCGGCCTTTTTGATTGCCGAGAGACACTTAGCAATTTGCGGCCTATCTCAGCGGTTAGAGGCTTCCCCGCACCGAGACCCACTATAAACGATATGCCGGCGGCTGGGACCGCCGGTTCTTCTTATTGTCGATGCTCACGCCGCCTGCGGCACCGGCCCGACATAGATCGACCGAGGACGGATCAATCTGCCTTGCAGCGCCTGCTCGCGCGCATGCGCGATCCACCCCACGGTCCGGCCGATCGCGAATACGCCGGTGAATGATTCGCGCGGAAAGCCCAGCGCATCGAGCAATAAGGCGGTGTAGAACTCGACATTGACGTCCAGCGGCCGGTCTGGCTTGCGCTCCCTCAGGACAGCAAGCGCCGCACGTTCGACGGCTTCCGCAAGCTCCACGCGCTGGCGATCGACCTGCCCAGCCAAGACGAGCGGTCGCAGCGCCTTCTTCAATGCATCGGCGCGCGGATCACGCACCCGGTAAATGCGGTGACCGAAGCCCATCAGGCGTTCGCCGCGATCCAATGCTCGACCGAGCCACCCGCGCGCATTCTCGCTGGCTCCGATCTCATCGAACATATCGAGCACAGGCCCCGGCGCGCCGCCATGTAAAGGTCCTTTAAGCGCACTTATCGCCGCGAGCACTGATGAAGTGAGGCCGGCCCGCGTCGAGGCGATGACGCGCGAAGCAAAGGTCGAGGCGTTCAAGCCATGGTCGGAAATGGTCACAAGATAGGCGTCGAGAGCAGCCTTCTGCTCCGCACTCGGCATCCTGCCTGTGAGCATGCGCAGGATGTCGGCTGCCTGGGGTAGCGAAGCGTCCGGGGCCACGGGTTCGTTGCCGGCCTGCAGACGGAGTATCGCCGGCAGGAAAACTGCGGGCGCTGCCAGCAATCGAAGCGCCGCTTCGAAGTCCTCGCCATCTGGCAGGCGAGCGATGAGAGCGCGCATCGCGTCCACTGGCGGCAAGGCCAGCAGGTCCGATTGGAGGGCCGCCACATGGGCAAATAGGCGCACCCGCATTTCACCCAACCAATCGCGGAGTTCTGCAGGACCAAAATGCCGTTCCGTCAGGCCGTCGAGCAACAGCGCGGCAACACTTTCATAGGTTGCTGTCGATACGAGATTATCGAGCGACACGCCACGGATGATCAGGCGGCCCGCTTCGCCGTCGACATCGGAGAGCTGCGTTTCCGCTGCGATAACATCTTCCAAACCGTTTTTCATGGTGTTTTCTCCTTTACGTGCAACAGGATCAAGCTTAGATTGATTGACGTCAATCTTGATGCAAATGATCAATGTAAAGAGGACAAAATGCTTTGGCTGACAGCCGAGCAGGCGCTCGAGAAACTCGGAACCAAGCCACAAACGCTGTACGCCAATGTAAGTCGCGGCCGTATCCGGGCCAAAGCAGATGCCAGCGATCCACGGCGAAGTCTTTACAATGCGGTCGACGTCATGCGGCTTGCCGCACGTCACGCTGGCCGACGAAAGACCGAGACAGTTGCGGCAGACGCCATCCAATGGGGCGATCCCGTGTTGCCATCTGCCATTTCCACCATTCTGGATGGCCGACTCTACTATCGCGGCCGTGATGTGGCGACATGGGCGGAACATGCGACGCTCGAGGAGACCGCGGCACTTCTGTGGAAGTCCGGACCGATTACAGCCGCAGCAAGCGAGTCTTCTGAAACGGGACCGTCGTTAGAGCGGGCATTTGTTTTGCTCGCACAGCGCGTGACCCGCGACTTACCGACTCTCGGCAGAGCGCCAACCGTACTGCAAGCCGAAGCAGAAAGTATTCTTTCGATCGTGGCCAGTGTCCTTGCTCCAGATGCGGCAGCTTCACCATTGCATCTGCGCCTCGCCACCAGCTGGTCCAGGCCAGAAGCCGCCGATTGCATCAGGCGCGCGCTTGTGCTCCTTGCCGATCACGAACTCAACGCGTCGACCTTTGCCTCGCGAGTGGCTGCTTCTTCAGGCGCAACGCTATCGGCCGCGGTCCTGTCGGGCCTATCGACCTTGAGCGGACCGCTCCACGGTGGCGCCTGGCATGGCGTCGCCTCGTTGATCGCAGAGGTCGACGCGCTCGATGCCAGTCAAGCAATACGGCAGGCGTTGACACAGGGAAGACCGCTGCCGGCGTTCGGCCATCCTCTGTATCCGGATGGAGACATCAGGGCAAAGGCGCTGATGGCTCAGTTCGACTTGCCGCCGAGCTACGCCGAACTGGCGACCGCGGGACAAGAGATCGTGGGGGAAGGCGTCAACATCGATTTCGCGCTGACAGCCATGAGCGCCGCCTTCGATCTTCCCGATGATGCGCCCCTCGTGATTTTCGCGCTCGCGCGAACCGTCGGGTGGCTCGCTCATGCCATGGAGCAGATCGAGAGCGGCCGCCTTATTCGGCCGAGGGCGCGCTATACTGGACCGGCAATCGAAAGACCGCTTAAGAAATAGACAATGTCGGATAGGCGTTGACGTTTTGACATGCGTGCTGCAGCTATCAGCGTATGATGCCGTCGCACGCCCGGGCTGTCCGGCCATGCATTCAGGTAGGGGACGAATATGCTTGTGAACTCCAGAATGCTCCTGGTGCTGGCAGCGTGGGCAAGCGCTGCCTGTCTGTTCAGCTCAGATCCGGCACTTGCGCAAGCGAACGGATGCACGATGGCGCGCGTGGCGGGAACGGCGCGACAGATCATGCGGTGCGCGGATGGCGTGACGATCATCGCCGAGGCTGGGGCCCGCTTCAACGCCGTCGACCGCAATCGCAACGGGCGACCGGATGCGGTCTCGTTGCGCAACAAGGCCGTGCTCGTCGATGTCGACCGGGCTCGGCACCCGGACGGATTCGAGGTCGTCACACCACAGGCAATTGCCGCCGTCCGCGGCACACGTTGGGCTGTCGATGTCAAGAACGGCACGACCTCTGTCTTAGTCGTACGCGGACGCGTAGCGGTCGGCCGTCCTTCGGCAGGAGCAGCAGCACGCGTCGTGCTGAATGAAGGCGAGGGTGTTGATGTCGCGCCGGGCAGCGCACCACTCACCGTCCGCCGCTGGCCGCCGGCCCGTAGCGCGGCCCTGCTCGCCCGCCTCGGCCAATAACGCCGATGCAGGGCAGACGGCTCCTGGTCACGATTGCTCTGCTGCTATCCGCGCTCTGGGGCGGACTCCTCGGCTATATGCATCTTTCGGGAAGCATGAGTTTCCTCGACCGCCTCGAAGCTTCCATTACTGACGTGCGAAGCACGGTGATCGGCGCAAAGGAGCCTCCGCCGGTTACCAGCATTGTTGCGATTGACGACCAGACTGCCGTCGACAACGGCTATCCTCTCAATCGGGCAACGCTTGCCCGCGTGGTTGCCGCCGTCAGCGCTTTCAAGCCGAAGGTCATCGCACTTGATCTTTTACTGGTTGATCCCGGACCAGAAGAGGGAGATGCGGCGCTTGCCGTGGCGCTCCATCAGAGCCCCAGCGTTATCGCCGCCGCCGGCGTCTTCCCGAAGGACACACAGGCGGTCGATCACGACGCCAATGATCCGCTGGCAGCGATACCGGCAGCCAGCCAGATGCTGTTGCCTCTAAGTCGCTTTTCCGACGTTGCTGCCATTGGCGTCGTCAACGTCGCCACCGACGAGTCAGGCACACCGCGTTTCATTCCGCTGATCTCTCGTGGCGGCGCACGAGTCGATGCATCATTTCCGTTGCGGGTGGCGTCACTGGCACTGGGTATCAATCCGGCATTCTCGCCTGGCGGGCTTGCGCTCGGCGACCGGCATCTGCCGACCGACAACGGGCAGCGCCTGCCGATCACCTTCTATGGTCCACGCGGGACCATTCCGACTTTCAGCGCGGCGGATGTGCTGGCCGGCAACCTCCCCGCCAAGGCAATAGAGGACAAGATCGTCGTGATCGGCTCCACGGTGACGGGCGGTGGCGACGTCTTCCCAACCCCATTCGATCCGGTATTGCCGGGCGTCGAGGTGATGGCGACGGCAGCGACGCATCTGATTGCCGGCGACGGCATCATCAGGGACCGCAATGTGCGCCTGCTCGATTCGCTGATCGCAGTGGGTCTGCCGGTGCTGTTGATCAGCCTGCTTGCGTGGCGACGCAGCGCCATCGGCTACGCTATCATTGCGTCGGCGGCGCTTGCATGGGCCGCCCTGAACGTTGTCGCCTTCGCGCACGGCTATTGGTTCAGTGCGGCATTGCCAATCGCTGCGGCGCTGCCGCCCGTGCTGCTTTTCGGCGCGGCCGAGATCTGGATGGATCGTCGCCAGGCCGCACACTTTGCGGCGCAAAGCGACCTCCTGCAGCGCATCGAGGCCCCGGGCCTGGGAGAGTGGCTCGCCCGCGATCCCAACTTTCTCGCAAAGCCGGTCCGGCAAGACGCCGCAGTCGTCTTCATCGACCTCTCCGGCTTCACCGGCTTGAGCGAAGCAATCGGCGCGACGAATGTCCGCGAAGTTCTCAGCGATTTCTTCGAACTGGTCGACGAGGAGGCACGCTCGCACGGCGGCGCGGTCACCAGCTTCATGGGCGATGGCGCGATGATTCTTTTCGGCCTGCCGCAACCGGCCGATGACGACGCCGCGCGAGCCGCCGCGTGCGCCGTGCGCCTGTGCGGGCGAATGCGTCCCTGGTTTGCAATACATCCCGCGCTGAGCGGCCGAAAGACTGGTTTCAAGGTTGGAGCTCATTGCGGTCCGGTCGTTGCCTCGCGCCTAGGAACCGGCAGCCGCCAGCAGATTACCGCAACGGGTGACACCGTGAATGTCGCCAGCCGCCTGATGGAGGTTGCGGCAGAACGTGGTGTCGAACTTGCGTTGAGCGCCGCACTGATGAAAGCGGCAGGCGCCGATAGCGCGCCGCTTCGCGCCGGCCGGCTCGAGGGCCCTGCAAAAGCACGCATTCGTGGCAGAAGCGAAGGCATCGACGTGTGGCTATGGCAGGGACATCCGCTTTGACATTTGCCGCCTGACCAAGTAGGAACGGCCAACTTCTTCACCGGCAATTGCCGGCTAGGGCGCAACATGCGCGTGAGACTTCCGAAAGATAGACAACATGACAGATTTTAACGGCGTCGTTCCGGCGATCGCCAAGGCGTTGGTGAAGCGCGGTTACACCGAGCTGACGCCGGTCCAAAAGTCCATGCTCGACCCGGCACTCGCCGCGTCGGACGCCCTCGTTTCGGCCCAGACCGGCTCCGGCAAGACCGTAGCCTTCGGCCTCGCGCTGGCGCCGACGCTGCTCGAGGACGCGGAACGCTTTGGCCCTGCAGCGGAACCGCTGGCTCTTGTGATCGCACCGACGCGCGAACTCGCGCTGCAAGTCAAGCGCGAACTCGAATGGCTTTATGAAGCGACGGGCGCGCTGATTGTCAGCTGCGTCGGCGGCATGGACATCCGCAGCGAGCGCCGTGCGCTGGAGCGTGGCTCCCATATCGTTGTCGGTACTCCCGGTCGTCTCTGCGATCATATCAGGCGCAATGCGCTCGACATTTCCGGGCTCAAGGCTGTTGTACTTGATGAAGCCGATGAAATGCTTGATCTCGGCTTCCGCGAAGATCTGGAGTTCATTCTGGATTCTTCCCCCGATGACCGTCGCACGCTGATGTTCTCGGCGACGGTGCCAGCAGCCATCGCGAAACTGGCGAAGAGCTATCAGAAGAACGCGGTGCGGATCGCGACGGCTACCGAGGAAAAGCAGCACGGCGACATCGAATACCGGGCTCTTGTCGTGTCGCCGAGCGACCGCGAGAACGCGATCATCAATGTCCTGCGCTACTATGAAGCGACCAACGCCATCGTATTCTGTTCGACGCGCGCGGCGGTGAACCATCTGACAGCCCGCTTTCACAATCGCAACTTCAACGTCGTCGCCCTGTCGGGCGAACTGACGCAGAACGAGCGCAGCCATGCGCTGCAGGCAATGCGGGATGGACGCGCCCGCGTCTGCATCGCAACGGACGTTGCTGCCCGTGGTATCGACCTGCCGGGTCTCGACCTTGTCATTCATGCCGACCTGCCGACCAATCCCGAAACCCTGCTTCATCGCAGCGGCCGCACGGGTCGCGCCGGTCGCAAGGGCGTCAGCGCGCTGATAGTGCCGCTGAACGTCCGCCGCAAGGCAGAGCGTCTTCTTGACAACGCCGGCATCTCGGCCGCCTGGGCTCGTCCGCCGTCAGCGGAAGAGGTCATAGCACGTGATGAAGCCCGTCTGCTTGCCGACCCCATCTTTGATGAAGCCCCTAGCGAGGAAACCCAGGACTTGGTCAAGCGGCTTCTCGATACGCATGGCGCCGAAAAGCTCGCCACAGCCTTCGTCAACCTCTATCGTTCGAACCAGTCCGCGCCGGAGGATCTGATCGAGGTCGCGGTTCAGGACAGCCGTGGCGGCAAGCGCCGCGAGCATGCCGAGGGTTTACGGGAGCCTTATCAGAAAGGTCCGCGCGACGACTTCGGCGCGAGCGTCTGGTTTTCGATTTCGGTCGGTCGCAAGCAGAATGCAGAGCCGCGATGGTTGATCCCGATGCTTTGCCGGAATGGCAATCTGACCAAGCGCGAGATCGGCGCGATCAAGATGCAGCCCGAGGAAACCTACGTCGAGATTTCCGCGGCCAGCGCCGACAGCTTCCTGCAGTCGATCGGTCCAAACAAGACGATGGAGCGCGGCATCCGCGTGACGCCGCTGAACGGCACGCCTGATTTCAGCAAACCTGCCGCCGCAAAACCCTATGCCGGCAAGAAGGCCTTTGGCGAGCGTCGTGAATTCACGGATGAGCGCCCCAAAGGCAATTTCCGCAAGGAAGCCCGCGGCGAGGGCGGGAGCGACGAGCGACGCGACTCGAAGCCTTGGGGCAAGAAGCCGGGCAAGCCGAAGTTCGAGGGCAAGGGCGGCAGCGGCCCTAAGCCCAAGTTCTCGAAAAAGAAGGCATAATGATCCCACCGGCGGCGCAGCCTTGCGTCGCCGCTTGAACCCGCGGAGAGGACAATGGCAGATACCATCGTTTTAACGGTTCCTGTTTTCAGTACCCTTTGCAATGAGGCGTTCAAGCTCCGGCGCGCGGTCTTTGTAGCCGAACAGAATGTACCCGCCGATGAAGAATTCGATGCGCTTGATCTTACTGCGCATCATGTCGTCGCGGTTGCAGGCGGTGAGGTCTGCGGGACGCTCCGGATCATCCATGCGAACGAGCATGTGAAGATCGGCCGTGTCGCCGTCGGCAAGGCATGGCGCGGACATGGTGTCGCAAGCGCGATGTTGACCTATGCGATGAACGAGCACCGATCTGCCCGTGAGAACCGGTTTTATCTGACGGCACAAAGCGATAAAATAGCACTCTACGAACGCTTCGGATTTGCCGCCTACGGCGACGAATTCCCTGATGGCGGCATACCGCATCTGGCGATGAAGAATTATTGATCCGGCCGAGCGGAATGAGCGGACACCGCCATCCTGAGGCTGAACCAAATCGCGATGCTTTCTTTCCGCGGGATGTCCGCGCCTTTATCGTCGAAAACCTTCACCTGAAACCCGCACCCGGCCTGCAGGAGATAGTTCTCTACACGGCTCATCCCGGCAGTGGGCTGTCGCGCCTCAGAACCAGCGACGCGGAGGATGCGCCGCCGTACTGGGCCTACAACTGGGCTGGTGGAACGCTGCTCGCTCGGCATATTCTGAATTATCCGGACATCGTTAGCGGCCGCCGCGTCCTCGATCTCGGCGCAGGGTCCGGCATCGTCGGGATCGTGGCCCGAAAATGCGGAGCATCCCTCGTGATCGCAGCCGAGATCGACACGAACGCGATCGCGGCGATTGGCCTCAACGCGGCGGCGAACGGCGTCGCGATCGAAGTGACGAGCGCTGACGTGCTTGCCGGCTCCCCGCCGGATGTCGATGTCATCCTCGCTGGGGACGTCTTCTACAATCCCCAGCTTGCCGGGAGGGTTTTGCCGTTCCTTGCGGCCAGTCGCAAGGCAGGCGTCGATGTCCTCATTGGAGATCCGCGCAGGCAGTCGCTGCCACTCGCAGCCCTAAAGCTGGTCGCTGAATACGCTGTCCCCGATTTCGGCGACGGTTCGACCGGGCAGGGGGCGATCGGCGGGGTGTTCACTCTGGCGGACGCCCGCTGATCAAAGACGGCGTTTAGGCCGACGACGTTTCTTGTAGTTTAAGCAAGATCTCGAGCGCCAAATCCGCCATGGCGACTGGAACGAAGACATGATCGTGATGGTAGGCCGCTACCATGTTGCACGGGATTGAGCGGGCTGCCAACGCAGAAGCAACCGCGGCCGTCAGGCCGACACCTTCCAGCGACGAAAAGACTTCAAGAACGATACGCCGCATCGGCGCATCGCAATTAAAGCCGAGTTCCGCAGCTCGGCCTCTCGAGAGGATCAGGGAGGTCCCTTCGTGCTCGCGAAACCATGCAAGAGCATCGGGAACAGCAAGCTGTGCCACATCCTCGTCTGAGGTCACGCAGAATACGAACTCGCCATCCATGAGCGCAGGCGTCATGCGCGAAAGCATGGCCCGTGTGTCTTTGACAGCCTCCTTCGTCATCTCAATCCTGCTTTCTGTTCCCAGGAAACAATCAGGGCAGGCTCGACGGCTCAGCCCAGAAGATCAGGCCTCAGCATTATCACCGGGCAGGGACTTCCGGCGGGCAGTTCCGGTGCATGCGGTGGACGAACGATCAAGCAGTCGGACTCGGCGAAGATCTTCATCATGGACGAGTCCTGCTTGGTGAACGGCTTTGTCGCCAGCGCGCCGGATGACGATCGCGACAGCGTGGCTCGGACGTAGTCCTGCCGCTGGTCGTTGGCACGAAGCGTCGCAGCCGCCTCTACGGTCGCCTCGCGTCTGACTGGTGGCAGCGAGGCCAGTTTCCGAATCAACGGTTCAAGGAACAGGATCCCGCAGACTAGGCTCGACACCGGATTACCAGGCAGGCCAATGACATGGGTTTCGCCGAGGCTGCCGACCATCAAGGGTTTGCCCGGGCGCATGGCAATCCGCCAGAAATCGAGCTTCATGCCCGATGCGAGCAGCGTTGCCTGCACCAGATCATGGTCGCCCACCGACGCTCCGCCGAGCGTCACGATGACATCGACCTCGGCCCGCCTTGCGCGCTCGACCGCCGCCGAAATCCCGGCTTTGTCGTCGGGGACGATTCCGAGGTCAAGAACCTCGGCTCCCGCCTTGCGGGCCATGGCAGCGATGCCAAAGGTGCTAGACGCAATGATCTGCGCGGGAGCGGGCGAGCTTCCAGGTGGCAACAATTCGTCGCCGGTCGCAAGCAACGCAACCACCGGCTTGCGCCGGACCTCAAGGGTCGCGTGGTTCATTCCGGCCGCCACGGTCAGGCGAGAGAAGTCCAATACAGTGCCGGCCTTCAGCACCGCTTCGCCTTCGAGAAAGTCCTGGCCGCGAGGCCGGACGTGCTGGCCGGGACGAACTGCAAAGGTCGTGCGGATGCCACCCTCGATTTTTTCCGCATCCTCCTGCAGCAAGACGCTATCCGCACCGGACGGAACCGGGGCGCCGGTGAATATACGGACGGTCTCGCCCTTGCCGACAACGCCCTCAAACCCGTGCCCGGCGGACGACATCCCTATGAGCTTCAACTGACTGCCGGGCTGAGGGGCGTCGTCACCGCGCAAGGCGTACCCATCCATCGCTGACGCGTCGAAAGGCGGCTGGGTCAGCCTAGCCGCAACATCGGTCGCGAGCACACGACCGTCGGCCTCCGGCAAGGGGACTGTTTCAAGGGTCTCGATTGGCTCAGCACGCGACAGCAGGCGATCCTGCGCCTCAGCAACCGGCAGCAAGCTCATTTGCCGTACTCCGGATGACGAAAGTCTCCAGACTTGCCGCCAGATTTTTCGAGTAGCCGGATGGATCCGATTTCCATGGCCTTATCGGCGGCCTTGGCCATGTCGTAGATCGTCAGGCAAGCGACGGAAACGGCTGTCAGGGCTTCCATTTCGACGCCCGTCTTGCCCGTCAGCTTTGCCGTTGCGGTGACGCGCAAGCCAGGGAGATCGGCATCCTCCGTGATGTCGACCGAGACTTTCGTCAACATCAGGGGGTGGCAGAGCGGGATGAGGTTGCTCGTCTGCTTGGCCGCCATGATGCCGGCAAGGCGCGCCGTGCCGATCACGTCGCCCTTTTTCGCGTTGCCCGCGCGAATGAGATCGAGCGTTGCCGTCGCCATCCGCACGTGCCCCTCGGCGGTCGCGATCCTTGTGGTTTCGGCCTTATCGCCGACATCGACCATATGCGCCTCGCCGGAGGCATCAATGTGGGTGAGACCGGATTGGCCGCTCATATCACTCGGCCGCCTGAGCGGCTTCGGCGAATAGGAGCGCGCGCGTCGCCGCCGTAACATCTTCTTTGCGCATCAGGCTCTCGCCAACCAGGAACGTGTTGATGCCTACCGCCTGCAGGCGCTTGCAATCCGCGTTCGTGAATATGCCGCTTTCGCCAACCAACAGGCGATCCTCTGGAACCATCGGCGCCAGCTTTTCGCTGACTTCGAGGCTGACTTCGAATGTCCGCAGATTGCGATTGTTGATGCCAACGAGCGGGGAGGAGAGCTTCAGCGCACGCTCCATTTCCTCGGCATCGTGAACTTCCACCAGTACATCCATGCCGAGGCCGAAGGCCTCATCCTCGAGACGGTTTGCATCGTCATCGGAAAGCGACGCCATGATCAGGAGAATGCAATCGGCACCCCAGGCGCGGGCTTCTTGCACCTGATAGGTCTCGAACATGAAGTCCTTGCGCAGCGCCGGCAGCGAACCGGCGGCACGTGCCGCCATCAGAAATTCCGGCGCGCCCTGGAAACTTGGCGTGTCCGTCAACACCGAAAGACATGCCGCGCCTCCGAGTTCATAGGCCTTGGCCAGCGACGGCGGGTCGAAGTCGTGTCTGATCAGTCCTTTGGAAGGACTGGCCTTCTTGATCTCGGCGATCAGGCCGTACTGGCCGGCCTCACGTTTTGCAACGAGCGAGCGGTGGAAGCCGCGCGGCGCCGGTTGATCCGCCTGCATCGCCTTCAGGTCGGCCAGCGACACTTTCGTCTTTGCGGCGGCGATCTCTTCCCGCTTGTATAGTTCGATTTTCTTCAGGATGTCGGTCATGGCTCTATCCTAGTCGATGTCGTTCGACACGGCGACGAGTTTATCGAGGGCTGCCGCCGTCGCACCGCTATCCAGCGATTGCGCAGCAAGCCGCATGCCATCCTTCAGCATCTCAGCCTTGCCGGAGATCACCAGCGAGGCCGCTGCGTTGGCGAGCGCGATATCGCGGTACGCGTTCTTTGCGCCGCTCAGGACGTCGCGCAGCGCCGCCGCATTCACCACGCCGTCGCCACCCTTGATGGCTTCCAGCCGGCAAGGCTCAACGCCGAAATCCGCGGGCGACAGTTCGAAGGTGCGGATCTTGCCGCCCTCGAGTGCCGCGACGCTCGTCTGTCCCGTCGTGGTGATTTCGTCGAGGCCGTTGCCGTGGACAACCCACACGCTTTCCGAGCCGAGATCGCGCATGACCTCGGCAATCGGAACGACCCACTGCGGCGCGTAGACGCCAAGCAACTGGCGGCGGACACCGGCCGGATTGGAGAGAGGGCCAAGCAGATTGAAGATGGTGCGCGTGCCAAGTTCGACACGCGTGGGTCCAACGTGACGCATCGCAGAGTGATGCTGCTGGGCAAACATGAAGCCCACGCCAGCTTCGCGAATGCAGCGCGAGATCACCTCGGGCGTTACATCCAGCTTGACGCCGAGGGCAGCGAGGCTGTCGGCGGCGCCCGATTTCGAGCTCAGTGCCCGATTGCCATGCTTTGCAACAGGGACACCCGCACCGGCCACGATAAGGGCAGCCAGCGTCGAGATATTGTAGGTCCCGCTTGCGTCACCGCCGGTCCCGACGATGTCGATTGCATCCGCCGGGGCATCGACGGTCAGCATCTTGGAGCGCATCGTCGTCACAGCGCCGACAATCTCGTCGACCGTCTCACCGCGGACGCGCAATGCCATCAGGAAGCCCCCGATCTGCGAAGGGGTTGCCTGACCGGACATCAGTATGTCGAAGGCCTCGCGGGCCTCCTCACGTGTCAGAGGCTCGCGGCTTGCAGCCTTCGCCAAAAGCGGCTTCAGATCGGTCATGCGCTTAATGTTCCCCTTAGCGGACTGCCGCCTGTTCGGCGAGAGGTTGATTGACCGATGCGCCGTACTGCGTCTGCAGCAGGTTGACCATCTGATCGAGAATGTCGTCGCCGGCTGCGTTTGCCGTTGCGGTGATCTGTTGGTCCTGGTTGTTGAGAACGTCACCCGTCGGTTCCGTGTTGACTTCAGTGACCTTGAGCAGGATCTGGGTAGTCGGATCGCCGCCAACAGCGCTGGCAATGGTGTCGATCGGGCCGGAGAACGCGGCAATGACACCAGCTCTGCCGAGAACGGCATCGTCGGTGCCGCGGGTGATACCACTCTTGCTTTCAACCGTAATGCCGAGCGGCGCCGCGATATCGGCCAGCGATGTTCCCTTCTGCGCCTGCTGCTTCAGCTCTTCGGCTTTTTTGGCGAGTTCGAGCTTCTGCTGTTCGGCGGTCCAGTCGGCGATTGCCTTATCCTTCACTTCGCTGAGCGGCCGATCACGCTCCGGCGTGATGTCGCGGACGTCGAACCAAAGATAGCCGTCGGTGCCGATCGAGAGGGAAGGAGCGTCTGCCCCAGCCTCAGTCTTGAAGGCAGCCCCAAGAACCTGCTGCTTGGCCGGAATATCCTTGACCTCGTTGCCGTCCCTATCGAGACCGGTCGCATCGACGGCGTCGATCACGATCGCCTTGAGCTTGAGCTGCTCTGCAATCTGTTCCAGCGTCGAGCCCGACCCGCGCAGATCCTCGATCTGATCGTGAACGTTGATGAGTTCCTGCGAGGCGTTGGAAACGGCCAATTGCTTGCGGATCTCTTCCTTGACCTCGTCAAGGGTCTTGACGCTCTCGGGCTTGATGTTGCTGACACGGACGATGACCGGGCCGAAGGTGCCATCGACAACGGGCGTCGTTCCGCCATCCTTCGAGACGGCGAAGGCCGCATCCGCGATCGCCTGATCCGGCACCTTGTCCTTGGAGAACTCGCCCAGGAACACGTCCGCTGCCGTCTTGCCCTGATCGGTCACCAGTTGATCGAACGTCGTGCCGGTCTTCAGCGCGGCCAGCGCGGCATTGGCAAGATCCTTGTTCTGGAAGGTCAACTGCTCGATCGTACGGGCCTCTGGCGTGCGGAAGCTCTCCTTTCGCTTTTCGAAATCCTCGCGGATCTGGTCGTCCGTAACGGAGGCGGCATCGGCGATGTCTTCCGGTTGCAGCTTCAGGAACGCGATCTTGCGGTATTCCGGCGCGCGGAAGCGCGTCTTGGCGCCTTCGAACCACTTGGCGAGGACATCCTCGGCAGGCGCCTTGATCGGCTCGATATTGGCGTTGGTCAGCAGCAGGTAATCGATACCGCGACTTTCCTGGCGGTAAAGCTTGAGCGCATCGACGAGCGTTTTCGGCGCCGTGAAGCCGTTCGATACTGCGTCGACGATCTGGCTCCGAACGGCGACCTTGCTGCGCTCCTTGATGTAATCATCTTCGCGGATGCCGGCATTGCGCAGGCGCGACGTAAAGAGGGTACGGTCGAACTGGCCATTCACCGCCTTGAAGGCTGGATCGTCGCCGATCAGCTGCGCAAGCCGATCCTGCGACAGGCCAAGGTTCATGTCTTCCGCCAACTGATCGAGCGATGCGCCGGCGACCAACTGTGCCAGAACCTGCTGCTCCACACCGAAGGCCCGGGCCTGCTCGGGTGTCAGGCGCATGCCGAACTGCTGGCTGAGATTTGCGACCTGCCGCTGGTAGGCCAGGCGAAACTCGTTGACGTCGACGTGCTGGTCTCCGACGCTGACAACCGTCGTGCTCGTGCCGCCCGATATCAGTGAGCGCGACACGCCCCAAATACCAAAAGAGGCGACAAGTAGCAGCATGAGGAGCTTGGCAACCCAGGTGTGAGCAGCTCTTCGCAGAAGATCGAACATCGAAACGCAAACCTCGCATTATATTCGCCCGTTCGCGGGCAAAGCTTTTGACGTTCCTTAGAACAAAGCCAGCAGGAAATGAAGGGTTATCGCACGAAAACATCTGCGCTATATGTGCAGTCATACTGGAGCGCCTGGCGCCGCAAAAGAGACCGGACATCGGAACCTTTCCCAGCACTAATTCGTTGAAGAGCATCCGGAAAAAGAGGAGCAGACCATGGCCGATATGAAAACCGCCTCCGCCCAGTCCGCAACCGCGCGTGTGAAGGCGGAGATCGCGGCAGACGATCTTTCCGCACAGGTCGCCGCATTGCGCGAAGACCTTGCACGCCTGTCCGAAAGCGTTGTGGCGCTTGGACACGGCGCCAAGACCGCCGTCGCCGATGAGGCATCGGTCATGACGGAACGGCTGCGCGACAAGGTAAGGGAGGAACCTATCTTCGCGCTCGCCGTGACAGCCGGCGTCGCTTACCTTTTCGGATTGATGAGCCGTCGATAGATCGAACGGCGTTTGACCAGGCAAGGGCCGGGCGTGTTGACGCCCGGCTTTTGGTTTTTAACTAGCGACGAATGACTCGCCCAACGGCAATGAGCAGGCACGCGCCGACGAAGCCAGCAATCAAATACCCGAGCCAGCCGGCAAGCGCGATGCCCAGCCCAGAGAGGATGGCGTTCGCAACGATCGCGCCCACAATGCCAAGAATGATGTTCATCAACAGGCCCATGTTGCTGTTCATGAACTTTTCCGCCAGCCACCCGGCAATGCCGCCGATAATGATAGCCGCTACCCAACCTACGCCTGCGTCTTCCATATGATTTTCCTTCCAGAGAAACTACGAAGTCAACGCTTGAGGCAGAAATTGAGGCCTCTGTAACGGCCGGGGCAGTGCATGGCAGAAGAGGTATGCTTTTGGCAGCGTAAGGCAGGTCGAACGCAAAGGCTGCGCAAATGTCCAATGCCGGCAGTCAGACTCAATTCCCCCGAGAGAAAAGATAGGCGATCCGTTTGGTTGCGCAACGCAAATGTGTTCGCCCTAAAACGAGGACAACGGCGGCAAAGTCTGTGCGATCGACCTCACATCCCTTCAAACACACTTTCCGAACAATCTTCGACGGCCACCCCCTTAACGCAACCACAACCACTGGACGTCCCTTTGCAAAACACTCGACGTGGTGTCGAGTGCGCCTTGAGAGATGCTGAATGGTTCCGCTAGGCAGGCACAAATTCGTCAGCTGCCAAGTCGCGAACAAAACAGCGTATCACGGGGTCATCACGTTTTGACGACAACGTCGGAAATGCATACCAATCGTCGTACTTTCCGGTATATCAGTCGCGTAGGAATAATACCAATATGCGATCAGTTTTGTTCCGGAAGACGAGCCCGGAGCTCTCTCGTCGGATGGCGCCCGCAAAACCCATCACACTTCCGTGATGGTTTCAGATGGCTGATTATACCGAGAATCGCTTTGCCGACCCCGCTTGTGTCATCGAAAAAGCTCATTCTCAACGAAATCGCGCGTTTCCTTAAGCATTTGCTTGCTCAACCTGCAATCTATGTCATGGTAGCTTCCTCACATGAGAGGGGTTCTAGCTATGATTAATCTTCAATCGGTTCGTAATGACACTACTCATGATCAACGCCTGCTCGATTGCCGCGCCGATGTTGAACCCGCGCTCCATCAGATCATCCGCGATGCGCAACTAAAGGGGTGGGCGCCGGCGGAAGTGGCGATGGCAATAGCGGATGCAGCGGATGACTACATTCTGTTGTTGGCCAGCAGGAAGGCGACGTCGCATTGATAGGCGTCACATTGCTAATGGGGCGAGGACGAGGACACCGGATCTGCGGGCAAGGCAGCAGCATTTGCCCGCAGGAAAGATCTCCGCACGTCCAGGCATCGCGGCACCGGGGTAGTGAATAGCGTTTCCAGCACGCCAGTAGAGTGATGACATCACGGAGTGGAGTTCAACCCACTACCTACAGGAAGAAAATCTGCGACCTGTCGAATAAAATCAGGTGAGTTTCGCTTCATCGTGCCTCACGCCGCATAGCGATGCCCCAGAGGATCTGGAACTCGCCGGCGGTAGCGGATTCGTGAACTGTGCCGTGGCAAAGGGCCGTAATTCTCGCCCGGGCTTGCGATGACACGCTAGATTGCGCGCGCGGCGGTGAGCAATGGCCCTCCCGGAGGAGCGCGGACGCACATATTTCTCACATTTCTGGCGGCCGTGGCGCTGATCGGCCTTTCCACAATCACCTCAGCCTGCACCACAAACCCTGATCAGACCTCATCAATCGGGTCGTCATCGGCCTATCTACGCGATCGCTCTGTAAATCCAGCCTGTGCAGATGGGTTCAGACCTAGTAACGGCCGCCCGTGCAGCTATTAGACACGAACGTGGTGCGAGGACGCAAGGCAGTCGCCGTCCCAAACTATACTAAGTCTTTGATTTCATGGTGAGAGCGTCGGGGTTCGAACCCGAGACCTACTGATTAAAAGTCAGTTGCTCTACCGGCTGAGCTACGCTCTCCCTGAAGCCGAGCGGTGCGTCCGGCTGGAAGTGCGCGGAACATATGCAGGTGCCCCATTGCGGTCAACCAAAAAATCACCGTTCCCTGTGCATTAGGCACATTTCTTGCGACTAGGCCTGAAAAGGCGGCCCCTGGAAACGGCCAAAAAGAAAAGCGCCCGAAGGCGCTTTGTAAAAGTTGGGGGAAACGAGGTCATGAACCGGGCGGACGAAAGTTCGAATATAGTGTTGACGACCCGGAGAAAGCGGAAAAATCCGGGTATACTTTCGCGCCGCCGAGTCCGCTTGGCTCGGCTCACAATCTCAGCATATAAATGCGCGACGGATCAGAAGGTTCCACCGAAAAAGATTTAATCGAATCAATCCTTTCCGAGGCTGGTCGATACCTTCACAAAGTCACATGACGCTCTAGCTAGCTCCTTGTACAGACAAGGAGACTGCGATGACCAGCGTGACCACACCCACAACGACCACCCGAAAAGTGTTGCGCGGGCGACCTTACAGCCTCGGTGAGTTTGCCAGGAAGTATAGACTAGAGGAAACCGAAGCAAAGCGGCTCTATGAGAAGTTCGGGCCATCGGCCACGGAACTCGATCTGCTCATGGCCGCCAAGCGGCGTCTACCGGTTCATTGATGGTTCTATCAAACGCATAAGGACTGCAGCAAATCGAGTTGATTCGCTTTTGTCGCCGTTGCGGTGTGGCCATCACTCGGTCAGTCCGGCGAGGGGCTGCAGCTCTCCACGACGGTTCTGCAGTTTCAGCGGCTGCAGATCGAAGAGGTCGAAGGCCAGCTTAAGAGCGACGGCCAATACAAAGCGAATCCTCTCGGTCCCATTTCAGCCTACGGAAACTGAACTTTCATTACCAAGATTTCATTTCATTCGACCGTCATTTCGTGCCAATCCGGGCCGATGCTAATCTGCCGTTCAGCTTCGACATGATCATCTTGCTGGCGGCTGCGTTGGCAGCATGTTGATCGAGGCCGGAATGAACGACGTCAAGACTATGCACGAAACCAAGCCGACCAAGGCGAGCGCCGACCTGGCGACCGTCCTTGCGGCTTCACGCAAACAGTCGAAGGGCCGTTGGCGTGGTCGCCTATTGGTATTGCTTCTGCTGATTCTTGCGGCCGGCGGGGTGGCCTATTTCTATGCGCGGCAAGAAGGCAACCAATACAGCTACGCCACTCAACCTATCAAACGCGGCGACCTGACCGTGCTGGTTACGGCAACCGGATCCGTGCAGCCGACAGAGCAAGTGGATATATCAAGCGAGCTGTCGGGAACGGTTCGCGAGGTGAACGTCGACTATAACAGCGAGGTCAAGGCCGGCGAGGTTCTTGCCGCTCTCGATACGAACAAGCTTGAGGCGGACGTCAAGAGTTCGCGGGCGAAACTCGATTCGGCCAAAGCGAATGTCGTGAAGGCGACCGCCGACCTCGAGTCGGCCCAGAGCTCGTTCCAGCGAGCCCGCAACCTCGTTCAGAGCAACGTTTCTACGCAGCAGAGCCTCGAAGATGCGCGCTACAAGTTCGATTCCGCGGTTGCCGCAAAGGACATCAACGTCGCTGCCGTGCTCTCTGCGGAGGCCGATCTGCGGCTGGCCGAAGTCAACCTCGCCAAGGCGAAGATCGTCTCGCCGATCAACGGCGTGATTCTCACGCGTTCGGTCGATCCCGGCGCAACGGTCGCAGCGTCCTTGTCCGCGCCGGTGCTGTTCGTCATCGCCGGCGATCTGCGGAAGATGGAACTGCAGGTCGATGTCGACGAGGCCGATGTCGGTCAGATTGCCGTCGGCCAGAAGGCGACGTTCACGGTTGATGCCTATCCCAACCGGACCTTTCCGGCCGAGATCAAGCAGATTCGATTTGCATCCGAGACCACGAACAACGTCGTGACCTACAAGGCGATCCTGTCGGTCGACAATGCTGACCTGTTACTGCGTCCTGGCATGACCGCGACGGCTGATGTCACCGTTGAGGCAGTCGAGAATACCCTGATGATCCCAAATTCGGCCCTTCGCTATGCCCCCCCGGCTGCAGAGTCTCCCCGCGGCCGCGGCATCTTCGGCCTGCTCCGACCACCGCGCATGGGGCCACGGAGCGGCAACCAAGGCGAAGCCCTGACCGGAGCAAAGCGGCGCGTATGGCTGCTGAAAGCAGGCAAGCCGGCACCAGTGATCATCCAGGTGGGGTCTTCCGACGGGCAATTCACTCAGATCGTTTCCGGTGACCTGAAGGAAAGCGATGCGGTGATTACCGACGCTACGCAGGCGAAGTAGGCGAGGCTCACGATGCAGAGCCCGGCACTTATCGAATTCAAGCAGGTCTCGAAGATCTATGGTCAGGGAGAGGCGGCCATCCGCGCCCTCGACCGGGTGGATCTGTCGATCCGCGAACACGAATTCGTCGCCATCATGGGACCTTCCGGCTCGGGCAAGTCGACGGCCATGAACATTCTTGGTTGTCTCGATGTGCCCACCGACGGCGACTACATTTTCCAAGGCGTCTCAACACAGGGCTTCGACCGCAGCCAACTGACATTGCTGCGCCGTCATATGCTCGGCTTCGTATTCCAGGGGTTCAACCTGCTGCCGCGCACCTCGGCGTTGGAGAATGTCGAGTTGCCGCTGATCTATCGCGGCATGCATGCAAGCGAGCGCCACAGCAAGGCCAAGGAGGCGCTCGGGCTTGTGGGGCTTTCCGGGCGTGAGCATCACAAGACGCAGGAACTGTCCGGCGGCCAGCAGCAACGTGTCGCGATTGCCCGGGCGATCGTGACCGAGCCCTCGCTGCTTCTCGCGGATGAGCCAACCGGCAATCTGGACACGAAGACCAGCGTCGAGATCATGCACCTGATGACGCGACTGAACCGCGAACAGGGCATCACGATCGTCATGGTCACGCACGAGCCCGATATTGCTGCCTACGCTCAGCGCCTGCTGCGTTTCATAGACGGCAAGCTCGAGACCGAGGTCGAGCATCGCGGGAGGGCGGATCATGTTCTTTGAGACGCTGAAACTTGCGCTGCGTGCGATCAGCCGGAACATGCTTCGTTCCTTCCTCACGGTGCTCGGCGTGGTCATCGGGGTGGCGGCCGTCATCGCGTTGGTGACGATCGGCAATGGTACGACCGCCCAGGTTTCGGCCGAGCTTTCACGGCTCGGCACCAACATGCTGTTTGCGCGCCCGGGTCAGTTCGGTCCTGGTCGCCCAAGCTCGGAAGCACGCCGCTTCACGATCAAGGACGTCGACGCCATTCGCGATCAGGTCAATGGCCTGCGCGCCGCGGCGCCGCTCAATCAGACGACCGCGACCGTCATCTACGGCGGGCAGAGCCACTCGACGACCGTGATGGGGACGAACAACGACTACTTCATCGCGCAGGACTGGGACATGGCGATCGGCCGCACCTTTGACGCGGCGGAAGAACGCGGACGCCCGCGCTGCATCCTCGGAGAAACGGTACGCTCGCAACTCTTCGGCGCCGCCGATCCCACGGGACAGCAGATTCGCGTCGGCAAGGTTTCGTGCAGCATCATCGGCGTCCTTGCCAAGCGCGGCCAGTCCGGCATGGGCAACGATCAGGACGATGTCGTCGTCATGCCCGTCAAGGTCTATCAACGCCGGGTCGGCGGCAAAGCGAACGCCAATGTCCAGATGATCGTGATCTCGGCGCGCGACGGGGTGTCGACATCGAAAGTTCAGACCGAAACCGAAAACCTGCTTCGGGAGCGGCGCAAGATCGTACCGGGACGTGACGATGACTTCAGCGTCAATGACATGACGCAGATTGCTGACGCAATGACCGGTACCACGACACTGTTGACCAGCTTGCTCGGAGCGGTCGCCGCGATCAGCCTGCTTGTCGGCGGGATCGGGATCATGAACATCATGCTGGTGTCAGTGACCGAGCGCACCCGCGAGATCGGCATACGCCTGGCGATCGGCGCACTGGAAAACCAGGTGCTGCTGCAGTTCCTTGTCGAGGCGGTGGCACTCTCCGTGTTTGGTGGGATCGCAGGGATTTTGCTGGGGGTCAGCCTTGGTTATGGAGCAGTGACCGTGCTGAAGGTGCCGTTCGTGGTCAGCCCCACGATGATCGCTGTGGCGTTCGCGTTCTCCGCCGCGATAGGGATGGTCTTCGGTTACTTCCCCGCTCGCAGTGCGGCGCAGCTCAACCCGATCGACGCATTGAGGCACGAGTGATCGGAGGCGCCTGGTTTCGGCCGGGCCGCTGCTCTGCATGCCTCATAGGGTTAGGCGCTCGGCGCTGGCCAGCGCTCTTGCGTCACCACTCGCTGCAAGGCCATTTGCCATTTCACCGTGATTGAGAAGACGCATCGCCGGAAGATCCAGGCGCTCCCGCGGCTTGCCGTTCGAAAGAACGCTGATATATCATTAACGTTACAGTCGCTTCGCAACACGCATACACTTTCTGGAGCCGAATACGCGGATGCAGAACTCACTCAGCCACCGTGCCTATCTCACCCTGGAACATGCGATCGTGACGCTGACGTTGCAGCCGGGCGCCTTGGTTACCGAGAAGCATCTGATCGACCTTGCCGGTCACGGACGCACGCCGGTGCGCGAAGCGATCCAGAAGCTGGCGTGGCAAGGGCTCATCGTGGTGAAGCCGCGTGTCGGGCTGCAGGTGGCCGAAATCAAGCCGACGGACCATGAGAACGTCATGCAGGTTCGCCGCGAGCTCGAGCCGATCGCTGCCGCCCTGGCAGCCGACTTTGCGACATCAGAGCAGCGCAGGGAACTGGGTGAATGTGCCCAGACGATGGAAATGTCCGCCACGACCGGCGACTTGGCGGCATTCTTCGCCGCGGACAAGACCTTTGACGAAATCCTGGAAGAAGCCTGCCCGAACAGTTTCATAACATCGGCGCTCGGACCGGTTCAGACCCATTCCCGTCGGCTCTGGTCTGCATCCAGCAGTCCCGACAGGATGGATCAATCCATGTCTCTGCACGTCGAGGTCATACGGGCCATTCAGCAGGGCAGATCCCAGGACGCCAACCGGACGATGGGCGCCCTCATCAAGTATCTCAGTGGCCACAATTGAAAACGGCCCCATTTCGGGGCCGTGAACGCTTCTATCTTGGCTGATTTAGCCGACGAATGCCCGCTCGATAACGAACTCCGCCGGCTTGCTGTTTGCGCCCTCGTTGAGGCCAGCCTTTTCCAGCAGTTCCTTGGTATCTTTCAGCATCGCCGAGGACCCGCAGATCATACCGCGATCGATTGATGGATCGAGCGGCGGAACGCCGAGATCGGTGAAAAGCTTGCCCGCCGAGATCAAATCCGTGATGCGGCCGCGATAGGCGAAGTCTTCGCGGGTGACCGTCGCGTAGTGGCGCAGCTTGTCGCCGACTATCTCCTGCAGAAGTTCGTCGTTCTTGATTTCCTCGACGAGATCGAAGCCGTACTTCAGTTCCGCTACGTCGCGGGTCGTGTGCGTGAGGATGACTTCCTCGTACTTCTCGTAGGTTTCTGGATCGCGGATCAGGCTCGCGAAGGGGGCGATACCGGTGCCGGTCGAAAACATATAGAGACGACGGCCGGGCGTCAGCGCGTCAAGCACCAGCGTGCCCGTCGGCTTCTTGCGCATCAGAACCTGGTCGCCTGGCTTGATCGCCTGCAGATGCGAGGTCAGCGGACCATCCGGGACCTTGATCGAGAAAAACTCCAGCTCCTCCGCCCAAGCGGGGCTTGCGATCGAATAGGCGCGGAAAATCGGCTTGCCTTCGACCATCAGCCCGATCATCGCGAATTCGCCGGACCGGAAACGGAAACCCTGCGGGCGCGTCATCGTGAACCGGAACAAGCGGTCCGTATAATGCGTCACGCTAAGCACGGTTTCGGCATAGACTCCGGCCGGAATCGGGGAGGCGAAGTCTTCGGTCTTTGCAGGGGCGTTCATTTCGGTATCGGATCCCGTATTCATCGCACAATGTTATCGATGCCAGCGAGATATTACAAATAGTGTCGGGATTAAAGGTATTCCATTCTTTCTCATGCGACTTGAACGAAATATGCGTGTCATCGTCAGGATTTCTGCCCCTTGCGTCGCTTCGTCGCTTTTGCGCTGGCGAAGCGAAGCAAAGGATGCATATTAAGCCAAAAACCGCGTCTGCCATGCGCGGACGCCATAGGCTGCTCGGGGAAACATGAAGATTTTCAATTACAAGCGCGTACCTTACGCGGAGATGCGCGCATTTTCCGTCCATATTCTGACGGCATCCGGATCTTTTCTCGCGTTCCTCGGCGTGGTCGCTGCTGCCGAGCACCGGTTCATCGACATGTTCTGGTGGCTCGGCCTTGCGCTTCTAGTTGACGGTATCGACGGACCGATTGCTCGCAAGGTGAGCGTCAAGGAGGTGCTGCCAAACTGGTCGGGCGATACGCTCGACAATATCATTGACTATGTCACCTACGTTCTATTGCCGGCCTTTGCCCTCTACCAGAGTGGCATGATCGGCGAACCATGGTCCTTCGTGGCGGCAGGCATGATCGTCGTATCGAGTGCAATCTACTACGCGGATACCGGAATGAAGACGGACGAGTACTTCTTCTCCGGCTTCCCAGTAGTCTGGAACATGATCGTCTTTACGCTTTTCGTCATCGATGCCAGCGCGATCACAGCACTTGTCGTCGTCATCGTTTCCGTCATCCTGACCTTCCTGCCGATCAATTTTCTCCATCCTGTCCGCGTCCAGCGCCTGCGTCCGCTCAACCTCGGTGTTTTCTTCCTATGGTCGGCGCTCGGAATGTATGCGCTTCTGACGCATTTCGTGATCCCGCAGTGGGCGCTTGTCCTCTTTATCCTCAGCGGTATCTACCTCTACTGCGTCGGCGCCGTGCTGCAGTTCTTCCCGGCGCTTGGACGTAGAACCTAGGAGAAGACGATGGCAAAGACGCAGGCGGTCTCATTCAGCAGGACCGGTGGACCCGAGGTTCTTGAGTATGTCGATATCGACCTGCCGCCGCCCGCGCAGGCGAAGTGCAGATCAAGCATGCAGCCATCGGCCTTAACTTCATAGACGTCTACTTCCGGACAGGTCTCTACAAGGCGCCGCATATGCCTTTCGTGACGGGCAAGGAGGCGGCTGGCACTGTCATCGCTGTCGGGCCTGATGTAGAGGATTTCAAAATTGGCGATCGGGTCGCCTATGCCGGTGCGGATGGCGCATACAGCGTCGAGCGGAACGTCGAGACCAAGCACCTCGTCAAGGTGCCGGATGGAATTCCCCTGGAAACCGCAGCCTCGATGATGTTGAAGGGAATGACTGCGGAATACCTGCTCAACCGGACATACAAGGTTGGCCCGGATACGACGATCCTGTTTCACGCCGCCGCCGGTGGCGTAGGCCTCATCGCAGGCCAATGGGCCAAGGCGCTCGGGGCAACGGTGATCGGCACCGCGGGGTCAGATAGCAAGGTGCGTTTGGCACTCGAGCATGGCTACGACTACGTTATCAACTATAACACCGAGAATTTTGTAGAGAGCGTGCGCGAGATCACCGGTGGGGCAGGGGTCCACGTCGCCTACGACTCGATTGGCCGCGACACGTTTCCGCAATCGCTCGACTGCCTGCGACGGTTCGGCATGTTCGTCTCGTTCGGCCAATCCTCAGGACCGATCGAGAACTTCACCCTTGCCATGCTCGCGCAGAAGGGATCGCTCTTTGCAACACGGCCCACGCTTTTCGCCTACATCGCAACACGCGAAGAGCTAACCAATTGTGCAAACGCGTTATTTGATGTTGTTTTGAGCAACAAAGTGCGTATCAATATCAACCAAACCTATCCATTGCGTGAAGTCGCACGGGCTCACATGGATCTGGAGTCCAGAAGAACTACCGGAACTACGCTGCTGATCCCATAATGACCCGAATGGGCAGGGTCGGCAGAGAGAAATGAGGGGAACGTGTCGTTATCTGATGTGCCGGGTTCCGGCGCGTTATTGTCTGTCCAGCAACTGACGAAACTCTTCGGCAGCTTTGCTGCCTGCAACCACATCGACCTCGATATCGCCCACGGCGAAATCCATGCTCTCCTTGGTGAAAACGGCGCCGGCAAATCGACGCTCGTCAAGATGCTGTTCGGCGTACTCGAACCGACCGAGGGCCATATCCTGTGGGAGGGCCAGCCGGTTTCGATCGGTTCGCCGGGTGATGCCCGCAAGCTCGGCATCGGCATGGTCTTTCAACACTTCTCGCTCTTTGAGGCGTTGACGGTTGCTGAAAACATCGCGCTTTCCCTTGATGACAGCATTCCGATCGGCAGGATTGCGGAAGAAGCAAGGGCGCTCTCGCGCGCCTATGGATTGCCGCTCGACCCTCATGCCCACGTCGCCGATCTTTCTGTCGGCGAACGCCAGCGCATCGAGATCGTGCGTGCGCTGCTGCAAAACCCCAAACTCATTATCCTCGATGAGCCGACTTCGGTGCTGACGCCGCAGGAGGCCGACAAGCTTTTCGAAACACTCTTCAAGCTGAAGGCGGAAGGCAAATCGGTCCTCTACATCAGTCATCGGCTCGAGGAGGTTCAGCGCATCTGCGACCGGGCGACCGTGTTGCGCAACGGAAGCGTCACCGGCGCCTGTGATCCACGCCAGGAAACGCCTGCCTCGCTTGCCCGCATGATGGTTGGCAGCGACGTCGCAACCGTCACTCATCCCGATCGGGGCAACAAGGGCGACGTGCAGCTTTCCGTCAGCAATCTTTCCGTCTCCGCCCGCACGCCCTTTGCCATGCCCCTCAAGGACGTATCCCTGACGGTTCGGTCGGGCGAGATCCTGGCGATTGCGGGTGTCGCCGGCAACGGCCAGGGCGAACTTTTCGATGCGCTCTCTGGAGAGTATCCCGTGAGCTCGCCGGATGCGATCACCATCCGCAAGAAGGCGGTGGGCACCCAGGGTATCACGGCACGGCGTCTGCTTGGCGCCGGGTTCGTGCCGGAAGAACGCCATGGCCATGCGGCCGTCTCCGCCATGAAGCTTTCCGACAACCTTGTGCTGGCGCGAAGCCAATCCGACCGCAGGGCCTTCCTCGGTGGTTCTTTTCTCAAAGTGATCCGTCGCGGTGCCGTCAAGTCCGCGACAAAGCGGATTGCCGACGCGATGGACGTGCGCAAGAGCGGAGAGGACCCTGCCGCAGGATCGCTTTCTGGCGGAAACCTGCAAAAGTTCATCGTTGGGCGTGAACTCGACCGACAACCGGCGGTTCTCGTTGTTAATCAGCCGACGTGGGGCGTCGACGCGGGAGCCGCGAGTCGCATTCGTCAGGCCCTCGTTGATCTGGCGCGCAAAGGCTCGGCAGTCGTCGTCATCAGCCAGGATCTTGACGAAATATTTGAAGTCGCAACGGAGATTGCCGTGATTTCTGAGGGGCGACTTTCGCAACCCTTCCCGGCGGGAGAACTGTCTCGAGAGAAGATTGGCCTTCTGATGGGCGGCCTGCACGAAGGCAAGACCGCGTCGGAGACGGCCAATGCGCATTGAGCTCGAGAAGCGGCCGCAAGCGTCGAAGCTCTATGGTTTCGTCTCACCGTTACTGGCATTGGTGCTGACGCTGATTGCCGGCGGGATCATGTTCGCCATTTTGGGCAAGAACCCCGTCGAAGCGCTGGATGCCTTCTTCCTCGAACCCTTGCTGGAAGTCTGGTCGCTGCATGAGCTTGCCGTTAAGGCAGCGCCCCTGATCATGATCGGCGTCGGGTTGGCGGTCTGCTATCGTTCCAATAACTGGAATATCGGCGCCGAGGGTCAATTTACGATCGGCGCGATTACTGGCTCGATCCTGCCGATCGTGTTTACAGAATGGCACTCGCCTCTCGTGCTGCCCTTGATGCTTGTCATGGGTGCGATCGGCGGTGCGTTGTTTGCGGCCATTCCAGCGCTGCTGAAGGCGCATTTCAATACCAACGAAATCCTGACGAGCCTAATGCTTGTCTATATTGCGCAGCTGTTTCTGGATTGGCTGATCCGCGGCGCCTGGCGCAATCCGCAAGGCTTCAACTTTCCCGAAAGCGTGCCGTTTCCACCCGAAGCCACACTGCCGGCGATCTGGGAAGAGTCCGGCCGCGCCCATTGGGCATTCGTGTTCGCGATTGTCGCAGCGCTTCTCGTCTGGTTCATGCTGAAATACACGCTGAGAGGATTCGAGATCGTGGTGCTCGGCCAGTCCGAGCGGGCAGGGCGCTTCGCCGGCTTTTCGTCCAAGAAGATGATCTGGTTCAGCTTTCTGTTCTCGGGGGCACTTGCAGGACTTGCCGGCATCTCCGAAGTATCGGGATCGATCGGACACCTGCAGCCTGCGATTTCTCCAGGCTACGGCTTCACGGCGATCATTGTCGCGTTTCTCGGACGCCTGAACCCACTCGGCATCATCGCATCCGGCCTTGTGCTCGCGCTGACTTACCTCGGCGGCGAGGCGGCGCAGCTTTCGCTCGGCGTATCCGACAAGGTCACCCGCGTCTTCCAGGGCTTGCTGCTCTTCTTCGTGCTCTCCTGCGACACGCTCATCTACTACAAGATCCGTATCGTCTGGTTGCGGGTCCGGGGAGGCGTCGCGTGAGCATCTTCGAAGCTATTCTGCTGACCGTCATCACAGCGTCCACACCTCTCGTTATTGCAGCCTTGGGCGAACTCGTCGCCGAACGATCCGGTGTTCTAAACCTCGGCGTCGAGGGCATGATGATCATGGGGGCCGTCGCGGCCTTCGCCAGCGCTCAGATTTCGGGGTCTCCCTATATCGGGCTGCTGGGCGGCATCGTCGCCGGCGCACTGTTTTCACTGCTGTTCGGTTTCCTTACCCTCACGCTGGTCGCAAACCAGGTGGCGACTGGCCTGGCGTTGACGATCCTCGGCCTTGGGGTGTCGGGAATGCTGGGTGAGGGCTATGTTGGCGTACCGGGCGTTCGCCTCGCGCCGATCGTCATTCCTTACCTCTCTGACATTCCGCTCATCGGATCCGTCCTGTTCAGGCAGGATCTGACATTCTACCTGTCGCTGGCTTTGCTCTTCGGCGTGAGCTGGTTCCTGTTCCGCAGCCGCACCGGCCTGAAGCTGCGCGCGATCGGCGACAGTCACGGTTCAGCGCACGCTCTCGGCATCAGGGTCATCCGCACGCGCTACCTCGCCGTGATGTTCGGTGGTGCCTGCGCGGGGCTCGCCGGAGCGCAGCTTTCCCTCGTTTATACGCCGCAATGGGTGGAGAACATGTCTTCCGGCCGTGGCTGGATCACACTCGCCCTCGTCGTCTTCGCATCCTGGCGTCCATGGCGGGTTTTTGCCGGTGGCTACCTCTTCGGCGCGGTCACGATCCTGCAGCTTCATGCACAGGCTTTTGGCGTTGGAATTCCGGCCCAATTTCTGTCGATGCTCCCTTATGCTGCCACTATTGTGGTCCTTGTCATCATTTCTCATAATCGCCGTACGACGTTGATCAACACGCCTGCGTCGCTGGGAAAACCGTTCGTGCCGGAGCGCTAAACAGAAGAATGAGACGCGCTTCCGGAAATTACAAACTAAAAGGGGTTATCATGAAAAAACTCGCATTTGCATTTGCCGCATCAGCTGCTGCGGTCCTGAGCGTGGGTTCGTCCGCGCAGGCCGCTGACAAGACCAAGGTCTGCTTCGTCTACGTTGGGTCACACACGGACGGTGGTTATTCCCAGGCTCACGATCTCGGTCGCCAGCAGATCCAGAAGGAATTCGGCGATAAGATCGACACGCCTTACCTCGAAAACGTACCGGAAGGCCCCGACGCCGAGCGTGCGATCGAGCGTCTGGCGCGTTCGGGCTGCAAGCTGATCTTCACGACGTCCTTCGGCTTTATGGATGCCACCGTGAAGGTCGCCGCAAAGTTCCCGAACGTGAAGTTCGAACACGGGACCGGCTATAAGTCCGGCCCGAACCTCGCGACCTATAACTCGCGCTTCTACGAAGGGCGCTACATCCTCGGCCAGATCGCAGCCAAGACGTCGAAGAACCACGGTGCTGCTTACATCGCCTCATTCCCGATCCCGGAAGTGGTCATGGGCATCAACGCCTTCGAACAGGGTGCCCGCTCCATCGATCCGGACTTCAAGCTGAAGGTCATCTGGGTGAACACCTGGTTCGACCCGGGCAAGGAAGCCGATGCAGCAAAGGCCATGGTCGACCAGGGCGTCGACGTGTTGACGCAGCACACGGATACCACTGCTCCGATGCAGGTTGCCGAGGAACGCGGCATTCATGCGTTCGGCCAAGCCTCCGACATGATCGCAGCCGGCCCGAAGGCTCAGCTGACGGCAATCGTCGACACCTGGGGTAACTACTACTCCAAGCGCGTTCACGCGCTGCTCGACGGCACCTGGAAGTCCGAGCAGAGCTGGGACGGCCTGAAAGACGGCATCCTCAAGATGGCCGACTACACCAACATGCCTGACGACGTGAAGAAGATGGCTCAGGATACCGAAGCCAAGATCAAGTCGGGCGAGCTTCACCCCTTCACCGGCCCGATCAACAAGCAGGACGGCACCCCGTGGCTGAAGGCTGGCGAAAAGGCTGACGACGGCACGCTGCTCGGCATGAACTTCTACGTCGAAGGCGTCGACGACAAGCTGCCTAAGTGATTTCGTCAGGCAATTAGCACGTGCGAAAAGGCGCTCGTTTTGAGCGCCTTTTTTTATTTGCACCGCATACCAGAAAGTGCATTTACAAAAGTAATACTATATGATTTTTTCTCGGTGTGCCGCGTGGAGGCGGCTTTGGGAGGACATAATGAAATTGAAGACTGCACTCTTGAGTGCTACGATTCTGGCTGCCTGCATGTTCGGTTCTGCATCGGCTGCGGAACTGGTCGTCGGCTTTTCGCAGATCGGTTCTGAATCGGGTTGGCGCGCTGCTGAAACCACCGTCACGAAGGAAGAAGCCAAGAAGCGTGGCGTTGACCTGAAATTTGCTGACGCTCAGCAGAAGCAGGAAAACCAGATCAAGGCGATCCGCTCCTTCATCGCCCAGGGCGTCAACGCTATCTTCCTGGCGCCCGTCGTCGAGACCGGCTGGGACGCTGTTCTGAAGGAAGCAAAGGAAGCTGAAATCCCCGTAATCCTGCTCGACCGGACGATCAAGGCGCCTGAAGACCTCTACCTGACCGCTGTCACTTCGGATCAGGTTCATGAGGGCAAGGTTGCCGGCGACTGGCTGGTAAAGACCGTCGGCGACAAGGCTTGCAAGATCGTCGAACTCCAGGGAACGACCGGCTCTTCCCCCGCCATCGCTCGTAAGAAGGGCTTCGAAGAAGCCATCGCCGGCAAGGCAAACTTCAAGATCGCTCGCAGCCAGACCGGTGACTTCACCCGCACCAAGGGCAAGGAAGTCATGGAAAGCTTCCTGAAGGCCGAAAACGGCGGCAAGGATATCTGCGCCCTCTACGCTCACAACGACGACATGGCCGTGGGCGGCATCCAGGCGATCAAGGAAGCCGGTCTGAAGCCGGGCAAGGACATTCTGGTCGTCTCGATCGACGCCGTGCCGGATATCTTCAAGGCTATGGCAGCCGGCGAAGCAAATGCGACCGTGGAACTCACGCCGAACATGGCTGGTCCCGCATTCGACGTCCTCGACGCATACCTGAAGGACAAGAAGGCTCCGGCGAAGTGGATCCAGACGGAATCCAAGCTCTACACGCCGGCTGACGACCCGACGAAGGTCTACGAGTCGAAGAAGAACCTCGGCTACTGATTTTTGACGCTGGAACCGCACCGGTCCATCATGGACCGGTGCGGAACTGCCGCCTGCCAATCAGGACCTCATGTCCTTCAATGCCGCGGCACCGCAAGGTCTGTATCAGGAAAAGCCGCACTCATGATTCACGATTTTGAGACCGTTCTAGCCGCTTCCGGTATTTCGAAATTCTTCCCGGGTGCCATTGCGCTCGATAAGGTCGACTTCTCGCTGCGTAAGGGCGAGGTGCATGCGCTTCTCGGCGAAAACGGCGCAGGAAAGTCGACGCTGATCAAATGCATCACCGGTGCCTACCACCGCGACCAAGGCCGGCTCGTTCTCGACGGCGCTGAAATCAATCCGTCCGATACGCTCGCGGCTCAGAAACTGGGCATCGGGACTGTGTATCAGGAGGTCAATCTCCTCTCCAATCTGAGCGTCGCTGAGAACCTCTATCTTGGCCGCCAGCCGAAGCGTTTCGGCATGATCGATGTGCGTGCGATGAACCGACAGGCACGGTTGCTGCTTGATCAGTATGGGATGGACATCGATGTGACCGCGCAACTCGATCGGTTTTCGGTCGCCGTGCAGCAGGTCGTGGCGATCGCGCGGGCTGTCGATTTATCCGGCAAAGTTCTCATCCTCGACGAGCCAACCGCAAGCCTCGACACGCAAGAAGTCGCGATGCTCTTTCGCATCATGCGTGACTTGAAAGACCGCGGCCTTGGAATTGTCTTCATTACACATTTTCTCGAACAGGTTTACGAGGTCAGTGACCGCATCACGGTCCTTCGAAACGGCAAGCTCGTCGGCACCCGTGAGACATCCGAGCTGTCTCGCCAGAGCCTGATTTCAATGATGCTCGGCCATGAACTGGCAAAGGCCGAGGCCACCGCCCGGGCGCACGCCGTTGCTGCCGGTCCCGTGAAATACAGCTTCGAGGGTTATGGCAAGCGCGGCAAGGTGAAGCCGTTCGATCTCGAGGTCCGTGTCGGCGAGGTGGTGGGCGTTGCCGGCTTGCTCGGGTCGGGACGCACGGAGACCGCCGAATTGCTGTTCGGGATCGAGCATGCCGACAGCGGAACCGCTAAGGTCGACGGTAGGCAGGTTAGTCTGTCGAACCCGCGTGCTGCGATCCGCAACGGCTTCGGCTTTTGTCCGGAGGATCGCAAGACGGACGGGATCATCGGCGACCTGTCCATTCGCGAGAACATTGCGTTGGCGCTGCAGGCGCGTAGAGGCTGGGCCCGACCGATTTCTCGCGCCGATCAGAACGCCTTGGCCGACCGCTACATCAGCGCACTCGACATCCGTACGACGGACAGGGAAAAGCCCATCCGTCTGCTGTCAGGCGGCAATCAGCAGAAAGCGATCCTTGCACGCTGGTTGGCCACCAATCCCGACTTTCTCATTCTCGACGAGCCGACCCGCGGCATCGACGTCGGAGCGCATGCCGAGATCATCCGCTTGATCGAAGAACTGTGCGCGAATGGCATGTCGCTGATCGTGATTTCTTCGGAATTGGAAGAGCTTATCGCCTATAGCTCACGTATTTTGGTGCTTCGTGACCGCGAACATGTCGCTGAGCTGACAGGTGACAATGTCAGCACCGCGCGCATCGTCGACGCAATCGCCGCAGCCCAGAAAGAGACGGAGGACGCATGAAGTCGTCACTCAATGCCTTGTTGACCCGGCTTGCGCCGCAAATTATCGCGCTTGCGGTCATTCTCCTATTGAATTTCATTATGTTCCCTCAGTTTTTTAATGTTGTTATTCAGAATGGCCGGCTTTACGGCAGCCTGATCGACGTACTGAACCGCGGCGCGCCGGTCGCTTTGTTGGCAATCGGCATGACCCTCGTGATCGCTACGAAGGGGATTGACCTCTCGGTCGGTGCCGTGATCGCGATCTGCGGCGCGGTTGCCGCATCATCCATCGTGTCCGGCCATTCGCTTGCTTCGACGCTGCTGGTAACGATCGGCGTCGGACTGCTTTGCGGTGTATGGAACGGATTCCTGGTCGCGTTGCTCAACATCCAGCCGATCATCGCCACGCTTGTGCTGATGGTCGCTGGACGCGGGATCGCGCAGCTCGTCACCGAGGGTGTAATCATGACCTTCAACGATGAAGGGCTGATCGCACTCGGCAGCGGCGCATTTGCTTTCCTACCCATGCCCGTTATCATCTGGCTGGTCATGGGGGCCCTGGTGATCCTCCTCGTGAGACGCACAGCGCTTGGCATGCTGATTGAAGCAACCGGCATCAATCGACGTGCAAGCACGTTGTCGGGTGTGCGCACGCCTGTGCTGCTGATGGCCGTTTATATGTTGAGCGGCCTTTGCGCCTCGATTGCCGGGATCATTGTCGCAGCCGATATCAAGGGCGCAGATGCGAACAATGCCGGTCTCTGGCTTGAACTCGACGCGATCCTGGCGGTCGTGGTCGGAGGCAACTCGTTGCTTGGAGGGCGTTTCAGCATTCTGGGTTCTCTGATCGGTGCAATGATCATTCAGGCGGTCAATACTGGCATTCTGCTCTCGGGCTTCCCGCCTGAGTTCAACCTGATCATCAAGGCGGTGATCGTCATCGTGATCCTCGTCATTCAGTCGCCTGCGGTCCAATCGGCCGCCGTGGTCCTGAGCCGGCGATCGAGCCGCGTCACGGAAGGGCAGGTTCAATGAACTCGAAATATCTGCCGCTTCTGGCAACGGTCGTGATCTTCGTTCTCTCTTATGCGATCTGCACGCTGCAGTATCCCAATATTCTGTCGACCCGCGTAATCGGCAATCTTTTGACCGACAACGCCTTTCTCGGGATTGCAGCAGTCGGCATGACCTTTGTCATTATCTCCGGCGGCATCGACCTGTCGATTGGCTCTGTCATTGCGTTTACCGGTGTGTTCCTGGCAGTCGTCCTCCAGAACACGACCATCCATCCGCTCGTCGCGTTCGCATTGGTCCTGATCATCACGACCGTGTTCGGCGCCGTAATGGGTGCTATCATTCACTATCTGGAAATGCCGGCCTTTATCGTGACGCTCGCAGGCATGTTTCTTGCGCGTGGCATGGCTTTCGTTCTGTCGATCGACAGCATTCCGATCAATCACGACTATTACACCACGTTGACGAGCCTCTATTACAAGCTGCCAGGTGGGGGGCGTTTGACGCTGATCGGCGGCATCATGCTTCTGGTCTTTGTCGGCGGCATATTCCTGGCGCACCGCACCCGCTTCGGGACCAATGTCTACGCACTAGGCGGCGGTTCGCAAACAGCGCAACTCATGGGCGTCGCCGTGGGCCGCACCACGATACAGATCTACGCATTATCCGGTTTTCTTGCTGGCCTATCCGGAATCGTTTTTTCGCTCTATACGTCAGCCGGTTATTCTCTGGCAGCAGTCGGCGTTGAGCTGGATGCGATCGCAGCAGTGGTCATTGGGGGGACGCTGTTGACCGGAGGGGCGGGATTCGTAGCGGGTACCTTCATCGGTATCCTGATACAAGGCCTCATTCAGACCTACATCACCTTCGACGGGACGCTGTCGAGCTGGTGGACGAAGATCTTGATCGGCCTATTGCTTTTTGCATTTATTCTAATGCAGAAGGTTATTCTCTTCCTTTCCAGTATGAATAAGAGGTATGCCTGAACGCGGAGGTATTCGTTGCGTAACAGATTGCTTGAGACCGGAAGAACAGCGCGCAAATCGCGAACGAGCCACGCCCAGGTCGTGGATGGCCTTGGCAGGGCGATTGTTGCCGGAACCTATCCTGTCGGAAGCATTCTGCCGGGCGATGCCGAACTCGCGCAACACTTCAAGGTCTCGCGGACGGTCCTTCGGGAAACGATGAAGACGCTTGCCGCAAAAGGCATGATCATCGCCAAGGCCCGTGTCGGAACACGCGTGACGAAGAAAAACTTCTGGAACATGTTCGACAGCGAGATCATAGCTTGGCATTTCGACTGTGGCGTGACGGAAGAATTCCTGTTGCAGCTTTACGACATTCGGATGGCCTTCGAGCCATTTGCCGCGGGTCTCGTAGCGGAGCGGGCGAGCAAGGAGGATATTGAAAATCTGCGCGCGCTAGCGACGGAGATGGCAGCCCCGGGTCATACCAGCGAAAGCCTCGCCTTGGCCGATCTGCATTTCCACCTCGCCATAGCCGATGCCTCTCACAACCCGTTCATGCGAACACTAGGGAGCTTGATCGAAGCTGCGTTGGTTGGGATGTTTCGTATCAGTACGCCCCCCTCGCAGAACGGCTTCTCAGATATTGCGGACACGCATATGCGCATCGTGGAGGCGATCGTTGCCGGCGACATCGATGGCGCTCGAAAAGCGATGGAGGCCGTGATTGTCGACGGCCGGGATCACGTCCGCGAGGCCTATGCGGCGATGAGCAGAGAATCCGCCTGATCCATTTTTGATCTTTGTCCTGCCTTTGTCTTGCTGCTATGAGGCAGCAAAGGCCGCACATAACGGATTCTCGGAGCACATAATGGAACGCACTTGCCTCGCCATCATTCTCGCTGCGGGTGACAGCACGCGAATGAAGTCGTCGAAATCGAAAGTGCTGCATCCAATCGCGAACCGCCCGATGATCGCCCATGTCTTGGATGCCGTGGCAAAAAGCGACATCTCATCGGTCGCGCTGGTCGTTGGGCGTGATGCCGACGAAGTGGCGAAGGCGGCCCAGGTCGAAGGTGTCAAAATCGAGACCTATCTGCAAAAGGAGCGGCTCGGCACTGGTCATGCGGTGTTGGCAGCGCACGATGCTATTGCTCGCGGATATGACGATATCATCGTGACCTACGGCGATGTGCCGTTGCAGACCGAAGGGCCACTCAAGGCAGCACGTCAGGGCCTTGCCGAGGGCAGCGATGTCGTAGTCATCGGTTTCCACACCGACAAGCCGACCGGCTACGGCCGGCTGCTCGTCAAGGACGGCGAACTGATCGCCATCCGTGAGGAACGAGAGGCCGCCGATGCCGAGCGTGCCGTGAAATGGTGCAACAGCGGCCTGATGGCGATCAACGGCCGTAAGGCGCTCGAGCTCCTGTCTCGCATCGGCAACGCCAATGCCAAGGGCGAATACTATCTGACCGACTTGGTGGAAATCGCTCACTCCATTGGGGGCCGCGTTACGGCTGTCGATGCTCCTGAAATTGAGATGACTGGCTGCAACAATCGCGCGGAGCTCGCCGTGATTGAGCGGCTCTGGCAAGAACGCCGACGCGACGAGATGATGATATCAGGCGTGACGATGATCGCGCCGGAGACTGTGTTTCTTTCCTACGATACAACCATCGGGCAGGACGCGCTGATCGAGCCGAATGTGGTATTCGGTCCCGGCGCGACGATCGACGGCGGCGCAATCATTCATGCCTTCTCACATATCGAAGGCGCGCATGTCAGTGCCGGCGCAATCGTTGGTCCCTTCGCCCGCTTGCGGCCCGGCGCCGACCTCGCCAACGGCTCGAAGGTCGGCAACTTCTGCGAAGTCAAGAATGGGAAGATCGGTGAGGGCGCCAAGGTCAATCACCTGACCTACATCGGCGACGCGAAGGTCGGAGCTGGCGCGAATATCGGTGCAGGCACGATCACCTGCAACTATGATGGCGTAAACAAACATCAGACGCTGATCGGCGCGAACACCTTCATTGGATCAAACTCCTCGCTTGTGGCGCCCGTCAGCATTGGCGACAGTGCCTACATAGCCGCTGGCAGTGTCATCACTGCGGATGTTCCTGCCGATGCGCTGGCCCTTGGCCGGGCGCACCAGGAGCTGAAGCCGGGCAGGGCTGCCGTGCTCCGCGAACGCGCATTCGCGATTAAGGCTGCAAAGAAGGCCAAACCATAGGCTTCCGCGTAACGCGTGGAAACCGAAAGTGACCGCCGAGGCCATTGAGAAAAAAGACGGAATCGTTACGAGTGGCCTCTGAACAGAAGGCTTTGGGGGTGTTTATGTGCGGTATTGTTGGAATCGTTGGCAGCAGCCCGGTTGCGGGGCGTCTCGTGGATGCGCTGAAGCGGCTCGAGTACCGCGGCTATGACTCTGCGGGCGTTGCGACGATACATAACGGCGAGATGGCTCGTCGTCGCGCCGAGGGTAAACTCTTCAATCTCGAGAAGCGCCTGGACGGTGACCCTCTGCCGGGAACGATCGGCATTGCGCACACGCGCTGGGCTACGCATGGCATTCCCAACGAGACCAACGCTCACCCGCATTTCGTCGAGGGCGTCGCGGTCGTCCATAACGGCATCATCGAGAACTTCTCCGAACTGCGTGAAGAGCTGATCGCCGAAGGGGCCGTCTTCGGGACGCAGACCGACACGGAAGTCGTCGCCCATCTTATGGCGAAGTATCTCCGTGACGGCCTCGAGCCGCGCGCCGCGATGCTAAAGATGCTGAACCGGGTAACAGGCGCATATGCTCTTGCGATCATGCTCCAAAGCGATCCGGGCACGCTCATGGCGGCTCGGTCCGGCCCGCCGCTTGCCGTGGGTTATGGCTCCGGCGAAATGTTCCTCGGCTCGGATGCGATTGCGCTTTCCCCCTTCACCAACGAGATCACCTATCTCGTCGATGGCGATTGGGCCGTGCTTACGCGAAACGGCGCGACAATCCTCGACTTCGCAGGTAACGAGGTAAAGCGCGCCCGTCAGATATCACAGACGACCGCCTATGTGGTGGACAAGGGCAATCACCGCCACTTCATGGAAAAGGAAATCTATGAGCAGCCCGAGGTCATCTCGCATGCCCTCAGCCACTACGTAGATTTTTCCAGCAACACGATCAGCGACAGCATCAACGCGATCGATTTCAAGGCTACCACCAGCCTGGCGATCTCCGCGTGCGGAACCGCATATCTCGCGGGGCTTGTAGGCAAATACTGGTTCGAGCGTTACGCCCGTCTGCCCGTCGAGATCGACGTCGCCTCCGAGTTTCGTTATCGCGAGATGCCTCTGTCGCCTTCGCAGGCTGCGCTTTTCATCTCGCAGTCAGGCGAGACGGCGGACACGCTGGCGTCGCTTCGTTACTGCAAGGAGAGCGGGCTGAAGATTGGCGCAGTGGTCAACGTCAAGGAATCGACCATTGCCCGTGAGTCGGATGCAGTCTTCCCGATCATGGCAGGCCCGGAGATCGGCGTTGCCTCGACCAAAGCCTTCACCTGCCAGTTGGCCGTCCTTGCCGCGCTCGCACTCGGCGCAGGCAAGGCGAGGGGAACGATCGGCGCAGAGCAGGAAAGGGAGCTGGTCCGCCATCTCGCCGAAATGCCGCGCATCATGAGCCGCGTGCTGAACCTCATCCAGCCGCAGATGGAGAGCCTGTCGCGCGAACTTTCGAAGTGCCGGGATGTCCTCTATCTCGGTCGCGGCACGAGCTTCCCGCTTGCGATGGAAGGGGCGCTTAAGCTCAAGGAAATCTCCTATATCCATGCTGAAGGTTACGCCGCAGGCGAACTCAAGCACGGACCGATTGCGCTGATCGACGAAAACATGCCTGTTATCGTGATTGCGCCGTTTGACCGCTTCTTCGACAAGACTGTCTCGAACATGCAGGAAGTTGCCGCACGCGGCGGACGCATCATCTTCATTACCGGCGAGGCGGGCGCGGCGGCATCGAAGTTGCCGACTATGGCGACGATCGTGCTTCCCGATGTCAACGAGATCATCGCGCCGATGATCTTCTCCCTGCCGATCCAGCTGCTTGCCTATCATACGGCCGTTTTCATGGGCACGGACGTCGATCAGCCGCGCAATCTGGCGAAGTCGGTCACGGTGGAGTGACCGCTTGTTCGCCTCCAGGAGGCTTGTATGGCTTGGTAGTTTCTGGCAGCTTTCTGATAGGAAAGCACGGGGGAGCTGATTTCTGATAGCCGGCCTGCTCAACGGAGTTATCAGTACGCGATGAAGGAAAAACTGCCCCGATTGCCTATAGCCACTCGCCTTAGGAACGACTTCCTGGCGGGGCTGATTATTTGTGCGCCGGTCGCGATTACGCTTTGGCTGACGTGGTCGGTCGTGCGGTGGGCGGATAGCTGGGTCAAACCCTACCTACCGGCGCGCTATGACCCGGATAACTACCTTAACTTTGCGGTGCCAGGGTCCGGCCTGCTGATAGCACTCGTCGCGATCACGCTTATCGGATTCCTCGGCAAGAACCTCATCGGCCAGAGCATCGTTCAGTTCAGCGAATCGCTTGTTCGCCGCGTGCCGCTGGTGCGGAGCATCTATCAGAGCGTGAAGCAGATTTTCGAGACGGTGCTGAAGGACAAGACGAACTCCTTCAAGAAGGTCGGCCTCATCGAATATCCCAGCCCCGGCCTCTGGGCGCTCGTTTTCATTTCGACGGATGCCAAAGGCGAGATCGCGACAAAGTTCAAGGCGATGGGTCAGGACATGGTCTGCGTGTTCCTGCCGCCGACCCCGGTGCCGACGGCCGGATTTCTGATCTTCACGCCGCGCGAAAAGATTGTGCCGCTCGACATGTCACCGGAGGACGCGGCGAAGCTCCTGATCTCCGGTGGTCTCGTCACGCCCGAAGAGCTTGCCGGGCGCATGAAAAAACAGGAGCGGACACGCAAGCCGCTGCCGGCGCCGATCGAAATGTAACTTCCGCTCCTGCTTGGCCCGTACGCGAGATCACGTCTGTTGGTTCCGCCATGTTGCCATGCGATGGCGGTTGAAGGATGACATACGCAATGCTGATCAGACCAGCCACCGCGGAAGACCGTTCCTCCATATGGACCATCATCGAGCCGACGATCCGCGCGGGGGAGACCTACACGCTCGATCGCGACATGAGCCAGACCGATGCCCTCACTTACTGGCTGGGGCCGGACAAAGAGACCTTCGTCGCCGAAGACGAAAGTGGCGAGATCCTCGGTACTTATTACCTCCGCGCCAACCAGGCGGGCGGTGGTGCACATGTCTGCAATTGTGGCTACATGACCGCTGCTGCCGCGGCAGGCAAGGGCGTGGCGCGACAGATGCACGAGCACTCGCTCGTCCGCGCCCGCGAGCGTGGTTTCCGGGCGATGCAGTTCAACTTCGTGGTCAGCGCCAACGAACGCGCCGTTCGTCTCTGGGAAACATTGGGCTTTGAGACGGTCGGCCGCTTGCCCGGCGCCTTCGAGCACCCGACAAAAGGCTACGTTGACGCTCTAGTGATGTTCCGGACGCTGTAAGACGGCTTCGGCGCGCTGTGGGCCGGGCTCGGCTCACCCTGCATGCAGGAAGCGGATCGCCTCGTCGCGGCGGAAAAGGTAGAGCAGGGAGCGTACTGCCTTGCCACGCTCGCTGGTGAGATCGGGGTCGCGCTCGATCAGGTAGGCCGCATCGCGGCGGGCGATTTCCAGCAGGTCGGCATGTGCCTCGAGGCTCGCGATGCGAAAGCCTGGGGTTCCCGACTGGCGCGTGCCGAGCAATTCGCCTTCGCCGCGCAGTTTCAGGTCTTCCTCAGCGATGCGAAATCCGTCTTCCGTTTCACGCATGATCGACAGGCGCGCATGACCAGTTTCGCCCAGTGGCCCCTTGTAGAGCAGGATGCAGGTCGAAGCCTCGTCACCGCGCCCTACGCGTCCGCGAAGCTGGTGAAGCTGCGCCAAGCCGAAGCGCTCGGCATGCTCGATCACCATGATCGTCGCATCGGGAACATCGACGCCGACTTCCACCACTGTTGTTGCGACTAGGAGGCGGATTTCGCTGTTCTTGAACGCCATCATTACGGCATCCTTCTCCGGGCCGCTCATGCGGCCGTGGATCAGGCCGATGGCGCCGCCGAGCGACGAAACGAGCGTTGCATGACGCTCCTCGACCGACATCAGGTCGCTCTCCTCGGACTCCTCTACAAGCGGGCATATCCAATAAGCCTTCTTGCCCTCCGCCAAGGCGCTCTTAAGGCGCCCGACGATCTCGCCGATACGTTCGGTCGGCACTGTGATCGTCTGGATCGGCTTCCGTCCGGCCGGCTTCTCGGTCAGCTTGGAGACGTCCATGTCGCCGAAGGCAGCCAACACCAGTGTGCGCGGTATCGGCGTCGCTGTCATGACGAGCATATGAGGTGTGATGCCCTTCGCCGTCAGCCGCAGGCGCTGGTGGACGCCGAAGCGGTGCTGCTCGTCGACGACAGCCAACATGAGGTTGCGGTAGTTGACGCTGTCCTGGAAGAGGGCGTGGGTGCCGATGACGATCTGCGCCTCTCCGGATGCGATCCTCTCGAGAATATCCTCACGTTCGCGGCCCTTGGTGCGGCCGGTAAGAACCTCGATTCCGAGGCCTGCGGAAGCGGCAAATTTGAAGATCGTCGCATGGTGCTGGCGGGCTAGAATTTCCGTCGGTGCCATGAGGACGGCCTGACCGCCACTTTCAATCACGGCTGCCATCGACATGAGGGCAACCAGGGTCTTACCGGAGCCAACGTCGCCTTGAAGAAGGCGGAGCATGCGGTCCTCGCCGGCCATATCCTTCAGGATGTCGGCGACCGCCGCATTCTGGCTGTTCGTCGGCGAAAACGGCAGAGCCTGCAGGATCTGCCTGCTGACTTGACCGGTGGCGTGTACGGGCTGGCCGGCAAGCTTGCGCAATCGTTGGCGAACGAGGCTCAGCGATAGTTGGCCCGCGAGAAACTCGTCATAGGCAAGCCGGCGGCGGGCAGGGGCTTGTGCATCGATATCCGAGGGATCGCGCGGTTCGTGTAGTCCATGGAAAGCGTCTGATATCGAGGGCAGACCCTGCTTCTGCGCAAGAGCGAAGTCGATCCATTCCGGCAGTTCCGGCGCGCGCGGCAGCGCCGCTTCGATGATCTTGCGCAATGTCTTCGGCGAAAGACCAGCTGTGAGCGGATAGATCGGCTCGACGAGGGGCAGGTTCTCGGCTTCGCTGGCCTTCACAATGTAGTCGGGATGGACCATCGACGCGCGACCGTTGAACCAGTCGATCTTGCCGCTGACGGTTACCTCCTCGTCCAACGGCAGCTGCTTTTCCAGCCAAGCCGCCTGGCCGCGAAAGAAGACAAGGGTCAGTTCGCCGGTTTCGTCGTGCAGCGTGACGCGATACGGAATGTTGCTCTTGCCGCGCGGCGGCGCCTGGTGACGATCGACCCGCGCCGTGACGGTGACGATTGCACCTTGCGGGGCGCGGGCGATACCCGGTTGGTTTCGACGGTCGATCAGCGAGTGCGGCGCATGAAACAGCAGATCGACGACGCGCGTATCTTCGGGCGTCTCGCGCCCAAGCAGCTTCACCAGCAATTCGGCGATCTTTGGGCCGACGCCGGGCAGGGCGGAAACGGGCGAAAACAGCGGATCGAGAATGGCTGGGCGCATGGCCGCAAAATGCGATGAACAATGCGGCCTTGGCAAGGCTGACAAGCTGCTTTCGAGGGTCTATAGAGGCGCATCAACAGGAAGGTAAAGCCATGACGGGTGTGTCACTCTCGAGCGCCGATCTTGATCCGCGCCGCCGCCGAATCCTCTTTCGCTGCTGGCATCGCGGCATCCGCGAAATGGATCTGGTCTTCGGGCAGTTCGCCGAGAAGGAGATCGCCACCCTGTCCGAGACCGAACTCGACGAGTTCGAAACCATCATGGCCGAAGAGGACAACGATCTCGTGCGCTGGATCATGGGAACATGGCCGGTGCCTGAGCGTTTCCAGACGCCGATGTTTGCGCGCCTTGCCGCTTACAAGCCCGATTTCGAATATCCAGCCGACGCCCTGCCCAGGAATGCCTAATGACCTCAGGTTTTGACGTAAGGAAGCTGTCAGCCGTCGCCGAGCCGCTGACAATCGGCAATGTGCCGACAGGTATGGAAGCTTTGTTGCTGGCCGATCTGGCGCGCGCCGGAGAGCCGGTCGCTTACGTGCTTTCCGACGGCCAGCGGATGGTGGACCTTGAGCAGATGCTGGGCTTCGTTGTGCCGGAGATCCCGGTTCTGACCTTGCCGGCCTGGGACTGTCTTCCTTACGACCGCGTTTCCCCGAGCGCCGATACGTCGGCACGCCGTCTCGCGGCGCTGGGCGGCCTGATCGCGCATCACAAGAAGCCACATGCCGCGATCGTGCTGGTGACAGTCAATGCAATGCTGCAGAAAGTCGCCCCACAAGAGATTATCGAAAGCCTTGCCTTCTCAGCTCGCCCCGGAAATACGGTGCGCATGGACGATGTTGCCGGGCGCCTTGAACGCAACGGCTTCGACCGCGTCGCAACGGTTCGCGAGGTCGGCGAATATGCGGTGCGCGGCGGTATTCTCGACGTCTTCGTGCCGGGCTCCGAGGAGCCTGTTCGCCTCGATTTCTTCGGCGACACGCTGGAAAGCATCCGAAGCTTTGACCCGGCAAGTCAGCGCACCACAGGGCAGGTGCGCTCCCTCGACCTCAACCCGATGAGCGAGGTCACACTGACGCCCGATACGATCAGCCGTTTCCGGAAGAATTACCTCTCTTCCTTCGGCGCGGCGACACGCGACGATGCGCTTTATCTCGCCATATCGGAGGGCCGACGCTACCCAGGCATGGAGCATTGGCTGCCGCTTTTCTACGAGAAGCTGGAGACGGTATTCGACTATCTCAAAGACTTCCGGATGGTCACCGATCATACTGTGCGCCAGGCCGCCGAGGAACGGTCCAAGCTCGTCTTCGACTACTATGACGCCCGCCTCAGTTCCGGGCAGCCCAGCAAGGGACAGATGGCGCAAGGGACACCCTACAAGCCCGTGACGCCCAGCCAACTCTACCTGGACGGAAAGACGTTCGCCAGCACGCTCGACGCGTTCAACGCGATGCGAATCTCGCCCTTTAACGAGCATGAGGGAGAGGCGCGGCGTGTGATCAATCTCGACGCGCGACAAGGCGAGCGCTGGGCACGCTCGAATGCCGAGGGTGGCGGCAATGCCGAGCGGATCAATGTGTTCGACGCTGTCGTGAAGCATATTGCCGACAAGCGCTCGGCTGGCGCGAAGGTCCTGATTTCCGCCTGGTCGGAAGGTTCGCTGGAGCGTCTGCTGCAGGTGCTGAGCGAACACGGGCTCGAGCGCGTGAAGCCGGTCGGCGCGCTGAAGGAGATGGATGGCCTTGCCAAAGGCGAGGCGGCTGCCGGCGTGCTCAGCCTCGAATCCGGATTTGAAGTCGGCAATCTCGTCGTCATCGGCGAACAGGACATTCTCGGCGACCGCATGGTGCGGCGTTCGAAGCGACGCAAGCGCGCCGCCGATTTCATCTCCGAAGTTGCCGGGCTCGACGAAGGTTCGGTCGTCGTCCACGCACAGCACGGTATCGGTCGGTTTGTCGGCCTGAGAACGATCGAAGCGGCGGGCGCACCGCATGCCTGCCTCGAACTGCAATACGCAGACGACGCGAAGCTGTTCCTGCCGGTCGAGAACATCGACCTTCTGTCGCGCTATGGCGGAGAGGGGACGGAAGCGCAACTCGACAAGCTCGGCGGCGGCGCATGGCAGATGCGCAAGGCCAAGCTCAAGAAGCGGCTGCTCGATATGGCGGATGCGCTGATCCGTATCGCAGCTGAGCGACTGACGCGGCATGCGCCCGTGCTAACGACGCCGGAAGGGCTTTACGACGAGTTTGCCGCGCGCTTCCCTTACGACGAGACGGAGGATCAGGATAATGCCATCGAGGCTGTGCGCTCCGACCTTGGAGCCGGTCGGCCGATGGATCGCCTCGTTTGCGGCGACGTCGGTTTCGGCAAGACTGAGGTGGCGCTTCGTGCTGCCTTCGTTGCGGCGATGAACGGCATACAGGTTGCCGTCGTCGTGCCGACGACACTGCTAGCGCGCCAGCACTTCAAGACCTTCGCCGAGCGGTTCCGCGGCCTGCCGGTTCGCATCCAGCAAGCCTCACGCCTCGTCGGGTCGAAGGAATTGGCGTTAACGAAGAAGGAAGTAGCAGAGGGCAAGACGGATATCGTCGTCGGCACCCATGCGCTTCTTGGTGCCGGGATCAAGTTTGCCAATCTCGGGCTGCTGATCATCGACGAAGAGCAGCATTTCGGCGTCAAGCACAAGGAACGCTTGAAGGAGCTGAAAAGCGATGTCCATGTGCTGACGCTCTCGGCGACACCGATCCCGCGCACGCTGCAGCTCGCGATGACTGGGGTGCGCGAGCTGTCGCTGATCACGACGCCGCCGGTCGACCGCATGGCGGTTCGCACCTTCATTTCGCCCTTCGATTCGCTTGTCATCCGCGAAACGCTGATGCGCGAGCACTATCGCGGTGGCCAAAGCTTCTATGTCTGCCCGCGACTTGCCGATTTGGAGGATGTGCACGCCTTCCTGCGGTCGGATGTACCGGAGCTGAAGGTCGCGGTCGCGCACGGCCAGATGCCCGCCGGCGAGCTTGAGGACATCATGAACGCCTTCTACGAGGGCCGCTATGACGTGCTGTTGTCGACGACGATCGTGGAATCGGGACTCGACGTGCCAACGGCCAATACGCTGATCGTGCACCGCGCCGACATGTTCGGCCTGGCGCAGCTCTACCAGCTGCGTGGTCGCGTCGGACGTTCGAAGGTGCGCGCCTTTGCGCTCTTCACGCTGCCGGTCAACAAGGTGCTGACGGCGACGGCGGAACGGCGCCTCAAGGTGCTGCAGTCGCTCGACACGCTCGGCGCCGGCTTCCAGTTGGCCAGCCACGATCTCGACATCCGCGGCGCAGGAAACCTGCTCGGCGAAGAGCAGTCCGGCCACATTAAGGAGGTCGGCTTCGAGCTCTACCAGCAGATGCTGGAAGAGGCGGTGGCCGAGGTGAAGGGCGTCGACGAAATCCAGGATACCGGCTGGTCGCCGCAGATCTCTGTGGGCACGTCGGTGATGATCCCCGACGGTTACGTGCCGGACCTGCATCTGCGCATGGCACTCTATCGCCGCCTCGGCGAGATCACGGAACTGAAGGAAATCGATGCCTTCGGCGCAGAAATGATCGATCGCTTCGGCCCCATGCCGATCGAGGTCCAGCACCTTCTAAAGATCGTGTATGTGAAATCGCTCTGCCGGGTCGCCAACGTGGAGAAGCTGGATGCAGGTCCCAAGGGGGTGGTCATCCAGTTCCGCAATAAGGAGTTTCCGCATCCAGCGAACCTGGTTGGCTACATCGCCAAGCAGGGGACCATGGCAAAGATTCGGCCGGACCAGAGCGTCTTCCTCACACGCGATCTGCCGACGCCGGAAAAGCGGCTGCAGGGCGCAGCCGTTATCATGACGCAGCTTGCGGAAATGGCGAAGGGGTAAGGGCTCAGTTCATGCCGGCGCGCGCTTCCGCCTTCGCCTTGGCGATGTCGCGAAGCGCGCCTGCCAGAACGTCCGGCGTCTGAGCGCCGCTGACGGCGTATTGCTGATCGAAGATAAAGAACGGCACACCGTTCACGCCCATCTTCTGCGCCGCCTCGATCTCTTCGACCACCAGGACCTTATCTGCATCGGAGGCGAGCAGCGTCGCAGTGACCGTGCGGTCAAGGCCTGCCTTCTCGGCAACGTCGAGCAGCACGGCATGATCGCCGACATTGCGGCCTTCCTCGAAGTTCGCCTTGAACAGGCCGTTGACGACCTTGTCCGCCTTGTCGCGGTCCTCAACCATTGCCCAATGGATCAGGCGATGCGCATCCAGCGTATTCGGGCCGATCTTGATCGCGTCAAAATCGAACTTGATGCCGACTTCACGACCAAGCTCAGTCAGCATCTTGTGTCCTTGGGCAACGCGCTCGGCACCGCCAAGCTTCTCCTCCAGCGCCTTCTTCTGGTCGACGCCATCAGGCGGATAATCGGGGTTGAGGCGGTAGGGGCGCCAGTTGATATCCACGCCGACCTCGTCCTGAACTTCAGCGATCGCAAGCTCGAGCCGGGCCTTACCGAGATAGCACCACGGGCAGACGACGTCGGAGACAACGTCGATGGTAATGCGTTCCATGGGCTTTTCCTTCTTTCTCAAATCGAAACCTTCCCGCCATCTAGTCCCTGCGGCGGGCGACTTCAACCAGGCAGAAAAAAGGAACCTGCTATTGGACGCTCTGATCCCACCATGCCGGCAACTGGTAGCCATAGAGCGGCACGGAGTCCGGATGAGCGATGCGCTTGCTGCGCGCAACCCACTGCTGATCAACATGGTAAAGCGGCAGGACATAGTGCCCCGACAGCAACATCCGATCATGAGAACGCACCGCCGCGGTAAAGTCTTCAGCCGACCGGGCCATAAGGATGTGCTGGATCAGCGTATCGATGTCAGGGTCGGAAACTCCGGCGAAATTGTCTGTGCCTTCGCGCTCCTTGGCCGCGGAAGACCAACGTCCGAGCTGTTCGATGCCCGGCGAGAGGGACGACGTATAGGACTTGATGATCACGTCATAGTCGAAGCTGCTCGTGCGGCTCTGATATTGGGAATCGTCCACCGTGCGGATGGTCGCGACAATGCCGAGCAGTTGCAGTGAACGCTGATAGGAGACTGCGAGCTTCTCCTGGTCGGTGTTCTGCGTCATGATCTCGAAAGCAAGCAGACGTCCGTCGGTGTCGCTCATCTTGCCATTCTTGATCGTATACCCTGCTTCCTTGAGGAGCGCGGCTGCCTGCTTCAGGACATTGCGATCGCGGCCCGATCCGTCGGTGACTGGGAGCTTGTAGGTGCCATCCAGGATCGCTGGATCGATTCGATCCTTGATCGGGCCGAGAAGCTTCAGCTCGCGTTCGTCCGCCGGCACCCCGAAACTCGACAGATCCGAGTTCTGCCAGAAACTCGCAGTGCGGATATAAGCGTTCGAGAAGAGGTTCTTGTTCGCCCATTCGAAATCGAAGACCAGCGACAGCCCCTCGCGAAGCTTCGCGTTGGCAAAGACCGGCCGCCGGGTGTTGAAGACGAAACCGAACATGCCGCTCGGCAGCTTGGGTTCGAACGTATCCTTGACGACGTTGCCTGAGGTCACTGCCGGGAAATTGTAAGCACTTGCCCAATGGCCGGGACTTCCGTCCGGATAGATATCGATGTCACCCTTCTTGAAAGACTCGAACAGGGTGGTGTCCTGCAGGAAATACTGCACCGTTATCTGATCGTAGTTGTCGAGCCCAACCTTGGCCGGAATGTCCTTGCCCCAGTAATTGGGATCGCGTTCGAAGGTGATGCTCTCGCCGGGCTTCAAAGACTTGATCTTGTAAGGACCAGATCCCACGGGAGGTGTGAGCGTCGAACGATCGAATGTCTCTGGATCGATGGCATGTTTCGGCAGGATCGGCGTGGAGCCGGCCAAAATCATCGGGAATTCGCGATCAGCCTTGTCGTTGAAGGTGAAACGAACGCTGTGGTCGCCCACCTTCTCCATCTTCTCGACCGCATTCAATCGCGTGCTGAAGGGAACGCGCCCCTTTTCCTTGAGCAGATTGAGAGTGAAAATCACATCATCGGGGGTCACCGGCTGCCCGTCCGACCATTTGGCGGCTGGATTGAGATTGAACTGGATAAACGTCCGGTCTTCGTCCCATTCGACGGACTCTGCCAGCAGGCCGTAGAGGGCGAAGGGTTCATCGCGCGAGCGCAGCATCAGCGTCTCGAAAACGAGATTTCCGTACTCCGGATCCCACATGCCGCGCGCCGTCGTGCGCATGCTTTTCAAGATGAAGGGATTGAGGCTGTCGAAGGTCCCGACGACGCCATAACTGATCTTCCCACCCTTTTTCACATCGGGATTGACGTAAGGAAGGTGCTTGAAATCGGCGGGCAGGGCCGGCACGCCATGCATCGCGATGCCATGCACCGGCTCAGCGAGAGCCGCGCTGCCAACGAGTGTAAAAATGACGGGAAGAACGATCCGAAGCATCGTTGAGGTCCTTTCAGGGAACGGCACGATTCGGCGCAAGACTATCATGCAGCCACCGCAGTTCACCATCCGCGCCGAATTCTTTCGGATGACCCCGAAAAGGTCAAAGAAATACTGGATATCTGGCCCGACGCAATGTAACAGGGGAACCCGAAGTCGGGGGGTCATGCATTTGCCTCATTGTTCTAAGAGGTGGATTGCGAACAACCCTGTTGGTGAGGATGGCACCGTTGTCGTCCCTAAGGGATTTCAGGAGACGGAATTCGTTATGATGTTCAAGGCTGAAAACAAAACGCGGGCAGCCCTGTCCGTTCTGGCAGTGATGCTCGGTGCTGCAGCAGCTCCCGTATCGTCCTTCGCGCAGGATGCAGCGGCCTCCGCCGACCCGGCTACTGCTGCCGGCGCCCCGCGTCTCGGCTGGTACAAGACCTGTAGTAAGCAGGAAGACAATGATGTCTGCGTCGTTCAGAACGTTGTTCTCGCAGGCGGCGGCCAGCTCGTCACGGGCGTTGGCCTCATCAGCGTTTCCGGCAAGATCAACAACAAGAGCCTTCAGGTTTCGGTTCCGCCGGCTCGTCTGATCCCGCCAGGTGTCGCGATGCAGATCGACGGCGGCAAGGCCCAGAAAATCGACTACCTGATGTGCATGCCCGACCGATGTGTCGCCCAGATCCCGCTGACTGACGCCATGGTCGCCAGCCTGAAGAAGGGCACCGATCTGGTTCTCACCTCGATCAACTTCCGCCGCGCGCCGAACCCGATCAAGATCTCGCTCGAAGGCTTCACCGGCGCCTTTGATGGCGAACCGGTTTCCGCTTCCAAGCTTGCTGAGAGCCAGAAGAGCCTGCAGGACAGCATGCAGAAGAAGGCTGACGAAGCCCGCAAGAAGCTTGAAGAGGCCCAGAAGGCTGCCAAGGCTCAGTAATTCTGAGCCATCGGATTCGCAAAGAACCCGGCCTTGCGCCGGGTTTTTTGTTACACGACCCAAGCAAAGAAAAACCCCGCGGGAGGAGCGGGGTTTTGAATGATATTAGCGGACGTTAGTGGGCCAAGTTCATCTTGGGTTTGAACTGCCCCGTCGGTGCCATATCGAAAATCTGATAGACCTGTTCGTTACGGAGCGGTACGCCGCTTTCATCGTTGATCAGGTTCTGCTCGGATACGTAGGCAACGTATTCGTTTTCATCATTCTCGGCCAGCAGATGGTAGAAGGGTTGATCCTTGCTGGGGCGCACTTCGGCGGGAATGGAGTTCCACCATTCTTCCGTATTCGCGAATTCCGGATCGACATCGAAGATCACGCCGCGAAACGGAAATACCTTGTGCCGAACCACTTCACCGATACTGAACTTTGCTACTCTTTCTTTCATGGTACGACTTCCTTTCATCACCTGATTTGGTGATTGGCCCCGCTCAAATCAAGATTTTTGCGGGATCTCGTCACATGAGTGTCACATCCGCTATCAAATAACTGTGACATCCGGTCAGGCGAAAGCCCCGGCGAACCGGGGCTTTCTCTCTTCTTAGGAGGAATAGTACATGTCGTATTCGACCGGATGCGGCGTCATGTCGAAGCGCATGACTTCCGCCATCTTCACCTCGATGAAGCTATCGATCTGGTCGTCGTCGAATACACCGCCGGCGGTTAGGAACTTGCGGTCCTTGTCGAGGCTTTCCAGCGCTTCGCGCAGCGAGCCGCACACCGTCGGGATTTTCTTCAGTTCCTTTGGCGGCAGGTCATAAAGGTCCTTGTCCATGGCCTTGCCAGGATGGATCTTGTTCTTGATGCCATCGAGACCGGCCATCAGCATGGCGGCAAAAGCGAGGTATGGGTTTGCCATCGGATCGGGGAAGCGGACTTCGACGCGCTTGGCCTTCGGGTTGGTGCCGAACGGAATGCGGCACGATGCCGAACGGTTGCGGGCCGAGTAGGCGAGCAGGACCGGAGCTTCATAGCCCGGAACGAGACGCTTGTAGGAGTTCGTCGACGGGTTGGTGAAGGCGTTCAGCGCCTTTGCGTGCTTGATGATGCCGCCGATGTAGTAGAGGCAGGTTTCGGACAGGCCTGCGTATTCGTCGCCGGCGAAGGTCGGCTTGCCGCCCTTCCAGATCGACTGGTGCACGTGCATGCCGGAGCCGTTGTCGCCGAAGATCGGCTTCGGCATGAAGGTTGCCGTCTTGCCGTAAGCGTTGGCGACCTGGTGCACGACGTACTTGTAGATCTGCATCTTGTCGGCGTTGCGGACGAGCGTGTCGAACTTGATGCCGAGCTCGTGCTGGGCAGCCGCCACTTCGTGGTGGTGCTTTTCGACGACCACGCCCATTTCCGACAGAACCGTCAGCATTTCCGAACGCATGTCCTGGCAGCTGTCGATCGGCGGAACCGGGAAATAGCCGCCCTTGACACGCGGACGGTGGCCGAGGTTGCCGGTTTCATATTCGGTGTCGTCGTTGGACGGCAGTTCCGTGGAATCGAGCTTGAAGCCGGTGTTGTAGGGATCTGCCTTGTAGCGCACGTCGTCGAAGACGAAGAATTCAGCTTCTGGACCAACGAAGACAGTGTCGCCGATGCCGGATGCCTTGAGGTAGGCTTCAGCCTTCTTGGCGGTGCCGCGTGGATCGCGATTGTAGGCTTCGCCGGAGACCGGATCGAGAATATCGCACAGAATGACCATGGTGGACTGCGCGAAGAACGGGTCCATGTGAACCGTTTCGGGGTCTGGCATCAACACCATGTCGGATTCGTTAATGGCCTTCCAGCCGACGATCGAAGAGCCGTCGAACATGACGCCGTCAGCGAACATGTCCTCGTCGACACAGACCACATCCATCGTGAGGTGCTGCAGCTTGCCCTTCGGGTCGGTGAAGCGAAGGTCTACGAACTTGACGTCGTTTTCCTTGATTTGCTTAAGAATTTCGCTTGCGGTCGCCATTAAATAGTTCCTTTATTTGAGATGACGATACTTTGGTTCGCCCGAAGGCGATAAAGATTAAATGGCATCGATGCCGGTTTCGCCGGTACGGATGCGGATAACCTCTTCGACGTTGGAGACGAAAATCTTGCCGTCGCCGATGCGGCCGGTCTGGGCGGCTTTGCGGATCGCGTCAATGACGGCTTCCGCGTTTTCGTCCGCGAGGACAACCTCCACCTTCACCTTCGGCAGGAAATCGACGACATACTCCGCGCCCCGGTAGAGTTCCGTATGGCCTTTCTGGCGACCGAAGCCCTTCGCTTCCGTAACTGTAATACCCTGCAGGCCAACTTCCTGAAGGGCTTCCTTCACTTCGTCGAGCTTGAAGGGCTTGATGATCGCTTCGATCTTTTTCATGAGAAAATGACTCTCCGCTTCTCCCGTTAATGGCAGGCTCAGACCTGCTTTCCGTCATGATGCAGTTATCGTGCCAGTTGGGAAGCGGATTTTTCAGAAATTAACGCAGATCAGGCGCAGGAACCCATAATCGGGCAGATTTTCACTGGTTTTGGGCTGAAATTCTTCGAAAATCGACATGCAAGCGGCAAATCCGGCTCATTTTTCGGAATATTCCTCCACGCTAATAGTCGATGGCAAAACTCGCCATTCGCCTAACCTTTGTGCGTTTGCACATTTTTCGATCTTTTCGCCGATCATTCGACAGGTTGTTATTTAGGCGATTTCTGATTGAATGCGGCGATGACCGCGGGAATCTCCAATCTACTCCTCACGCCGGAAGAAATGACAGCAGTCGATACGGCCGCCGCCGCGTCCGGCATCCCTAGCTATGCCCTTATGCAACGAGCAGGTGCCGCCGTCGCCGCCAGTTTGTTGCGTGATTTTCCCGCGGTTCTTCGCGCCGTCGTTCTTTGTGGTCCGGGCAACAACGGCGGCGACGGCTATGTTGCCGCATGCTTGCTAGCTGATAGCGGCGTTGCCGTCGTCGTATTCCAGATGGGCGAACCGGAGAAGCTCAAGGGCGATGCCGCCCGGGCCAGGGACAATTTTCCGAACGCAGTACAGCCGCTTGAGACGTATCTGCCACGGAATGGCGACGTAATCATCGATGCCTTGTTCGGTGCTGGCCTTGCCCGCGATGTTCCGAAGAGCGTCGCTGACGTGATTGAGCGAGTGAAGCAGGCGCAGGTGCCGGTAATTGCCGTCGACCTGCCATCGGGCGTGGACGGTCGTACGGGAACCGTCCGAGGGGCGGCCTTCACGGCCGTTCGGACCGTTAGTTTCATGACGCGGAAACCCGGCCATCTCCTGATGCCCGGGCGCGAACTCTGCGGCGAACTGGAAGTCTTCGACATTGGCATACCCGCCCGTATCGTTCGCGCCGAGAAGAAACTGCAAATCGCCGAGAACCAGCCGGAATGTTGGCGCCAGGTGCTGCCTTCAAGCGGACTGGAAACACATAAATACAAACGCGGTCACCTCGTCGTCTTCTCCGGCGAGGCAGGCAAGACCGGCGCCGCCCGAATGTCGGCGATGGCGGGGCTGAAGGCCGGGGCAGGACTCGTGACAATCGCCGCGCCGGGAGATGCAGTCGCAGAGAATGCGGCGCACCTTACGGCGATCATGCTGCATCCGATCGAAGAGGAAGCCGCACTCGGCAACTGGCTGCACGACGAGCGGCTGCAGACGTTCGTTCTCGGCCCAGGCTTCGGAGTCGGTGACAAGGCGCGGCGCTTCGTCGCCGCACTTTCCGACCGCCATCTCGTGCTCGACGCAGACGGGCTTTCGTCGTTTAAGGATGCCCCGGATGAACTATTTTTACAGTTCTCCGGCGAGCCGCGGCTGGTGCTAACGCCACATGAGGGGGAGTTCGGCCGGCTGTTTCCCGATATCGCCGCTGACACAGCCATGGGAAAGGTCGAAAAAGCGCAGGCTGCCGCGGCACGGGCGAATGCCGCCATCGTCTACAAGGGCGCCGATACCGTCATCGCCTCGCCTGACGGGAGAGCCTGCATCAACACCAACGCACCGGTTTGGCTCGCAACCGCCGGCTCCGGCGATGTTCTCGCAGGCGTCATTGGAGCGCTGATGGCCCAGGGCGTTCCTGCGTTCGAGGCGGCCGCGGCCGGCGTCTACATGCATGGAGACGCCGGCATGCGCGCTGGCAAAGGACTGACCGCGGAAGAGCTGGCGACTGAGGTTCGTCCGCTCTGACGACAAGCCTATCGCAACACCGCTTCCTGTAGCGCCATCGCCCCAAAGGGCGCATTGACTTTGCCTTCATGGATCATGAAGGCAAAGACATCCCGCGGTTCGGTTGCAACCTTGCGATCGCCATCGATGAGAGGCAGATCGCCGGGTACCTTGCCATCCGCCCAGGTTTCGAGGCGCGTAGCCCAGTCTTTCAAGTCGCCCGGCGAGTAGCAGGTCCTGATATCGTCCGAACCTTTCTGAAGGCGCGCATAGACGAAGTCGGCAGTTACATCCGCGATCATCGGGTAATCGAAGTGTTCCGCGCAGACAGGCGCAACGCCGTATTTCGAAAGCAACGCCACGAATTCCGGCACCTTGAACGAGTCATGGCGTACCTCGACGACGTGCTTCAGAGGCAAGCCATCCTGCCTGTTCGGCAGCAGCTTGAGGAAGGCTTCGAAATCATCCGGATCGAACTTCTTCGTCGGGGCGAACTGCCAGAGGATTGGGCCCAGGTGCGGGCCGAGCTCCGTCAGGCCCTGAGTGAGAAAGCGCTCCATCGACTCGCCAGCCTCCGCGAGCACACGACGATTGGTGACAAAACGGCTGGCCTTGAGCGAAAAGATGAAGCCATCAGGCACATCCGCCGCCCATTTGGCGAAGGTTTCCGGCTTCTGCGAACTGTAATAGGTGCCGTTGATCTCAATGACCTTCAGCTTGCGGCTTGCATAGTTCAGTTCGTCCTTCTGCTTCAGATCCCCGGGGTAGAAGTGGTCCCGCCATGCCTCGAAGGTCCAGCCGCCGATGCCGACGCGAATGTTGCCGGATTTCGTCATTTCTTCCTCCTCTGATTATCTCAGTCCGCCGACTTGCTTTGCCATATCGACAATCACCCATCCTGGCCTATGCGGATTCTCGCGGCGACCCGTTTCCTGAAAGCCAAACGCCCGGTAGAGCGCAATATTCCGTTCCATGCGAGCATTCGTGTAGAGACGAACTTCCGGAAGCCCCCATTCCCGCGCCGTCTCTTCCACCCATCTCAGAATGGCAAGGCCGTACTGGGCGCCCTGAAATTTCGGGGAGACAGCAATGCTGAAGAGCATCACATGGTCTGGGTGCCGTTCAACGACGGCCAGGCCGGCAAGCTCTCCTTGCACCTCCCGCAACCAGACCTCACCGCGACCGATGCGCGGTGCGTAGTCTTCGGTAACGGGAATGGGCGGGCGGCCAAGGAGACGCGTGTATCGAGCATAGGCTTCGCCGGTCAGCGCCTCGACAGCCTGCAGGTCATCGAGCGACGCCGCTCTCAGCATCACTCGGCTGCCACTACAGTTTTTCGTGTGGGACGCCGCTCAAGCAGCTCCTTCAGGAACTGCCCGGTATAGGACCGCTTCTCCTTGACGATCGCTTCCGGCGTGCCGACGGCGACTATCTCCCCACCGCCATCGCCACCTTCCGGACCGAAATCGAGAATCCAGTCCGCCGTCTTGATGACTTCGAGATTGTGCTCGATGACGACGACCGAATTCCCCTGGTTGACCAGCTCCTGCAGCATCTCCAGGAGCTTGGCGACGTCGTGGAAATGCAGGCCGGTCGTAGGCTCGTCGAGGATGTAGAGGGTGCGGCCCGTCGATCGCTTCGACAGTTCCTTTGCCAGCTTGACGCGCTGCGCCTCGCCACCGGACAGCGTATTCGCCTGCTGTCCGACCTTGATGTAGCCGAGGCCGACATCCTTCAGGGCCTGCAACTTGTCGCGCACAGCCGGGACGGCAGCGAAGAAATCGACGCCTTCCTCGACGGTCATGTCGAGCACGTCGGCAATCGACTTGTGCTTGAACGTAACGTCGAGCGTCTCCCTGTTGTAGCGCTTGCCATGGCAGACGTCGCAGGTGACGTACACATCAGGCAGGAAGTGCATCTCGATCTTGATGACGCCGTCGCCTTGGCAGGCTTCGCAGCGTCCGCCCTTGACGTTGAACGAGAAGCGTCCCGGTTGGTAGCCGCGCGCCTTCGCTTCCGGCAGACCGGCAAACCAGTCACGGATCGGGGTAAACGCGCCCGTGTAGGTCGCTGGGTTGGAACGCGGCGTGCGGCCGATCGGCGACTGGTCGATATCGATGACCTTGTCGATGTGTTCGAAGCCGTCGATGCGATCGTGATCAGCCGGGATTTCGCGGGCGCCCATGACGCGCCGGGCCGCCGATTTATACAGCGTCTCGATCAGGAACGTGGACTTACCGCCCCCTGATACGCCAGTGACCGCCGTAAAGACGCCGAGCGGGATGGAGGCGGTGACATTCTTCAGATTGTTGCCGCGGGCGCCGACGACCTTGATTTCCTTGCCCTTCTTGGGCTTACGGCGCTCGTCGGGAACCGGAACGCCGAGTTCACCGGACAGATATTTGCCGGTCAGCGACTTAGGGTTCGCCATGATCTCCTGTGGCGTGCCATGGGCGATCACCTGGCCACCATGGATGCCGGCGGCGGGACCGATGTCGACGACATCGTCGGCGGTCAAGATCGCGTCCTCGTCATGCTCGACCACGATCACGGTGTTGCCGATATCGCGAAGGTGCTTCAGCGTATCAAGCAGCCGAGCGTTGTCGCGCTGATGCAAACCGATCGATGGCTCGTCGAGGACATACAATACGCCGGTCAAGCCGGAACCGATCTGCGACGCCAACCGGATGCGCTGGCTCTCGCCCCCCGACAAGGTGCCGGAGTTTCGCGACAGGCTGAGATAATCCAGGCCTACGTCATTGAGGAAGCGCAGGCGGTCGCGGATCTCCTTGAGAATGCGAACGGCAATCTCGTTCTGCTTGGCGCTCAGCGACTGCGGCAGGACCTCGAACCAGTCTCGGGCGACGCGGATCGACATGTCGGTCACCTGGCCGATATGCAGCGTATTGATCTTGACGGCAAGCGCCTCCGGCTTCAGGCGGAAACCGCCACAAGACGGGCAGGGGGCTGCCGACATATAGCGCTCGATTTCCTCTCGCGCCCAGGCGGAATCCGTCTCCTTCCAGCGACGCTCGAGATTGGTGATGATGCCCTCGAAATTCTTGTGCGTGGTATAGGACCGCGCGCCATCGGCATAGTGGAACTCGATCTTTTCGTCGGTACCATTCAGGATGACATCCTTCGCCTGCTCCGAAAGATCGTTCCAACGGGCGCCGAGCTTGAAGCCATAGTGCTTACCGAGAGCTTCGAGCGTCTGATTGTAATAGGGAGAGGTCGACTTCGCCCACGGTGCAATGGCGCCATCGCGCAGCGTGCGCTCAGGCTCCGGCACGATCAGGTTGGCGTCGATCTTCTGCTGCGCTCCGAGACCGTCGCAGGTCGGGCAGGCGCCGGCTGGATTGTTGAAGGAAAAAAGCCGCGGCTCGATCTCGGGAATGGTGAAGCCCGATACCGGGCAGGCGAACTTCTCGGAGAAGAGAACGCGTTCATGCGTTTCATTAAGCGACTTGTTGGCGGAGCCGCCGGCGGCAGTTTCTTCCGGCGGCAGCGGCTTGTCGGCGAATTCCGCAACGGCGAGGCCATCGGCGAGCTTGAGCGAAGTCTCGAAGCTGTCGGCAAGGCGCGACGCCGTATCCGGCCGCACCACAATACGGTCGACCACGACGTCGATATCGTGCTTGTACTTCTTGTCCAGGGCTGGCACGTCGGCGATCTCGTAGAATTGGCCGTCGACCTTGACGCGCTGGAAACCCTTTTTCATCAGGTCTGCCAGTTCCTTCTTGTACTCCCCCTTACGCCCGCGCACGAGCGGGGCGAGAATATAGAGACGCGTGCCTTCTCCGAATTCCAGCACGCGATCGACCATCTGGCTGACCGTCTGGCTCTCGATCGGCAGCCCGGTCGCGGGCGAATAGGGTACGCCGACGCGGGCAAAGAGCAGGCGCATGTAGTCATAGATCTCGGTCACCGTACCGACCGTCGAGCGTGGGTTGCGCGAGGTCGTCTTTTGCTCGATCGAAATCGCTGGCGACAGGCCGTCGATCTGATCGACGTCAGGCTTCTGCATCATTTCAAGGAACTGGCGCGCATAGGCCGAAAGGCTTTCGACATAGCGTCGCTGTCCTTCGGCATAGATCGTGTCAAAGGCAAGCGACGACTTGCCGGATCCCGAAAGGCCGGTCATGACGATGAGTTTGTTTCGCGGCAGATCGAGATCGATGCCCTTCAAATTGTGCTCGCGCGCGCCGCGGATGGAAATCGTCTTCAGTTCGCTCATCGTCTTCTGCTTCTGTGCTGGAACAAGCCCCTTATTTAGTGATGCCGGCTGGCGAGTCGAGGCTGAATGTCCGTCTGCTGCAAGGTTTTCGATTCGGTTGACAGGATCATAGGGATAAACTAGAACAAATAAAGAACAAAATTCCTTGTGGATGAACCGGCGATGGACACCCATCGCCGGCGCTCTATGGTTTAAGGTGCACCGATTGTTTCAAGCGCCGCCGGGCAGGGCGGCAGGTAAGGTGAAAGTATGGCTGGCAGCGTAAACAAGGTAATTCTGATCGGGAACGTGGGCGCTGACCCCGAAATCCGGCGGACCCAGGATGGCCGGCCGATCGCCAACCTTCGCATCGCGACGTCCGAGACCTGGCGTGATCGCACCTCCGGCGAACGCCGCGAGAAGACGGAATGGCATACGGTCGTAGTCTTCAACGAAGGCCTCTGCAAGGTCGTCGAGCAGTATGTGAAGAAGGGCGCCAAGCTCTACATCGAAGGCGCGCTGCAGACGCGTAAGTGGCAAGACCAGAACGGCCAGGACCGCTATTCGACGGAAGTCGTTCTGCAGGGCTTCGGCTCGACGCTGACGATGCTGGACGGTCGCGGCGAGGGTGGCGGCGCAAGCTCCGGCTTCGGCGGTGGTCGCGGCAGTAATGCCGGCGGCAACGATTTCGGTGGCGGCGGTGGCTACGGCGACGACTACGGCGCGCCGTCGCAATCATCTGGCCGCAGCAGCGGTGGCGGCGGCGGTGGAAACTTCTCGCGCGATCTCGACGACGATATCCCGTTTTGATCGCAGAGTATTCGTGGCATAAGTTGGACGGCGCGCCGCAAGGTGCGCCGTCCGCTTTTCAATCTCCGGGATTGGACGCCCCCCGAGCTTGCCGCGATGGAAGCCGTGCAGGTAACCGGCTTTTTGACCTAGCCGGCTGGCGTCGTCATGAGGGTAGATCTCAAACCGTCGACGACGAACTGCGTGGCAAGCGCCGCCAGGATGACACCGAGAAGGCGTGTCAGAATTGCGCGCCCCGTTACGCCGAGGAAGCGATCAAGTCTTTCGGCGATGAGCAGCGAGAGAAACAGCAGCAGCAGACTCAATGCGATGACAATGATCAATTGCGCCCGCTCGAGCGAAGCCTGCATCGATCCGGCAATTAGGATCGTCGCCGAAATGGCACCGGGACCGGCGATCAGAGGGATCGCCAACGGAAAGACCGAGATATTATGGATATGATCGACGGTGATTGCGGCTGTGCTCGTCTTCTCCTTACGGTCCTGCCGCTTCTCGAACACCATTTCAAAGGCGATCCAGAATAACAGAAGACCACCGGCAATGCGGAAGGCGCCGATCGAGATTCCGAGCACCCCGAGCACGCTGGCCCCGAACAGGGCGAAAGCGGCAAGAATGACAAAGGCGATGATCGAGCCGCGCAGCGCCACCTGTTTTCGCTGGCTGCGGCTCATGCCGGTCGTGAGCCCGAGAAAGAGTGGAGCAAGACCAGGCGGGTCGATCGTGACAAGCAGCGTCGTGAAGGCGTTGATCAGTTGGTCGACGCTTGCCATTGTCTCTCCGTGAGCCCATATAAACACTTGGTTTTTTCGCGATTGTGATGCGGAGAGACCATTTTGGCAAATGGTGTTATTAGGGCGGTGCAAATAACCGTCCCAGAGACTCCCATTGCCCTCATAAGACCGCAAAAGTCTGTTCAAAACCCGTGCCAAAATTAGCGTAGGAACAGGCTTTCCGCTATAAATCTTCAAGTGATTCTAGAAGAGATCGTGATCTGTTTTGACTGAGCAAACACCCCCCGGCGGCGGGAAGCTCCCGCCAGGCATCGAGCCCATCTCCATCATGGAGGAAATGCAGCGGTCGTATCTCGATTACGCCATGAGCGTTATCGTCAGCCGCGCCCTGCCTGATGTCCGCGACGGCCTGAAGCCCGTGCACCGGCGCATCCTTTACGGCATGTCCGAACTCGGCATCGACTGGAACAAGAAATACGTCAAATGCGCCCGCGTTACCGGGGATGTGATGGGTAAATACCATCCGCACGGCAACGCAGCGATCTACGACGCGCTAGCGCGTATGGCGCAGGACTGGTCGCTCCGCCTTCCGCTGATCGACGGCCAGGGCAACTTCGGCTCCGTCGACGGCGATCCGCCGGCGGCCGAACGCTACACAGAGTGCCGCCTGCAGAAGGCCGCGCATTCGCTGCTCGACGATCTCGACAAGGAAACGGTCGACTTCCGCGATAACTATGACGGCACGCTGTCCGAGCCCGTCGTTGTTCCCGCAAAGTTCCCGAACCTCCTAGTGAACGGGGCAGGCGGCATCGCCGTGGGGATGGCGACGAATATTCCGCCGCACAATCTGTCCGAAGTCATCGACGGCTGCATTGCGCTGATCGACAACCCGGCGATCGAACTGCCTGACATCATGCAGATTATTCCGGGTCCGGACTTCCCGACGGGCGCCAAGATCCTTGGTCGCGCCGGCATTCGCTCGGCCTACGAGACCGGTCGCGGCTCGGTGATCATGCGCGGCGTTGCCACCATCGAGCCGATGCGTGGCGATCGCGAACAGATCATCATCACCGAGATCCCGTATCAGGTGAACAAGTCGACGATGATCGAGAAGATGGCCGAACTGGTGCGCGACAAGCGTATCGAAGGGATCTCCGACCTACGCGATGAATCCGACCGTCAGGGCTATCGCGTCGTCGTCGAGTTGAAGCGCGATGCGAATGCCGATGTCATCCTGAACCAGCTCTACCGCTACACGCCGCTGCAAACCTCCTTCGGCTGCAACATGGTGGCGCTGAACGGCGGCAAGCCGGAACAGCTGACGCTACTCGATATGCTGCGCGCCTTCGTTTCCTTCCGTGAGGAAGTCGTTAGCCGGAGAACGAAATTCCTTCTCCGCAAGGCCCGCGAGCGCGCTCACGTCTTGGTCGGCCTGGCGATCGCTGTCGCCAATATTGACGAGATCATCCGCACGATCCGGCAGGCGCCGGATCCGCAGACCGCACGCGAGCAGTTGATGACGCGCCGCTGGCCGGCCGCCGATGTCGAAAGCCTGATCCGCCTGATCGACGATCCGCGTCACCGCATCAATGAGGACCTGACATACAACCTCTCGGAAGAGCAGGCGCGCGCCATCCTCGAACTGCGTCTGGCCCGTCTGACCGCACTCGGCCGTGACGAAATCGGTGACGAACTCAACAAGATAGGCGAAGAGATTAAGGATTACCTTGAAATCCTGTCGTCGCGGGTTCGCATCCAGACGATCGTCAAAGAAGAGCTTGCAGCCGTTCGCGACGAATTCGGCACGCCGCGCCGCACCGAGATCATGGACGGCGGCCTTGAAATGGACGATGAGGATCTCATCGCCCGCGAAGACATGGTCGTGACGGTCTCCCATCTCGGCTACATCAAGCGCGTGCCGCTGACGACCTATCGCGCCCAGCGCCGTGGCGGCAAGGGCCGCTCCGGCATGACGACGCGCGACGAGGATTTTGTTAGCCAGCTATTCGTTCTCAACACGCATACGCCGGTTCTGTTCTTCTCCTCGCGCGGTATCGTCTACAAGGAAAAGGTCTATCGCCTGCCGATCGGCACGCCGACCGCGCGCGGCAAGGCGCTCATCAACATGCTGCCGCTGGAGCCCGGCGAACGCATCACCACGATCCTTCCGTTGCCGGAGGATGAGGACAGCTGGGATAAGCTCGACGTCATGTTCTCGACGACGCGCGGGACAGTTCGCCGCAACAAGCTTTCCGACTTCGTTCAGGTCAACCGCAACGGCAAGATCGCGATGAAGCTCGAGGAAGAAGGCGACGAAATCCTCTCAGTCGAGACCTGCACCGAGCATGACGATGTGCTTCTGACCACGGCGCTCGGTCAGTGCATTCGCTTCCCCGTCGATGACGTCCGCGTCTTTGCTGGCCGCAACTCCATCGGCGTTCGCGGCATCAACCTCGGTGACGGCGACCGCATCATCTCGATGACGATTGTTGGACATGTCGATGCCGAACCTTGGGAACGCGCAGCCTACCTGAAGCGGGCCGCGAGCGAACGCCGCCTCGCGACGGGTGACGCCGAGGAAATCTCGCTGGTTGGCGAGGAAGTGACCGAGGAAGGTCAACTGAGCGACGAGCGCTATGAGGAACTGAAGGCGCGCGAGCAGTACGTCCTGACGGTTTCGGAGAAGGGCTTCGGCAAGCGATCCTCCTCCTACGACTTCCGCATTTCCGGCCGTGGCGGCAAGGGCATTCGCGCCACCGATACGTCGAAGACGGGGGAGATCGGCGAACTCGTGGCCGCTTTCCCGGTCAACGAAGGCGACCAGATCATGCTCGTATCCGATGGCGGCCAGCTCATCCGCGTTCCGGTGGGCGGCATCCGTATCGCGAGCCGAGCAACGAAGGGCGTCACCATCTTCTCGACTGCCAAGGATGAAAAGGTCGTATCCGTGGAGCGCATTAGCGAGCCCGAGGAGGAGGCTGAAGAGGTTGTCGAGAATGGCGACGACATTGCCTCGGTTCCGGAAGGTGAGCCTGACACGGAAGCGTGATGTTCTAAGCGTTTGATCTTGAAAACCGGGCGACTGCCCGGTTTTTTTTTGGGGGCACCTTGACTGCGGGAACCGGCTGGCGGTGCTGCAGCCAAAATGGAGGGCAGAGTGATCCGGATTCTCGGTATTGACGATGTTGCCATCTTCAATGTCATTCGGCTGGAGCGCTGCGGACCGAACCCGCAGCCTTTGCCAGCACCGTCGGCGACTGGGAAGCGCTCTCAGACGATGAATGGCGTAGGCGATTGGTCGACGGGCCTGTTCTCGTGGCCCTTAAGCAGGGTGAGCCCGTCGGGATGATGGGGGCTGAGCCGCCAGCGTGCCAGTAAGATGGTGCATCGGGCAACGCTCATCATGGTCTATGTGCGTCGAAGTGAAAGGAGCGGCGGCTGTGCCAAGGCTCTGCTAGAAGCGACGTTAAGCTATGCGCGAGAGAACGGCATCTCTAGGCACGAAAAAGGCCGGACAAACCTCGTTCATCCGGCCTATTTCGATTGAAAACATGCAATCCCAGATGTCGACAGCGGCTAGAACCAGCTGTGTTTTCCATCGGTCTTCTTCAGTTCTTCGCTTTCATGGCGAAGGGCAGAGATGGTGGAAGCCACGGACACGATAAACATTATGCTGATAAGGGCGGTGAGCACAGCTAGTATCGTGAACATGAGCAATCCTCCTGGGCTTTGCGTTCACGTCCCTTAGTACTGGCTCATTACCGCCGCACGAGCCGACGCATAAGGGCCATATACCTTGGACGCTTCCACTTTGTGATCGTAAAGCGCGACAGTCGCTGCAAGCATACCAGTCATCATTACCATCCAGACAGCATTAATCATGGTAATTTTATTGGGCATATCTTCTTCCTTGTGCGGCGTATCGCGTTACGCTGGTTGAGTGAACGCATGCGTGCGAAAATGGTTCCAGGGATATTGACGGGTCGTTTAGCAAGGCCGTTCTGAAGCGACCTTGAATGCGCCGTTCATCTGGCATTCAGAATCCTTAATCGGTTTAAACGCCACATTTCCTGTCCTACGCACGATTGCATAATGTTCCCGTACGCTTGGCCGCACCCAACTTGCATCCTGCATTTCCCGCACGTAGCCGTGGAAAAATTCGGCAAGCAGCGAGACGATGACAGCGAATACAACAAGGATGATCAGCATGGGCGTTTTCCGGGGCTGACCGATGTCGGAATGACATCGGGTGTTGACGGTCTCAACTATAGCGAGCCGGTCTGAAGCCGCCTTGAATGCTGCATTCATCCGCCGTTCAGCGATGGGCAAATGACTTGCGGGCAACCGTCATCCATGACAAAAGGGCGTCGAAACAAATGGCTAGACCCATGACGACAGCTTTTTATCCGGGGTCGTTCGACCCGATCACCAACGGACATCTGGATGTTCTTGTCCAGGCGCTGAGCGTTGCGTCCAAGGTTATCGTCGCGATCGGCGTTCATCCCGGCAAGGCGCCGCTCTTTTCCTTCGATGAGAGGGCGAATCTCATTCGCCAGTCGCTCGCGGAAGCAATGCCTGAAAAGACCGGCGACATCTCAGTCGTTGCATTCGACAATCTCGTCGTCGACGCGGCGCGATCCCATAGCGCGACCCTACTGATCCGCGGCCTCAGGGACGGCACCGATCTCGACTATGAAATGCAGATGGCCGGGATGAACCGCCAGATGGCGCCCGACATTCAAACGATCTTTCTGCCAGCCGGAACGGCCTCGCGGCCCATAACCGCCACATTGGTCCGGCAAATCGCTGCCATGGGAGGCGACGTCAGCGCCTTTGTGCCGGCTGCCGTCTTGAAAGCTCTTCAATCCAAGCGCAAATCCTAGGCGACCTTTTCGCCGCAACGGAGCCATTATGAAACTTTTCTCTTTCGCATTTGCAGCCGTGCTTTCCCTTGCCTCGTTCGCGGGCGCCGCATTCGCGCAGTCCGGCAACACGCTGACGATCCAGCTGAAAGACGGTCCGGTCGTGATCCAGCTTATGCCGGACGTCGCGCCGAAGCACGTCGCGCAGATCGAAGCGCTCGCCAAGAAGGGCGCGTATGACAACGTCGCCTTCCATCGCGTCATCGAAGGCTTCATGGCCCAGACCGGCGACGTGAAGTTTGGCAACATGGAAAAGGGCTTCGATGCGAGCCGTGCCGGTACCGGTGGCTCCGACCTGCCTGACCTGCCGGCCGAATTCTCGAAGACGCCTTTCGTGCGGGGTACGGTCGGTATGGCCCGCTCGCAGGACCCGAACTCGGCGAACTCCCAGTTCTTTATCATGTTTGCTGATGGCTCCTTCCTCAACGGCCAGTACACGGTTGTTGGCAAGGTCGTCTCCGGCATGGAGAATGTCGACAAGATCAAGCGCGGCGAGGGCCAGAACGGCGAAGTCAGCAATCCCGACCGGATGATCAAGGTCACCGTCGGCAGCAAGTAAGTTTCAAGACAAGTAGGAGAAGACGAATGGCCGAGATCAAGGATCCCGAAAACACCATCATCCTGGAAACCACCAAGGGTAAGGTTGTCATCCAGCTGCTGCCGGAAGTAGCGCCGGAACATGTCGCCCGCATCAAGGAACTCGCTCGCGAGAAGGCCTATGACAACGTTGTCTTCCATCGCGTCATCAACGATTTCATGGCGCAGACCGGTGACGTGAAGTTCGGCAAGAAGGGCGGCGAGAGCTTCAACCCGAGCCGCGCCGGCATGGGCGGTTCCGAGAAGCCCGACCTCAAGGCTGAGTTCTCGGCGGTCAGCCACGTCAGAGGCACGTGCTCGATGGCCCGCTCCCAGAACCCGAACTCTGCCAATTCGCAGTTCTTCATTTGCTTCACCGATGCTCCTTGGCTGAACAAGCAGTACTCCGTCTGGGGTCAGGTCATCGAAGGCATGGACAACGTCGACAAGATCAAGAAGGGCGAGCCGGTCGTCGATCCGGACTCGATCGTCTCGATGCGGGTTGCCGCTGACGTCTGATTGTGATTTTTGCTGAAACCCGCCCTTGCGTGAAAGCGTGGGGCGGGTTTCGCTTTGCCTGGATTTGAGTGATGCGCGTAGACCTCTTTGATTTCGACCTGCCGGATGAACGGATCGCCCTGCGGCCCGCCGAGCCGCGCGATAGCGCGCGCCTGCTCGTCGTCGACCCGGCGGGCGAAGTGCAGCTGTCGGACCATCGGGTTAGCGATTTGCTCAGCTTTCTAAGGACAGGAGACGCGCTCGTCTTCAACGACACCAAGGTGATCCCGGCGCAGCTCGAGGGCATCCGTTATCGTGAGGGCGCCGGCGGTCAGCAGGTTTCGGCAACGCTGCATATGCGCACCGGCACCAGCCGCTGGAAGGCTTTTGCCAAGCCCGGTAAGCGCATCAAGATCGGTGATCGCATCTCATTTGGCCATGACGGCACCAGCTGCCTGCTCGGCAAGCTCGAATGCACGGTCGAGGAAAAAGGCGAGGGCGGCGAAGTCACCCTTGCCTTCGACCTGTCTGGGCCGATGCTCGACGAGGCCATCCATTCCGTCGGACATATTCCGTTGCCACCTTACATCGCCGCCAAACGCGCCGAGGATGAGCGCGACCGCGCCGACTACCAGACCATCTATGCGCGCGAGGAAGGCGCCGTCGCCGCTCCCACGGCCGGACTTCACTTCACGCCCGCGCTTTTCGACGCGATCGACAAGGCTGGGGTCGAGCGCCATTTCGTGACGCTACATGTCGGCGCCGGCACCTTCTTGCCAGTCAAAGCGGACGATACCGATGACCACAAGATGCATCTCGAAAGCGGCTATGTCAGCGCCGAAACGGCTGCGAGCCTCAATGCCGTGAAGGCGAGGGGCGGGCGCATCATCTGTGTGGGCACGACTTCGCTACGGCTGATCGAAAGTGCTGCGCAGGACAATGGCGAGATCCGGGCCTGGGCCGGCGCCACGGGTATCTTCATCACGCCAGGCTACCGCTTCAAGGCGGTTGACATGCTGATGACGAACTTCCATTTGCCCCGATCGACCCTGTTCATGCTCGTTTCGGCCTTTGCCGGCTTCGAGACCATGCATGCGGCCTATCAGCACGCGATTTCGACGGGCTACCGCTTCTATTCCTATGGCGATTCCAGCCTTCTTTTCCGGAAAGACTAAATGACCGAGAACTTTCAGTTCACCCTCAAGAAGACTGACGCCGGTGCTCGCCTGGGCGAGGTCTCGATGCCGCGGGGCACGATCCGCACGCCGGCCTTCATGCCCGTCGGCACCGTCGGTACCGTTAAGGCCGTGTATCTCGACCAGGTTCGCGACACGGGCGCCGACATCATCCTCGGCAACACCTATCATCTCATGCTGCGCCCTACAGCGGAACGCGTGGCCCGGCTCGGTGGTCTGCACAGGCTGATCCGCTGGGAGCATCCGATCCTGACCGATTCCGGCGGGTTCCAGGTGATGTCGCTCTCGGGTCTCCGCAAGCTCGATGAGCAGGGCGTAACCTTCAAGTCACATGTCGACGGCAGCCTGCATCACATGTCGCCGGAGCGCTCGATCGAGATCCAGGGACTGCTCGATTCCGACATCCAGATGCAGCTTGACGAGTGCGTGGCGCTGCCGGCGGAACCGCGGGAAATCGAGCGCGCCATGGAGCTGTCGCTGCGCTGGGCGGAGCGTTGCAAGGTTGCCTTCGGCAACCAGCCGGGTAAAGCCATGTTCGGGATCGTGCAGGGCGGGGATGTACCCGCGCTGCGCGTCCGGTCGGCCGCGGCACTGACCGATCTCGATCTCAAGGGCTACGCGGTCGGCGGTCTCGCCGTTGGAGAGCCGCAGGAGGTCATGCTGAAGATGCTCGAGGAGACCCTTCCGGTATTGCCAACGGAGAAGCCGCGCTATCTCATGGGCGTCGGTACGCCTGACGATATCCTGAAGTCCGTCGCTCGCGGCATCGACATGTTCGACTGCGTGATGCCGACCCGCTCTGGCCGTCACGGGCTTGCCTTTACACGTCGCGGCAAGGTCAACATCCGCAATGCCCGTCACGCAGAGGATATGCGGCCGCTCGACGAACAATCGAACTGCCCGGCATCGCGCGACTACTCGCGTGCCTACCTGCACCACCTCGTGCGCGCCAGTGAGGCCCTCGGCGGCATGCTGCTCTCCTGGCACAATCTCGCCTATTACCAGGAGCTGATGCAGGGTATCCGCAAGTCGATCGCCGAAGGCCGTTTCGCCGATTTCATGGCCGAGACCATGGAGGAATGGGCGAGGGGCGATCTCGATCCAGTCTGAGCCGCCTTAAGCTTCGGCAAACTGGTCATAGGCGCGCAGCGCGTCTGCGGCATACATCAACGCTGGGCCACCGCCCATATAAACACTCATCGCCATGACCTCGGCGACCTCTTCACGAGTAGCGCCGAGTTCTTTCAATGCCTTGGCGTGAAAGCCGATGCAGCCGTCGCAGCGCTGAGTGACGCCGATCGCCAACGCGATCAGTTCCTTCGTCTTCTTGTCGAGAGCGCCATCGCCGCTTGCGCCCTTCGCTAGTGCGTAGAAGCCTAGCATGGCCTCCGGCGCCAGCTTTCTCAGTTCTCCGGTATAGGCGGCGATATCACGGGTGATCTGCTTGTAATCCTTGCTCATCATTCTGTTTCCGTATTTCCTGCTTTTCATTTCGCAAAAATGTGATATCAATAAAATACGAAATGTAAAGAGGCGCCGATGACGGACTTCACGCTGGAGATGAGCGGCAAGGCGGAAGGGGCTGCGGAGTTCCTGAGTGGACTTGCAAGCCCGCACAGGCTGCTGATCCTCTGTCTTCTTGCCGCCGGCGAGAAGAGCGTTGGTACGCTGGTCGAGGAGACAGGCATCGGCCAGACCTCGATGTCGCAGCATCTGGCGAAATTGAAGAAGGAAGGCCTCGTCGATTTCCGGCGGGACCACCGTACGCTCTATTATTTTATCAACGATCCGGCGGCTCTGGAGATAATGGAAATTCTCTACAACCGCTTCTGCAGGAAGGTTTGAGCAATGACGCAGTCGATGAAGGTGGTGACACCGCGCCAGGCGAAAGAGTGGATAGGTGCGGGCGAGGCGGTCCTGATCGACGTCCGCGAGCCGGAGGAGTTCCGCAGCGAGCATATCGCTTCGGCCCTTTCCCTGCTTCTGTCCGAGGTCGGAAACCTCACCCGAGTCCTTTCCGTCCCGGCCGGACGCAAGGTCGTATTCCAGTGCCTGAAGGGCGGTCGCGGCCAGCAAGCCTGCGAGCGGCTGGTAGCCCAGGAGGGAAGCGAGTATCCGGTCTTCAATCTTGAGGGCGGCATCGCTGCTTGGAAAGCGGAAGGCCTGCCGGTGGTCGGCACAGCCGCCCCGCGCCTAACGATCTTCCGTCAGGTCCAGATCGTCGTCGGCTTCCTCGTGCTGCTGTCGGTGCTTGCCGGCTTCTTCATCAGCCCAGCCGGCTTCGTCGTTGCTGGCCTGTTTGGCGCGGCGCTTGCCTTTGCCGGCATATCCGGCTGGTGCGGCATGGCGAAGCTGCTCAACCTGATGCCTTGGAACCAGCCGGTCTGATCTGAATTCCGAACGAAAAATCGCGAGAGGCTTTCCGCGGCATTTCTTTAGATGCCTTTGCTTTCGGTATTTGGCACGATCTGCACACCGTTGATCTTGTAACTTCCGTCAGGCTGACGCGCCAGCTGGTAGACGGCAGTCCAATCCTTGCCGTCACGGCCTGATATCAGCACCTCGTGATAGATCATCGCGCCATTGTCGATCGAGCGGCTGCGCCCAAAGGCATAATTGCCAGGGTGGTAAACCGGCTCATAGCTTTTCTTGACCATGGCGAAGAAGACGTTCTTGTCGGGGTAGATCGCCTTGATCCCGGGTGCGGCAAAGGAATAGGCCGTGTCGACGTCGTCGTTCAGGAACGCCTTGATCTGCGCCTCGATCATCGTTCGCGTCGCGTCGATCGGATCTTCGGCTTGAGCGGCCGCAAACAAAACGAAGGACGCGGCACACAGAATGAAAACTGCGAGAAAGGCGCGCATGGCAACGGCTCCGGCTGTCCTAGGAATTCTAGGGCAGTCTACGCACAAGGAAAGAGCATAGATCACCAGGAGGGGTGTTGGTAGGCGTGCTTCGTGCGCTATTCCTTACGGGATTGTGAGTTCATGCTGAACCGCGACTTTTGTGGCTCATCAAGCTAGCCGGCATGTCTGATCTGCGCGAGCAGTTTCTTTCGGAAGACTTCGGCCGGGGTTCGATATCCAAGGCATTTGCGGGGTGTTGCGTTAAGCCGGTTGCAGATCTCGATCAGATCGGCATCTGTGACCGATAATGGATCGACCTCTCTCGAAAGCCATTTCCGGACGCGGCCATTGGTATTCTCGACGGTGCCTTTCTGCCACGGCGATTGCGGGTCGCAGAACCAGGTTTGGGTGCCGATGCTCGCCTGAAGATACGGCCAATCCGTAAACTCCGTGCCACGGTCGAAGGTGATCGAGCGACGGGCTAGATGGGGTAGGGCCTTGAGGGCCTGTATGAGGCCGTCCATGACCGGACGTGACTGACGGTCGTTGTTACGCAGGAAGATCGCAAATCGGCTAACGCGCTCGACGAGCGACGTGACGTTGGCCTTTCCAAACTTCTTGCGGAACTGGATAAGATCACATTCCCAGTGCCCAAACTGTTTGCGGTCAGCGACAGTGTCGGGACGACGCAAAATGTTCAGATCCGAGCTAAAGCGTTGACCGTGCTTGCGTCTGGCATGTCTTGGCCTGCGCCTGGCACGACGCTCCGGCAGATGTCGCCACAGCTTGATCGCCTGGCCGTCGGCCGAGTATGCGAATTTGTAGATCGTCTCGTGGCTCACCGAGATCGGATGGTGCTCCAGGCGCATCCGACCGGCAATCTGCTGCGGTGACCAGCCGTGTACGATCCGCTCGATCACCGATTGCCGGACATGCGAGAAGCGCGCGAGCTTGCGCAGCTTTAATCGGCGATCACAGGCCATTTGATGGGCGGTCACGCAGTAGTAGCCGCTGAGATCAGGAACTTCCTTGTCGACGAATATGTTGCGCCGGACTTCGCGAAAGATCGTCGAACGATGCCTTCCGAGCTTCTCTGCAATGGCGTCAATACTGAGCCCAGCCAACCTCCAACGGGCAATCTTACGGCGTTCGTCCAATCCAATCTGAGAGTAGGTGCGCTTCATTGCATCGTCCTTGCAATTGATAACCCATTGGGATCATTAGCAAGTCGCACTTCATTCTAGAACCCACCCCCCTACAATCCATTGTGGCGGCCAGGTTGAAATGTCCGCCGGTTTGCAAAGTAGAAATGTCACCTTGGGCGGGTCTTCAGCCATTTAGAAATGCGACACTGGCTCTGACAATCAGCCCCCGATCCGGCCGGCTGGGCCGGGTTGTAAGGGCGGAGCGGGGGCGGGTGATAACATTCCCCTTCGGCTTTAGCTTTCTCACTGGCAATTGTTCTTTTACCGCTCGATACTCGCTAGCACTTGCATGGCGCAGTTGGGGATCAAAGCCGCACGATGCTTCCGGAAATCAAACTGCAGGGTGACGTCAATGTCGCCGCGCTGTCACCACTTCTTCGCGGCATGCTTCTTGCTGTTGCCTATGCCGACGGTGAGGGTGGCATAGGATTGACGGCAACCGGCGCCATGAACCGCAAGTTCGTGCATTGGGCCGCTGTTAACTTCCTCTGGCCCGACTTTACAGCCGAAGATCTCTACAGCATGCACAAGGTGCTCAATGAACGCGACATGCCGCCGCTCTGGGTCGTGCGCGACATGACCCNTCATCTGAAGCTGCTTCGTCGGAAAAAGGATGTGCTGCTGCCAACCAGACGCGGCCGCGAGTTTCTGGTGAACCCTAACGCCTTCTTCGATCTGGTCGCCACGGATTATCTCTATTCCTACATCCACGCCACCGAACGGGAAGAGGAGGTGCAAGCGCGGTTGCGCTGGTGGCGCATGTTCCTCAA